>DATARX010000520.1:0-9816 GCA_036263955.1 Rhodopila sp.
TGGGCAAGGAAGCGGCCATGTTCATGCCGTCCGGCACTATGTGCAACCAGGTCGCGGTCGCCACCCATTGCCGCCCGGGCGACGAAATCCTGGCGCATGAGGACGCCCACATCCAGGCCAGCGAGGCTGGCGGCCCCGGCGCCATCAGCGGCGTCATGATCCGCGGCCTGCCCGGCGCGCGCGGCATCTTCACCGCCGAAGCCCTGCTGAGTGCGATCCGCCCGGTCAATCGCTATTCGCCGCCGCAACGACTGGTGGAGGTGGAGCAGACCGCCAACAAGGGCGGCGGCGCCTGCTGGCGGACCAGCGAACTGAAAGCCGTCGCCGATGTCGCCCACCAGCACGGCATGAAGGTCCATATGGACGGTGCCCGCGTACTGAACGCGGCGGTCGCCCTCGGTGAAGCCGCGAAAGACGTTGTCGCCGACTGCGACACTGTCTGGCTCGATTTCACCAAGGGCCTGGGCGCGCCGCTCGGTGCGGTGCTCGCCGGCCCGAGGGACTTCATCGGCGAGGCCTGGCGCTGGAAGCAGCGTCTGGGCGGGTCGATGCGCCAGGGTGGCATGAACGCCGCCGCCTGTATCTACGCGTTGCAGCACAATATCGATCGCCTGGCGGAGGATCATGCCAATGCCGCCGCCCTGGCCCGCGGCATGGCGCAGATCCCGGGGATCACGGTGGAAACCCCGGAAACCAATCTGGTGTTCTTCGATACCACCGGATCCGGCCTGACCGCCGCGGCATTCGCCGGCCGCCTCCGCCCGTTCGGCGTAACGATCTCGGTGTCCGATACGTATCGCGGCCGAGCCTGCACGCACCTGGACGTGAATGCGGCGCAGATCGAGGAAGCGGTGGCGATCATGCGGCAAGTCATCTCCGCATAGGATTACTCCGAAATCACCGCGCCCCGCGCGGTGTCGGGATGAAACTCGCCCATGAACGGAAAGCGCCCGGGTCCCAACGGGCGTAGCCGTATCGTCGCCGACCCGCCGGCCGCAATGATCTTTTCGACCTTCAGCGCCGTCGAATCGAATTCCTCGGCTGTGTCGTCCTCGTTCCTGATCTTCAGAATCGTCGGCTTTCCCGTCGTCACATGGATTTCAGACGGCGAGAACCGATGATCCCTGAGCGTCACGCTTATCGTTACAGGTTCATCCGCCGATGCCGTCCGGGCAAGGCAAAGCGCCGTAAAAACAAAGACCAATCGCACGACGCCGGGATATGCGAAGCGAAACGTCATGTGGTGGGCCCTTATTCAATCTGGATTCAATCTGACCGATAAAACCACCTTATCCGCGCAAATGAGGTATTGCAACTCATTCTCAATTGCATCTAACTGGCCTCCCTGTTTGGGAGTTGCAGAATGCGAAAGATAAACCGGCCCGCCCGCCTGACGGGCAGCACGCTCACGTTTCTTGCCACCATTGTCGCGGCGGCCAGTACGCTTCGGTCGACATCCGCGGATGCCGCGCCGCCGGCGATCCAAATCCCGGCCGAGGACGCCTTCACGCCTGGGGAGGGCGCCCCATCGACCACCGGTCCGTTTGGATTCCTCAACGGCATCTCGCGCAGCGGCTATATGCTTGGCGACATGTGGGGTCTTCGATCGGCCCTCGCTAAATACGGCATTTCATTCGCGCTGCTGGAAACCAGCGAAGTCCTGGGCAACGTCACCGGTGGCGCGAAACAGGGTGCCGCCTATGACGGCCTGACCCAGATGGCGCTGCAACTCGATACGAACCGGGCGTTTGGATGGTACGGCGGCACGTTCAACGTCAGCGCCCTCCAACTGCACGGGGACAACCTGAGTACCAGCAACCTGTTGACGCTGCAGACCGCCAGTGGGATCGAGGGAGACCGCTCAACCCGTCTCTGGGAACTTTGGTACCAGCAGAAATTTCTTGATGAAGATCGCCTCGACATCAAGGTCGGCCAGCAAAGTCTCGACCAGGAATTCATGGTCAACGCCAACGGTGCTTACCTGATCAACACAATGTTTGGCTGGCCGATGGTGCCTTCGGCCGATCTTCCCGGCGGCGGTCCAGCCTATCCGCTCTCCGCCCTCGGCGTGCGCGCGCGATATCGGCCGGTCGATTCCTTGACGTTCCTGACCGGTGTGTTCAACGGCAGCCCATCGCCAAGCGGCGGGCTCTGCTGTTCGGGGGACGCGCAGCAGCAAAACCCATCCGGAACGAGTTTCCCTTTGAACGGCGGCGTGCTCGTCATCGCCGAAGCGCAATACGCCTACCCCTCGCTCGGCACGATGCTGTATGCGGGCCAGTCGGAACCGCTTTCCCGGGTCTACAAGATCGGCGCCTGGTTCGATTCACAGAATTTCGCCGATCAGCAATATGACAACACCGGCCTCTCCCTGGCCAATCCGTCCAGCAATGGGTTGCCGCTCGGTCATCATGGCAATTTTGGCGTCTACGCGACCATGGATCAGATGGTGTGGGTCGATCCCACCGAAAGCGACCGGAACATCAATATCTTCGGCCGTGTCCTATGGGCGCCGCAGGCGGACCGCAATCTGATTACCTTCAGCCTGAATGCCGGCGTTACGTTCCATGAGCCGATCCTGCATCGCGACGATGATACGTTCTCGATCGGCATGGGATACGCCAAGGTCAGCAGCGCGGTCGCTGCCCTGGACAAGCAGACCGCTGCCTACACCGGCACCTTCGTTCCGACGCAGGGCGGCGAGACCTACTTGGAAGTCTCCTATCAATATCAGGCGACACCGTGGTGGCAGCTGCAGCCCGATATCCAGTACGTCTTCAACCCCGGCGGCGGGGTGGCCAATCCGAACAACCCGTCCGCCCGGGTCGGTAATGAACTCGTGCTGGGCGTGCGCACCAACATCCTGTTTTGACCCAGGCTTGACCCGGTCCAGCGGAGGCTTTAGATGCGAATAGTTCTCAATATCATATCGGGGCGCAGCGCCGACGCCGGCGCGAAGGCGGCAGCACGAGGGCGAGTGATGAAACGTTGGAACATGCGCCGGTTTGCCGGCCTGACCTGCATGGCGTTCGGTGCCTGCATCCTGCTGTCCGCGGCAGTCCGCGCCGACGGCCCGTCCGGATTCCTGGAAACGGTCAAGCGACACGTCACCCTGACCTCGACCGTGGCGGACAACGGCGACCAGAACCCCTACGCCGTTGTCGTCGCCCCGGTTACCGCCGGCACGATCCAAAAGGATGACGTGCTGATCGACAACTTTAACAACCTGGCGAATCTGCAGGGCGCCGGAACCACCATCATCGTCTACGATCCGGCGACCAAAAAGACCCGACTTTTCGCCGAGATCCCAAGAAACACGCCGCGGTGCCCAGGCGGCATCGGCCTGACCACCGCGATGACAATGCTGAAAACCGGTTGGGTCATCGTCGGCAGCACGCCAAGCGTGGACGGCACCACGCGGACCAAGGGTGATGGGTGTCTGCTGGTGCTCGATTCCAGTGGAAAACTCGTCGACGTTTGGTCCGGCCCGGACATCAACGGTCCCTGGGGCAACATGGCGATCAGCGACAACGGCACAACCGCGACGCTGTTCATCAGCATGTCCGGCTTCGATGTGCCAGGTCCACAGATCCGCGATCCCGCGACCGGCTACCCCGTCACCGTGGCAAAGGCCACCGTGCTGCGCATTGATCTGTCGATCCCCGCCGGACAAAAGCCGGTGATTAAGTCCAGAACGGTGATCGCCGACGGCTTCGGTCAACGCGCCGACAGAAGCGCCTTTCTGATCGGCCCCACCGGCCTCGTTCTAGGCACCGACAATACCCTTTACGTGTCGGACGCGCTGGGGAACCGCATCGTTGCCATCGCGGATGCAACGACCCGTACCACCTCCGCCGGCACCGGGCGCGAAATTACCTCGGGCGGATTGCTGCTCCGGCCGCTGGCTTTGATCCAGGCCCCGAACGGGCACTTGCTGGCGGTCAACGGCCGCAACGGGCAAGTGGTCGAGGTCGACCCGATCGCGGGCAAGCAACTCTACGCCCAGTGGATCGATGCCAACCAGGCACAATCCCCGCCGGGCAGCGGGGACCTGTTCGGCCTTGCCATCAAGCCTGACGGCAAGGGCTTTTATTACGTCGAGGACGAAATGAATGCCATTCTGGAGGCGAGATGAGCGATCGGCAGGCAGGCGGACCGTCGCGTCGCCGCCTGTTCGCCGCGGCAGGCGGCCTTCTCGCCGCGTCCGGCACCGGATTCGCTGCCCGCTCGGCCGAAGCCATCCCCAAGCCCCAAGGCGGCATCGAAGCCTTTTGGGGTCCGCATCAGGCGGGCATTGCGACGACGCAACAGTCGCACGTCTATTTCGCGGCGTTCGATCTGACGACCACGAAACGGGATGACGTCGCCAGTCTGTTGCGACTCTGGACCAATGCCGCCGCTCGGTTGACCAGCGGGATGCCGATCGAGCCCGCCAAACTGGACCCGGGCTATGACCAGGACGGTGAGACGATTATCCCCGATTCCGGCGATGCGCTTGGACTGACGCCCGCACGGCTGACGGTGACGTTCGGCCTCGGCCCGGGGTTGTTCGCGAAGGACAACCAGGATCGTTACGGTCTGGCCGGGCGGCGCCCGGACGCCTTCGTCGACCTGCCAAAATTCACCGGCGACCAGTTGGTGGAGGCCCAGACCGGCGGCGACCTGGCCATCCAGGCCTGCGCCGATGATCCCCAGGTGGCGTTTCACGCCGTCCGCCAACTGGCACTGCTCGCCGATGGTGTGGCCGCGGTGCGCTGGGTCCAGACCGGCTTCCTGTCCAACCCGGCGGGCGGGGGGACGCCGCGCAACCTGATGGGCTTCAAGGACGGCACCCAGACGCCGCAGCCTATCGACAAAGCCGTCTGGGTCGGCAACGACGGGCCAGGATGGATGCAGGGCGGCACCTACCTGGTCGTCCGCCGCATCCGGATCGCCCTGGAACATTGGGATCGCACCAAGACCGACTTCCAGGAACAGACGATCGGCCGGCACAAAGTTTCGGGCGCACCGTTGGGTCTGAAAGACGAGTTCGCGCCGCTGGGCCTGGATCGGGTCGATGCCGACGGCAACCCGATCATTCCCGAACACGCCCATGTGCGAATGGCGAATGCGGCCAACATCGGCGCCGCGGATTTTATGCGGCGCAGCTATTCCTACAATGACGGCGTCAGCTTCGTCGCCGAACGGTGGCCACCGTGGCGGCAAGGCATGGAATACGATGCGGGGCTGTTGTTCATCTGCTACCAAAAAGATCCGCGCACCGGCTTCATCAAGACGTTCACCGATATGGCCAAGTTCGACATGCTAAACCAGTTCACAACCCATGTCGGAGGTGGAATATTCGCCTGTCCGGGGGGCGCCCGCGAAGGTGATTTCATCGGCGCCGGCCTGTTCGCCGCGGGTTAATACGGGATTTTCGTCACGGTCCGGCGCGTGACGGTCGCGGCTGTCCGCTTGGTATCGATATCACGTCCGCGCGTCCGGCGGTTTCAATTGCGCGCGTCCAGCGGGCCACAAGCCCCGAACGGATGCCACCAATCCAAACACGTGCCGTAATCAAAACGAACAGAATAACCAAAAAATCCAGTTATAATCGGCGGAAACACGTCGATCAGAACCATATTCCTGATAGGCCGAACTGGCATAAGGCGACGAGTCCGAGCCGCGAGCGGGGTTTGTTGAAAGCCGGATTGCGTCCCCGACCCCGCGCAACGGTTGTCGTCGCCTTCGTCTGGAGCGTAGGATTGCGCCAATCGACGAAACAGTCGGAGGAAACCAGAATGAATAACAACGTCGCCCAAGAGCAGCCCAGCACCGTTGTCCGTGGTCTTTACGACAGGTTGGAAGACCGCTGTCTGATGCGTGACCAGAAGGGGGCCAGCGACGTCTACTACGATTTGGTCCGCGCCGGCCGCCCGCTCCCTGAAATCGTGGCCCAGGGCGTCCGGATCCACGCGCCATACACCCATGTGCCGTATCATGAACGGATGGACGACGGTTACCCCAATTTCGTCAACAATGATCATTGCCTCCTGTCCGCCCGTGCCACCATCAACCTGACCCGTATGTTGCCGGAGCACCTGTCGATGCTGCCGATGGCGCAGACGATTTGGTATATCCCGACCTGGCTCGACATCTGGAACCAGAAGATCGACAAGGCGCCCGGGCATTACACCCGGCATCGCGGAAACCAGGGCGATATCGAAGCCCCGCCGGCCCCCGTCGTCTACTGGCCGGACCAGGAACCGATCGCGCAGACCGGCCCGCTACGTGAACGCCTGAACAACTGGATGACGCAGGTGCATCGCGGCCAGGTCATTGACGCCTACCGCATGTTCCTCGGCCTGATCGAAAACGCCGCCGAACGCAAGGAAGTCCTGGCCGAGATGTGCTTCGCCGGCCTGATCGATGTGCAGGACCGCGTGTTGCACAATCGGTCCTACACCACCGGCCACAAGGCCTATCGCGCCCGCTCTACCGTCGAACTCGGTAACGCCCTCGGCTGGGACAATGCGCACAACGTGATCTACGCCGGCGCGCTGGATATCGCCGTCGGACCCCGCTGGTATTCAACCTATGAAGTCGCCTGCAACTACATCAAGATGATGATTGAGGGCGAAACGATACGTGCGATCCCGTACAGCGGCGTCAGCGACGCCGAACTGGCGATGCTGCGAAATAAGGAACCGGCGAACCAGCAGGAAGCCACCGAACTCAGCAACGCCGTGCTGCGCCAGGGCGAGATCGAAACCCTCGAAACGCTGACGAAACTGCTGAAAGCCGGCAAGGACCCGCGCCGCCTGCTGGATGTGCTGCAGATCGCGGTCGGCCAGACCGTCCTGGAAACCCGCGATCCGAACGCCTTCAACATGCCGCATCATTGTTACGAATATCACAACACGCTCGCCTGGTTCTACGACAGCTTCGACCACCCGCGCCGGCTGCGCCTGCTGTACGTGGCGGCGATGTTCGCCAACCGCGTGGCGTACAACCAGCAAGGCCTGGGCGAGGTCCATCCGATCTCGCTGAAAGCCCCGGCCGGTGCCAATGCCCTCAGCGCCGATCAACTGCTGGATCGCATCGATACCGCAATCCTGGCCCTGAACGGAGAGGAAGCGATCGCCTGGACCCAGGCCTACTGCGACAACGTCTCCGACCGCGACAGGCTGGTGCAGCACATTGCGCTGAGCGCGTGCCGACTGGGCAATGACCCGCACAACCAGGAAATCGCCCAGTGCATGCTGATGGATTTCGCCACCAACCGGCAGCCCGATCGGGATCGCTTGCTGCTGGCCGCTGCCTATCATACCGCCATGCACCGCAAATACGGCGACCCGCAGGAACCATCCCGCCGCTTCGGCCATGCCATGGGCCTGGTTGAACTGCACTGATGTGAAGTCGTTATGGCCTGGCCTCGCCACCCACGGCTTGCTGCATCCGCCTGGCCAGAAAATCAAGATGGCAACAAGGAAAGTCTCCATGACCCTCTCCATCCGTCCGATCGACCCAGTCTCCCGCCCATTCTTCGGCGGCGAAGCATCCGGCCTCGACATCACCAAACCACTGACCGCGGAACAGGCGTCATCAATCGAAAAGGGAATGGACCAATACGGCGTGCTGGTCTTCCACGACCAGCATTTCGAAGACGGAACCCAACTCGCCTTCTCCCGCAACTTCGGGTCTCTCGAGGAAGCCAGCGGCGATATCGACTGGGGCAAGCCACGCCGCCTGGAATCCGCATTGGTGAACGACATCTCCAACCTCGACGTCGAAAATCGGGTGATGGCCCGCGACAACCGCAAGCGCCTGTTTACCCTGGGCAACCGGCTCTGGCATTCCGACAGTTCCTTCAAGGAAATCCCGGCCAAATATTCACTTCTGTCCGCCCGGCTGATTCCGTCCGCCGGCGGCAACACCGAATTCGCCGACATGCGCGCGGCGTACGATACATTGGACGCCGAAATGAAAGCGGAGATCGCGGACCTGGTCTGCGAGCACAGCCAGCTTTACTCCCGCGCCCAGCTCGGTTTTACCGACTTTACCGACGAAGACCGCATCCGCCTGAAACCGGTGCTGCAACGCCTGGTGCGCACCCACCCGTCCACCGGCCGCAAGTCGCTGTATCTCGCCTCCCACGCCGGCGCCATCATCGGCTGGCCGATCCCCGAAGCCCGAGCGCTGCTGCGCGACCTGATCGAACACGCCACCCAGCGCCAGTTCGTCTACGCCCATGAATGGAAACAATGGGACCTGGTGATGTGGGATAACCGCGCCACCATGCATCGCGCCCGCCCATTCGATCCCAGCCAGGTCCGTGACATGCATCGCACCACCGTCGGCTGCGAACGCTCGACGATGGCGGAGGCGGCGTAAGCGAAGGTCGGGCTCTGCCCGAACCCGCAAAAGGGCCGACGGCCCCTGGCGGGCCGCGGGGCAAGGTCCCGACCTTGCTTAATCCGCGCCACGCGCTATCGATGGACCGAACGCATCGGAGGAGGAAGTCATGCGCGCATGGGCCGTGGTTGAGAACGGGAAACCCCTACAGGAAATCGAACTCCCAACCCCGGAACCGACCGGCACCGAGGTTCTGCTGGAGGTCACCCATTGCGGCGTTTGCCACTCCGACCTGCATATCTGGGAGGGGTATTACGATATCGGCGGCGGCCAGAAGATGTCGCTGGTCGATCGCGGCGTAACCCTGCCGCTCGCCATGGGCCACGAGATCATCGGCCGCGTGGTGAAGCTGGGCCCGGACGCGACAGGCGTGAAAATCGGCGACGTACGGATCGTCTACCCGTGGCTGGGATGCGGCAAGTGCGCGCAATGCCTCGCCGAGGACGATAACATGTGTTCGGTCACGCCGCGCAGCCTCGGCGTATACCAGAACGGCGGCTACGGCAGCCATGTCGTCGCGCCGCACCCGCGCCATCTGGTCGACCTCGGCAGCCTCGACCCCGCGGTCGCGGCGACTTATGCCTGCTCCGGCATCACGGTGTTTTCCGCCATCAAGAAGGCGATGCCGCTGACCCCCGAACAACCAATCGTGCTGGTCGGGGCAGGGGGCCTCGGCCTCAACGCAATCGCCATCCTGAAAGCGCTCAAGCATCAAAACATCATCAGCGTCGATGTCAGCGCCGAAAAGCGTGATGCCGCGCTGAAGGCCGGTGCCCACAAGACCGTCGACGGCAGCGGAGACGGCGCGGCCGTCACCAAGCGCATCATCGAAGCCGCCGGCGGCCCGGTGCCGGCGGTGATCGATCTGGTCAACGGCACCGCCACCGCGCGGTTTGCCTTCGGCGCCCTGGCCAAGGGCGGCAAGCTGATCCAGGTCGGGCTGTTCGGCGGCGAACTGATGTTGCCGCTGCCGATCATGGCGATCCGGGCGTTGACCGTTCAGGGCAGCTATGTCGGCAACCCCAAGGAGTTGCGGGAGCTGGTGAAGCTGGCCCAGGCCGGCGATCTGCAGGCCCTGCCGGTCGCCACCGTCCCGCAGAGCCAGGCGAACGACGCCCTGATGCGCCTGCGCGACGGCAAGGTCACCGGCCGTCTCGTCCTGAAAGCCGAGGCCGCGTGATGGCCGCCGAGGGTCTGCGCCGTTCGGTCGTCCTGAAAAGGCGGCCACGCGGCGAGCCGGCGCCGGACGATTTCACCATTCAGGAAGATCCGATTCCGAACCCCGGCCCCGGCGAGGTCGTCACCCGCACCATCTGGCTGTCCATCGATCCGTATATGCGCGGCCGGCTGCGGGAGGAGCAAACCTACGCCGTCGCCGTCCAGATCGGTGAGGCCATGACCGGCGAGACGGTCGGCGAGGTT
>DATARX010000005.1:0-9385 GCA_036263955.1 Rhodopila sp.
CGGGAAGCCGGCCCAGAGCAGGGTGACGAGCAGGGAGCGCCTGGCTCGGGGCACGTATTCGGAGGCCAGGCTGATGAAGCTGGGCATGGCGCCGCCGAGGCCGACGCCGGTGAGGAAGCGGACGACGAGCAGCGCGGTGAACGACGTGGCCAGCGCGGTGGCGATGGTGAAGATGCCGAAGGTGAGGGTGCTGGCAAGCAGGATGCGTTTGCGGCCGAAGCGGTCGGCCATCGGGCCGAGAATGAAGGCGCCGAGCGTCAGTCCGAGGAGGGCGGCGCTGAAGACGGCGCCGAAGGCTCGGGGTTCGACGTGCAGCATGTGGGCGATCGCCGGGGCGGCGAGGCCGATCGCCTGAAGGTCCAGCCCGTCGAGCAGGGCGACGCAGCCGCAGAGAAGCAGGATCCGGATCTGCAAGGCGCTGAGCGGCTGGCGGTCGATCAGGGCTGTGACGTTTATCGGGCCCGGTTGTTGCATTTGCGTTTGGTTCCTTCCCTGTCGGCTTGCCAAACAGGTCCGGCTGGGCATTGTCAAGCGGATGGCGGGCGATCGGTTGCCCTCGGCTGGTGAAACCCCCTAAAAGCGGTCTCTCCGCGTGCAGAAGGCTGATCGTGATGGACCCAATCCCTTATTCCGATGCGAAGCTTCGCCGCATCCTGTCGACGGTGCGGACCATTGCGCTGGTGGGTGCCTCGTCCAACTGGAACCGGCCGAGCTACTTCGTGATGAAGTATCTGCAGGGGAAGGGATACCGGGTGATCCCGGTCAATCCGGGCATCGCGGGCAAGGATCTGCTGGGCGAGCGTGTCTATGCCAGCCTGCGGGACATTCCGGATGCGATCGACATGGTGGAGGTGTTCCGCGCCTCGGAGTCGGTTGGGCCGGTGATGGACGATGCGATCGCGATCGGCGCCAAGGTGGTGTGGATGCAGCTTGGCGTGCGCAACGACGCGGCGGCGGCGACGGGCGAGGCGGCGGGGATCGAGGTGATCATGAACCGCTGCCCGAAGATCGAATTCGGGCGGCTGGGCGGGGAATTGTCGTGGAGCGGGGTGAACTCCGGCATCATCCGCAACAAGGCGGCGCAGGCACCGACGGACCGGCGGAGCAAGCCGCGGGCGTTGCCGGCGGTGAATATCGATTATGGATTCGAGACTCGCGCGGTGCATGCCGGGGCGGCGCCGGACCCGACCACGGGCGCTCGGGCTACGCCGATCTACCAGACAACAGCTTATGTTTTTGACGATGTCGATCATGCGGCGTCGTTATTCAACCTGCACAACTTCGGGTATATTTATACGCGCCTGACCAATCCGACCGTTTCTGTGCTGGAAGAACGGGTCGCCAGCCTGGAGGGCGGGCGGGCCGCGGTGGCCGCGGCGTCGGGTCATGCGGCGCAGTTCCTGGTGTTCGCGACGATGCTGGAGCCGGGGGACGAGTTCCTGGCGTCTCGGAATCTTTATGGCGGGTCGCTGACGCAGTTTGGATTGTCGTTCAAGAAGCTGGGCTGGACGTGCCATTTCGTCGATCCGGCGGATCCGGAGAATTTCCGGCGGGCGCTGACCCCGAAGTGCAAGGCGATTTTTGTCGAGAGCCTGGCCAATCCGGGCGGGGTGATCGTCGATCTCGCGGCGATCGCGGAGGTGGCGCACTCGGTTGGGTTGCCGCTGATCGTGGATAACACGCTGGCGACGCCGTTTCTGTGCCGTCCGTTCGAGTGGGGGGCGGATATCGTTACGCACTCGACCACGAAATTCCTGGGTGGGCATGGGAATTCGATGGGCGGGATTGTGGTGGAGTCGGGGAAGTTCGACTGGGCGCAGGGCGGAAAATTTCCGTCGATGACGGAGCCGGAGCCAGCGTATCACGGGCTGCGGTTCTACGAGAATTTCGGCGATTTCGCGTTTACCACGAAGGCGCGGGCGGTGGCGCTGCGCGATTACGGGCCGACCATGGCGCCGATGAACGCGTTCCTGACCATTACGGGAATCGAAACGCTGCACGTGCGGATGGAACGCCATTGTGCCAATGCCCAGGCGGTGGCGGAATTCCTGGCGGCTGATCCCCGGGTGGCTTGGGTGTCCTATGCGGGGCTGGAAAGCAGCCCGTACCGGGCGTTGGCGCAGAAATACATGCCGACCGGGGCGGGGGCGGTATTCACTTTCGGGCTCAAGGGCGGCTACGAGGCCGGGATCAGGATGGTGGAGGGCGTGCGGCTGTTCTCCCACCTGGCCAATATCGGCGATACCCGCAGCCTGATCCTGCACCCCGCCTCCACCACGCATCGGCAGTTGACGGATGAGCAACGGCTGGCGGCGGGTGCGGGGCCGGATGTTATTCGGTTATCGATTGGGTTGGAGACGGCGGCGGACCTGATCGCCGACCTGGACCAGGCGCTGGGGTAGGAAGGCCGGGCTCCGCCCGGACCCGCAAAGGGTGCGGCGCACCCTTTGATCCCATTTAATGGGCGGGTGGACAGGAGGGGGCAACCCGGACCTATCGCCACCTCGGTCGCCCCCTCCTGTCCACCCACCCAATACCGGGGTTCCAAGGGCGGTCCGCCCTTGGCGGGGTTTGGGGCGGAGCCCCGATCTTCCTACTCCGCCGCCGGTGCGGTCATGCGGCGGATGGTGCCGGTGGTGCTGTGGCCTTCGCGGAGTGTGACGAGGACGACCTTGCCGCCCCAGCCCTGCACCAGGTCGGCGCCGACGACCTGGTCGACGGTGTAGTCGGATCCTTTGACCAGCACGTCGGGGCGCAGGGCCTGGATCATTTCGAGCGGGGTGTCTTCGTCGAACAGGGTGACCAGGTCGACGGGGGACATGGAGGCCATGACGGTGGCGCGGGCCATTTCGTTCTGCAGCGGGCGGGTGGGCCCTTTGAGGCGCTTGACCGAGGCGTCGGTGTTCAGGGCGACGATCAGGCGGTCGCAGGCGGCTCGGGCCTCACTGAGCAGGCGGACGTGGCCGGGATGGATCAGGTCGAAGCAGCCGTTGGCGAAGCCGACCTTGAGGCCGTTGCGATGCCAATGGGCGACTTTCTCGATGGCTTCTTCCAGACTGGCGACCTTGCGGTCGGTGGCGACCAGGTCGTGCAGATGGAGCACGTCCAGCAGTTCCTGGCGGGAGACGGTGGCGGTGCCTTGCTTGCTGACCGAGATTCCGGCCGTGGCGTTGGCCAGCATGGCGGCCTCCGGCAGGGGGGCGCCGGCACCGAGGGCGACCGCCAGGGTGGCGACCAGGGTGTCACCGGCGCCGGACACGTCGGCGACCTCCCTGGCGCGGGTGGGGAGATGGAGCGCTTCGGCGTTGCGGCTGACCAGCGTCAGGCCCTTGGCGGAACGGGTAACCAGCACGGCCTCGCCGTCGGTGGCATCCAGCGCCACGCGGCCGGCGCGATCGGCCTCGGCGTCGTGGTCGGCCTCGATCCTTGTGGCGACGCGGACCTCGTGTTCGTTGGGCGTCAGGACGGTGGCGCCGCGGTAGGCGGCGAAGTCCGGGCGCTTGGGATCGGCGATCACCAGCCGGTCCTTTTCCTTGGCGCGGGCGAGGATGGCATCCAGCACGCCATCGCACAGCACGCCCTTGGCATAGTCTGACAGAACGATGACGTCGGCGGCGTCCAGGTGGCGTTCGACGGCGGCCATGACGGCGGTTGCGCCGTCCGGATTCAGCGGGTCGGTGACTTCCTCGTCCAGGCGGAGCAGCTGGTGGGAGCCGGTCATGAAGCGGGTTTTCGAGGTGGTCGGGCGGCCGGCGATGCGGACCAGGGCGGATGCGATGCCTGGGGTTGCGGTAATCAGGCGATCGACTTCCGCCCCGGCGAGGTCGTCGCCGGTGACACCGACCAGGATCGCGTGGCCGCCCAGGGTGGCGATGTTGAGCGCGACGTTGGCGGCGCCGCCCAGGGTGCAGTGATTGTTCGCGGGGCGGAGCACGGGGATCGGCGCTTCGGGGGAGAGGCGGTTGACCGCGCCGGAAATGTAGCGGTCCAGGATGACGTCGCCGACCACCAGCACGCGCGCGGCGTGGAAGTTCCGGACGATGGCCGCGAGCTCGATATCGGTGGGCGGCTGGGCGCGCCTGACGTCTGCCAGGGTTTGGATCATGCGGAGGGACCTGTCGACTGACCGGAAAGAAGACGGTTCCATAGCAGGCCGGGGGCGGCGCCGCACCTGCAAAAAATCCTTCGCGGCGGCGCCGCCGCATCTGCAAAAAATCCTTCGAACATAGTTCCATCCCGGTTACGGAAAGGGTATTGGATTGGAACCAAACTCCGGTTTACCGGTGTAATCTCGTGTGCCGATGGAGCGACCGTGCGCTATCTCCCGCCGTTTGAACTGATCCGCCGCTCGATCGAGATTTCCACAGTGCGTGGGGAATTGCGGGTCAACGTTTCCTATGAGAACTTTATCGAGATCTTGCGGCGCATGATCCAGGGGATTGAAGTCGACGAAGCCTGGTATACCCGCACTTACGAAGACATCGGCCATGCGTTGACGGAAGGCGTTGTCGGTTCGGCCAAGCAGCATTTTGTCCATGACGGCTATTTCGAGGGGCGGCTGCCGTTTCCAATCCGGGTGGATGAGCGCTGGTACCTGACGGCGCATCCGGATGTCGCCGAAAGCATAAGGCAGGGCAAAGTCGGATCGGCACAAGAACATTTTGATACGGACGGCTATCGCGAAGGGCGGCTTCCGTTTGGCATGTGATGTTGATGGGCGGGCGATGCCTGCGTATCCGCGGTGCCGGGTGACGGCACCCTGTCGGCCGGTTGAATGATGGAGAAACGTCGGTTGCCGCAAAGGAAGTCGAAGGCTGGTCGCGTGCCTGTCGCGGTTCAGGCGCGCCAAGATGATAGCCCGGTCGATTCCGGCATCCTGATCGAAATCGATCCGGCGGTGCGGGGCGGCGTGGTCGCCGATCGGTTTGACGTTGTGATCCGCGGGCGCGCCGCGAGCCCGACGCCGATCCGGTCGGTCCGGCTTCAGGTCGGCGATCGGATCACCAGTGCCAGTATGTATGGTGAGCCGGAACGGGCCGACGTCTGTACCCTGCCTGACGGACGCTCTGGCAGGCAGAGAATTTTTCAGTTCAACCTGGGTTTGCCCGCTGCCGGTTTGCCCGAGCGGTGCGCATTCCAGATTGTCGCCTGCACCGAGGAGGGTGTCGAAGACGCCGCTGACTTCGAGATCGCGTTGGATGCGGCGGCTGCCGAACCGGTCATTGTCGTTTCTGGCTCGACTCGTTCGATCGGTACGGCGGGTGGCGCCCGTCCCTATACGGTGATGTATATCGAACGGGGCGTCGTCGATGAAGGCGGCGCCCTTCAGGTGCGAGGCTGGGCGATCGGGGTTGGTCCGATTTCGGCGGTGCGTATTTTCGCCGGCGACAGTTTTGTCGGCAATGCCGTTACCGGCGGCGTGCGCCCGGATGTCGCGGCGGCATTTCCGCGATATCTCAATGCCCGGCTATCGGGCTTCAGCCTGGCTATGCAACTGGATGCGGTGAGCCGGCGGGCGGCCACGCTGCGGGTCGAGGCGGTGTGCGCGAATGAGTTTGGGCAAGTGGAGAGCATTCCGATCGAAAATGCGTCGGTTCAACTGCCGGCTTCCGTCCCGATCGAAATGTATTGTGACACCGCCAGGCTGACGAGCGACGGCACGTTGTCGGTCAACGGCTGGGCGGTGTGCGCGTCCGGGATTGCCCAGGTGCGCGTGACGGTGGATGGCGTGGATGTCGGCCTGGCCACATTCGGCCATGAGCGACAGGACGTCGCCGCGGCGTTTCCCGATGTCAGGATGGCGCATCTTTCGGGCTTTCAATTCAATCGGGTGATTGGCGAGCGATACGAAGGCGCGTACCAGATCAGGGTCATCGTGTGTGGCGCGCAGGGGGGCGAGGCGCTCCGGCAGGAGACGGTGGAAGCGACCGATCCCACGGAGCCGCGGTCGATTTCGGGGCGCGCTGAGCCGGTTGAAGCGATGCCGCGGATGACGCGTGAGCAGAGCGCGGAGTTTCGTTTCGAACTGGACTCCCCGGCGGTCTCGAACGGGGTGATGCTGGAGCCGGTCACCGGCCGGATGACGATCGAGGGCTGGCTGCTGTCTCGTTCCGGCATCGCCAGTTTCGAGGTTTACCTGGACGACCGGTTGCTGGGCGATGCGCATCGCGGCCTGGCTCGTCAGGACGTCGGTGCGGCCTTCCCGGACTGGCCGGACGCCTTGCGCAGCGGCTTTGCCTTCCATTGCCCGCCCCGCGCGCTGCTCGACGGCGAGCATACGGTTCGGTTGGCGATCCGAGCCAACAGCGGCATGCAGTTGGACCGGTCGTTCCATATCGTCGTGCGGAAAACCGACGATCAGGGCGATGCGCTTGGCATTCGCAGGCGGGTGCCACGCGCCGAGTCGGACATGATGCTGGCCTCACTGGCGGGCGTGGCGCCGCTTCCGGCGTTCCGGTTCATCCTGCGGCTGGGAAGGTCGATCGATACCGAACCGATGCGGGCGACACTGCATGCGCTGCGGCTGCAGGCGTACGCCGACTGGCGCGTGCTGGTGTTGGCGGAGCGTGACGACGTCGCGATGGCGATGCTGAGCCAGATCGCTGATGAGGTTCCGGAACTGGCGGCGCGTTTTTCGATCGTTTCGGCCTCGGCGCGCGGGGTGTGGAAGGCGCCGCTGGTGGAGGCGGTCGGCGGGCGTGCGGAACTGATGGTGCTGCTGGCGCCGGGCGACGAGCCAGGGGCGGACGCGTTGCTGGAGTTCGTGGTGGCGCGGTGCCGGCATCCGGACCGGGATCTGTTCTATGCCGACGAGATTCGCATCAGTCCTGTCAGCAACGAGCGGGAGCCGTTCTTCAAGCCTGATTTCTCGCCCGACCTGTTGCTTTCAACAAACTATATCGGGCGGCTCTGGGTGGTGACGGCGGGGGTGCTGGCCAGGGTGGGCGTCACGCCGGCGGGCCTTGTCGCGGCGGGGGAATACGACCTGCTGCTGCGCTGCGTGGAACAGGCGGGTGGGGCGCATCATGTGCCGAAGCTGCTGTGCCAGCGTGCCGCGACGGGGTTTGACGATCCGAAGCGGGAGCGCGCGGCGCTGCAACGGGCGTTGAGCCGGCGCGGGATTGCCGCGGAGGTGGAGGCTACGCCGATTGCCGGCACCTGGCGGGTAAAGCGTTCGGTGGCATCCAAGGGCAAGGTTTCCATCATCATCCCGACCTGCGCGGCGCACGGGCATATCGAACGCTGCCTCCAGACATTGCGTGAGCGGACGGACTATCCGAACTTCGAGATCATCTGCATCGATAATATTCCGGCCACGGAGGTGGCGTGGAAGATCTGGCTGCAGGATCATGCCGACAAGGTCGTCGATATCCCTGGGGCGTTCAACTGGTCGCGTTTCAATAACCGCGCGGCGGAGGCGGCGGACGGCGCGTATCTGCTGTTCCTGAATGACGATATCGAGATCATCCAGGACGATTGGCTTGATGGGCTGGTGGAGCACGGGCAGCGGCCGGAGGTCGGGGTCGTCGGGCCGCAGCTGCTGTATCGCGATGGCACGGTGCAGCATGCGGGCATGTTTCTGTCCTCGAACGGAACGGGTCGGCATGCATTCCGGTTCGCGGCGAAGGATGACCCGTGCTATTTCGGCCTGGCGCTGACCCAGCGCAACGTCATCGCGGTGACCGGCGCCTGCATGCTGGTTCGGCGCGAGACCTTCACCCGGCTGGGTGGTTTCGACGAGGCGCATCAGATCATCAACAACGATCTCGATTTTTGCCTGCGGGCGCATCGGGCGGGGTTGCTGACGGTGTATACGCCGTATGCGACGCTGACCCATTATGAGCTGGCAAGCCGAGCGAATTTGAAGGACGAGTTTGACCTGCGGCAGTTCGATGCGGTCTGGAAGACGTTGTTCGCCGCGGGCGACCCTTACTTCAGTCCTCGGCTGACGAAGCAGTCGGAGGATTATCGTCCGGACGATGAGCCGGTGCAGCGCGTGGTGGCGGGGACGCCGCTGTTCCATGTGGCGGAGATCGAGCGCATCCTGGTGGTGAAGCTTGATCATATCGGCGATTTCGTGACGGCGCTGCCGCCGATCCGACGGCTGCGGAAGTTGTTTCCAAACGCACGCATTACGGTTCTCGCCGGGCCGGCGTCACATGGTTTCGTTTCGCTAGAACCGAGCATTGATGATTTCATCGGGTTTAGTTTTTTCCATAGCCGGTCGGCGTTGGGGGAACGGGAACTGACGGCGGAGGATTATGCGGCGCTGGGCGGGCAGCTTCGGCCGTACCGGTTCGATCTGGCGGTCGATCTGCGCAAGCATCCTTCGACGCGGGACGTGTTGAAGCATACCGGGGCGCGTTTTCTGGCCGGGTTCGACTATCTCGGGCAGTTTCCGTTCCTGGATATCGCGCTGGACTGGGATGGCGACCGGAAGCTGCAGCGCAAGCGCAGTCATGTCGTCGACGATCTTTTGACGCTGGTGGACGCGATCGGGCACGCGGCGGAGAACGATCGTTTGCTGATGCAGCCGGGTCCGTCGGCGATGCCGTTGACGGAGCTGCCGCCGCGGGTGCGCAAGCTGTTCGGCAAGCCGGTGGTGGCGATCCATCCCGGCGCCGGCAATGCGACGAAGCAATGGCCGGCGGCGCATTTTTCGGCGCTGATCGATCTGCTGGTGGAGAAAAACGACGTCAACATCTTGCTGGTTGGCGGTCCGGACGATGTCGAAATCGCCGACGCCTTGCTGAAGTCGGTGCTGCACACGGGGGCGATTGGTTCGATGGCGGGCAAGACCTCGCTGGCCGATCTGCCGCGGCTATTGAAGAATTGCGTGCTGTATATCGGCAACGACAGCGGTCCGAAGCATGTCGCGGCGGCGGTGGGGATGCCGACGATCGGCATTCATTCCGGGGTTGTTGATCCGGTGGAATGGGGACCGATCGGGCCGCATGCGGTGGCGCTGCGGCGGAACATGACGTGCAGCCCCTGCTACCTCGCGCGCGCGGAGGATTGTCCTCGGGCGTTGGCGTGCCTGGAATTTTTTGAGCCGGCCACGGTGTATGAAACCGCGGATGCGATGTTGCGGCCGCGGTCGCCCGCTGATCCGATCGAGGTGGTGGCGGTGCCGGTGGCTCCGGTGAAGGTGATGGGGAAAGCCAAGGTGGTGGGGAAAGCCAAGGTGGTGGGGAAAGCCAAGGTGGTGGGGAAAGCCAAGGTATTGGGGAAAGCCACGGTATTAGGGAAAGCCAAGGTGTTGGCGCGTGCGAAGCCTGGGCGGCGGCCGCGCGTTTCGGAGCCTGCGTGATGGACGATCAAGGGTTGCTGGACCTGGCGACGGAACTGGCGGCGCAAGCCGGGGCGACAATCCTGGCGATCCGCG
>DATARX010000035.1:0-5947 GCA_036263955.1 Rhodopila sp.
CCATACGTCGGACATTCAAACGCAACGGCGGCCCGAGCAATGAGCGGGGCGACCGGCGCGCGTGGGGGGGGCGGCGTTAGGAGGGCCGGCGCGGGGCGATAAGCCGCCGGCTATCCGATCATGCTGGCGACCCAGCGGAACAGTCCGAGATGGGTGAGATCGTTCCAGGTCGCGAACACGAACAGACAGGCAAGAAAGGCCAGTCCGGCGCGGAACCCGTATTCCTGGGCCCGCTGCGGCAGGGGACGCCCGCGCAAAGCCTCGGCCAGGTAGAACAGCAGGTGGCCGCCATCCAGCACCGGGACGGGGAACAAATTGATCAGCCCGAGATTCACCGACAGCACGGCGATGAACGAAATCAGGCTGGCGATCCCAAGCTGGGCGACCTGTCCGGACAACTGGGCGATGCGCAGCGGGCCGCCCAGTTCGTCGGTGCCGCGGTGGCCGGAGATCATTTGGGCGAGGCCGCTGAACGTCTCGTGGGTGATGGTCCAGGTCTGTGTCACGCCGGCCAGCAGTGCCGCGGGAACGCTGACGCGGTGGTATTCGACCGCGCCGCCACGAACGCCCAACAGCCCGACCTTCTGGCCTTCCGACTCCCGGGTATCCGGGGTCACCTGCAGCTCCTTTTCGGCCCCGTCGCGCTGCACGGTGACCGGCAAGGTGTCGCCGGGATGGGTGGTGATGGCGTGCTGCAATTCCTCGAACGTGGTGATCGGTTTGCCGCCGATGGCCATGATGCGGTCGTTGACCATCAGGCCAGCCCTGGACGCGGCGCTGTCCGGCAGAACACCGCTGACGACCGGCAGGGCCACGGGTTCGCCGACGGCAATGAACAACGCGGCGAACAGAACCATTGCGAGGGCGAAATTGGCGATCGGGCCCGCCGCGACGACGATCGCGCGGGAGAGGACCGATTTTTCGTGGAAGGTCTGGCCGGGGATCCACTGGGCGCGGACATCATCGGGCACGTCCTCCGGACGCTCCTGCCCGTGCAGCTTCACGTATCCGCCCAGCGGCAGCCAGCCCAGCTTCCAGACCGTGCCGCGGCTGTCCACCCAGGATGTCATCGCCCGGCCGAAGCCGATCGAGAACGCTTCGACGCGAACACCCCGCCAGCGGGCCGCCAGATAGTGTCCAAGTTCGTGGACGAAGACGAGGACACCCAAAACCACCACGAATGCCGCGGCGCTGCGGATGAAATCAGGTATGAAACTCAGCACGGGCTCGGCCTTTCGGTCGGGTTCATCACGCAGCGGGGACGGCAAGCAGGTCGTCAGCGATGCGGCGTGCGGTCGCGTCGAGGGCAATCACCTCCTCCAACGTGTCCGCCATTTGTGTCCCGAGTTGTTGCAGGACACGGTCGACGGTCTCGGCGATGTCCAAAAAGCCGGTGCGCCGTTGCAGGAAGGCCTCGACGGCGATCTCATTCGCCGCATTCAAGATGGTGGGTGTTCCACCGCCCGCTTGCAACACTTCTCTCGCCAGGCGCAGGGCCGGAAAGCGCACAAGGTCGGGTTCGCTGAATTCCAGGCTGCCGATGGTGGCCAGGTCGAGCCTGCGGGAGGTCGTTTCCATCCGCGCTGGCCATGCCAGCGTATGCGCGATCGGGATCCGCATATCGGGCGAACCAAGCTGCGCGAGCACGGAGCCGTCCCGGTAGTAGACCATGCCGTGAATGACCGACTGAGGATGCACCAGGACACCGATTTCGGCTTCCTCGAGGCCGAACAGCCGGGCGGCCTCGATCAGTTCCAGCCCCTTGTTCATCATGGTGGCGGAATCGATGCTGATTTTGGCCCCCATCGACCAGACCGGATGACGCAGCGCCGCTTCCGGCGTCGCGCGGGCCATCTCCTCCAGCGTCGCGGTGCGGAACGGGCCGCCCGAGGCGGTCAGCACGATCTTTTCCACGGCGCCGCGGTTACCGTCGGCCATCGATTGGAAGATCGCGTTATGCTCGGAATCCACCGGCAGCAACGTGGCACCGGCCTCCCTCACCGCGCGCAGCATCACGTCGCCGGCGCAGACGAGAGCTTCCTTGTTGGCCAGGCCGACATAGGCGCCGCGGCGGATGGCCGCGAGGGTGGGGGCGAGACCGGCGGCGCCGGTGATGGCGGCCATGGTCCAATCCGCCGGCAGCGCGGCGGCGGCGACCACGGCTTCGGGTCCGGCACCGACCTCGATCCCGGTGCCGGCGAGGGCGTCGCGCAAAGCGGGATAGGCGGCCGGGTCGGCGACCACGGCGATTTCCGCGCGCAGGGCGATCGCCTGTTCGGCGAGACGTTGCGCGTTGCGGCCGGCAACCAAGGCGCGCACACGGAACCTGTCGGGGTCCGCGGCGAGCAGTTCGATCGTCTGGGTCCCGACACTGCCCGTGCTGCCCAGGATGGAAACGGAACGCACCGTCTCGCTTGGGTCAGAGGAAGTATGACCGGCATTCATTTCCAAAGAACTACTCCACGTCCAAGGATCAGCGCCAGTAGGGCCGCCGCCGGTGCGGCGGTCAACACGGCGTCCAACCGATCCAACAGGCCCCCATGGCCTGGAATAATGCTGCCGGAATCCTTGACCCCGAAGTCGCGCTTCAACTGGCTTTCGAACAGGTCACCGGCCTGGCCGATGATTCCGATCAGCACCGCGAAGGCCACCGGACGCCAGGAAATCGGCCCGTTACCTAATACTGAAGAGGCGGCCAGCCCGGTGGCGGCCGCGGCGAGCATGCCACCGGCCGCGCCGGACCAGGTTTTTCCAGGCGAGATCGCCGGGGCCAGGCGCGGGCCGCCGATCGCTCGTCCGGCCGCGTAGGCGCCAATGTCACTGGCCCAGACAATCAGCAGCAGGACGATCACATTGGCGCCACCGCCTACCGGAAGTTGCCGCATCCAGACCAAGGCAACCGCCCCGAGGCCGAGATAGGGAATGCCGAAGGCCAGCGGACGGGTGCGGGAGAGGCCGCCGTTCATCACGATGCCGGCGGCTGTCGCGCCGGCCAGCAGCACCAGCGCGGAGGCCGCGCCACCCGCGGGGACCAGCAGTACGGACAGCGGCAGTGCCGCGAACAGGGCGAGCGCGGCGGACCGGCGGCGCGGGCGGCACAAACCCACCCATTCATAGCCAAGGCCGGCGGCGATCAGGGTGACCAGTCCAGCGAAAGCGGCGCCGCCGATCCAGATGCATGCCAGGGCGAGCGGCGCGAGCACGGCGGCGGACAGGATCCGCAGCCGCAGATCGCCCCAACGGCCGGATACCGAACGACCGGGTGCCGGATCGCCCTGGACCGTATCGGCCTGGGCCGAATCGCCCGATGCCAAATCACCTTGGGCCGGCCGCGCGGGCGTTCCGCGGTCCGGACGGGGTACTTGTGTCATTGGCGTTGGTCCGAGTGAGGCGTGTCCGATTGGTCGCTCAATCCTTGCGGGCGCCAAATCGCCGTTCCCGCCTGGCAAACTCCTTGAGCGCGGTGTCGAATTGCGCCTGGTCGAAATCGGGCCATAGGACGTCGAGAAACACGAGTTCGGCGTAGGCGGCCTGCCAGAGCAGGAAATTGGAGAGGCGTTGCTCCCCCGAGGTACGGATGATCAGGTCGGGATCCGGCATCCCGGCGGTGGCGAGGAAGCGGGCGAAGGTTTCCTCACTGAGTTCGCCGGCCTCCAACTGACCGTCACGAACCGCTTCCAGCGCGGCGCGCGCGGCGGCGGCGATTTCGGCACGGGCGCCATAGGACAGCGCGATGGTCAGGTTGAGCCGGTCATTCGCCGCGGTATCACGCTCTGCGGCCGCCAGATCGGCCTGAATATCGGCGTCGAACCGGCACCGGTCGCCGATAAACCGCAGGCGGACGCCGTTCTGCTTTAGTTCGGTGATTTCGGAGCGCAGATAGCGCCGCAGCAAACCGGTGAGGTCGAGGATCTCCCCTGTGGGGCGGCGCCAGTTTTCGCTACTGAAGGCGTAGATGGTCAGCCACGAAACGCCGGCCTGGATGGCTGCTTCGACCACGCGGCGGACCGCGCGGGAGCCTTCCCGATGCCCGGCGATGCGTGGCAGGCCGCGTGACTTCGCCCAACGCCCGTTGCCGTCCATGATGATGGCAACGTGGGCCGGCACCGGCTGTGCCGCTGCCCTGGCAGTCGCCGAGACGGCCACCACAACCTCGGGCGCCGCGATGGAAGTTGACACGTCGTTCTCCGACACGAAGCTTTTGGCTGCCCGCTGAGTGATCACAGGCATCGCGTGCCTTTTATCGCTTCAGACCTGCCTGATGTCTTTTTCCTTATCGGCGAGGGCTTCGTCCACCTTTTTAATGAATTGATCGGTGAGCTTCTGCACATCCTCGGACCAGTTCTTCGCCAGGTCCTCGCCGATTTCGTGCTTTTTTTCGTAGCCCTTGATCTGTTCCATGCCGTCGCGGCGGACGCCACGCACCGAAATCTTGGCTCCCTCGGCGTATTTGTGCGCCATCTTGGCCAGTTCGTTGCGGCGTTCGGTGGTCAGTTGTGGGATCGGCACCCGGATCACCATGCCGTCGGCGGCGGGATTGAGGCCGAGACCGGAATCGCGGATGGCCTTTTCCACCGCCGAGACCATCGACTTGTCCCAGACCTGCACCGTCAGCATGCGCGGTTCGGGCGTGCCGACCGTGCCGACCTGGTTGAGCGGCATTTCGGTGCCGTAGGCGACAACCTTCACCGGCTCCAGCAGGCCGGGATGGGCGCGGCCGGTGCGCAGGCCGGCGAATTCGCGCCGCAGCGTTTCCAACGCGCCGTCCATGCGGCGGGTGAGGTCGGCTTTCAGACTGTTCAAGTCCGCGGTGGCCATATCGATGCCTCCAACTCTCTACTCTGTTTGCTCATATGATTCACGCGTTTTGACGATCTGCCCGGCGCGATCATGGTCCGTTTAATCACATGATTGCCGCGCATTGAATGGTCCGCCACGCCGCGATCATGTTTTGTTTAATCACAAGTCCCACGCCCTGCGAACGGGCTGTCCGTACGTTGTCTATTCGTTACGTTTTCTGGTCGGCACGTTGGCTATTCGGTACGTTTCTGGTCGGCACGTAGTCTGGTCGGCACGCTGTCTGTCCGGTACGTTGTCTGGTCGGCACGTTGTGTATTCGGCACGTTGTCTGGTCGGCACGTTGATGGTCCAGTACCCCGCATCAGGGAAACGGGATACACCGCTTCCGGTTGGAGGGATCCAATTCACCCGACGAATCGCGGTCGCGGTGCGACTCGCGCTTCCCTGGAACCGGATACTAGGTTTCGATGATCTTGGTAAACGCGCCCTCACCGCGCATGACCTGCGCGAAAGCGCCGGGGGCGTGGATGTTGAAGATGATGATCGGCAGGTGGTTTTCGCGCGCCAGGCTGATCGCGGCGGCATCCATGACGCCGAGGTCGTTGGCCAGGACGTCCAGATAGGTCAGTTGCTCATAGCGCTTGGCGGTCGGCACCTTGCGCGGGTCGGCGGAATAGACGCCGTCCACCTGGGTGCCCTTCAGCAGCGCGTCGCACTTCATCTCCGCCGCGCGCAGGGCGGCCGCGGTGTCGGTGGTGAAGAACGGATTGCCGGTGCCGGCGGCGAAGATCACCACCCTGCCCTTTTCCATATGCCGCTCCGCACGGCGGCGAATATACGGCTCACAGACCGAGGCCATGGGGATGGCGGATTGCACGCGGGTGGGACAATCGCGTTTTTCCAGCGCGGACTGCACGGCGAGGTCGTTCATCACGGTGGCCAACATGCCCATGTAGTCGGCCTGGGCGCGATCCATGCCGGACGCCGCGCCGGAAACGCCGCGGAAGATATTTCCGCCGCCGATGACGACCGAAACCTCCACGCCCATGGCGACGACGGCTTTGATATCATTGGCGATGGCACCGACCATTTCGTTGTCCAGGCCGAACTCGCGCCGGCCCATCAGCGCTTCCCCGGACAGTTTCAG
>DATARX010000085.1:0-14078 GCA_036263955.1 Rhodopila sp.
GTCTGGCCGTAGCCCTGCATGATCGTCAGGCCGAGGGCAAGAAAGAAGCGTCCGACCTCGGGCTCCAGCCGAGCCCCGCCGGACATTGCGGCGACCAGGCGTCCGCCGAATCGGGCGCGGACCTTGGCGCGCACCAGCCGATTCAGGATCGGGTCCAGCAGATGCTCCAGCACCGTTAGTTTCGCGCCATCCAGCCGCTTCAGGCCGATCGTCAACGCCATCTGGAACAGGCGCCGCCGAAGAGGTGTTTCGCGCGCAACCTGGCCGAGGACGCGCATACGGATCACTTCCAGCACGCGCGGCACCGCCGTCAGAATCGTCGGGCGGACCGACAGCATGTCGGCGGCCAGATGCTCGGCACCGCGGGCGTAGACGATTTCGGTTCCCAGGCTCAGGAAAAAGAACTGTCCGACGGTGTGTTCGTAGGCGTGCGACAGCGGGAGGTACGACAGATAGGTTTCGTCCTTCAGCGCCAGCGGCCGCACCAGTTCGAACGCGCCGGCGCAGTTGGACAGGATGCAGCGGTGCGGCAGCATGACCCCGCGTGGCGCGCCGCCGGTGCCGGATGTGTAGATCAGGCACGCCAGGGCGGTCGCCGGAATAAGGGCGGCCTCGGCCTCGATATCGTCCTGCGGCTGCTGGTCGGCGATCAGGTCATCCCAATGGCTGCCGCCGTTGTCGTCCGTCTCATCGATGACGACCAGCAGGTCGAGGCCGTGCACCTTCGCGGCGGCGGCCCGCAGGCGGTCGGCCAAGGCCGCTGACGAGACGACGGCCGCGCGGGCGCCGGAGTCGCGCAGCAGGTGGGCCTGGTCGTCGACCGTATTGGTGGTGTAGGCCGGTACCGGCACCGCGCGGATCGCCATCAGGGCGGTCTCGGCAATCGGGAATTCGGGCCGGTTCGCCATGCAGAGGACGACCCGGTCGCCGGCCGCTACGCCGGCCGCGCGCAGGTTTCGTGCACAGGAGGCGGCCATTCGCCCGAACTCCCCCCAGGTGGTCGAATGCCATGCGCCGTCTCTCCAGGCCCGCAACATCGGCTTGTCCCGCCAGCCGCGGGCCAGGGCAAACATCATCGAGGCCAGGTTCGGCCATGTCGGGTAGCTTTGCACGCATCCTCCGGTCGCTGGACGGGACCGGTCCCGCCCTTTGATGTGGCTGCTTCCTAGCCTACATGGAAGACTGATGCAGCAGGCCAAAGGGACACCCAACCCACGATGAGCGACGCCAGCACCGCCCGCACCACCCCGTTGCCGGACCCATTGCCTGCATGGGACCTGTCCGACCTTTACGCCTCACCCGACGATCCGCGAGTAATGACCGATCTGGCGCAGGCGGAGCGAACGGCCAAGGCGTTCGGCCAGGTGCGAGCCGGCACATTGGCCGGCCTGTCGGGTGCCGATCTGGCTGCGGCGATCGCGGAGTACGAGCGGATCCAGGAGGCGCTTGGGCGCGTCGCGTCCTATGCCCAGCTTCTGTTTGCCGAGGACTCGACCGATCCGGCAATAGGCCGCTTCTACCAGACGGTGAACGAGCGGGTAACGGCGATCGGCAGCGAACTGATTTTCTTCTCGCTGGAACTCAATCGCCTGGACGACGCGGCGCTGGAGGCGAGGTTTTCCGACCCGGCCTTGGCTCGTTACCAGCCATGGCTGCGGGATCTGCGGGTGTTCCGGCCGCACCAGCTCGGCGACGACCTGGAAAAGCTGACGCACGAGCGCGACCTGACGGCGAATGCCGCCTGGGTGCGGTTGTTCGATGAGACCGTCGCGGCGATGCGGATCGATCTGAACGGCGAAACGCTAACGGTCAGCGACACGCTGAACAAGCTGTCGGACCGCGACCGGTCGGTACGTGAGGCCGCCGGGAAAGCCGTGGGCAAGGCGTTCGGCGATAACATCCGGTTGTTCTCGCTGATCACCAACACGCTGTCCAAGGACAAGGAGATCGAGGACACCTGGCGGCATTACGCGCGCCCGACCAGCGCCCGCAACCGCGCCAACATGGTGGAGGACGAGGTCGTCGACGCCCTGGCGACGGCGGTCCGCGGATCCTACCCTCGGCTGTCACATCGCTACTACCAGATGAAGGCCAGGTGGCTCGGTTTGTCGAAGCTGCAGCACTGGGACCGTAACGCGCCGCTGCCGAAAGACGACGACCAGATGATCGCATGGCCGGATGCGACGAAGCGGGTATTGGACGCGTATGGCGCATTCAGTCCCGAACTGGCCTCGGTCGGCAAGCGCTTCTTCGACAAGCCTTGGATCGATGCCCGGTTGAAGCCAGGGAAGTCCGGCGGTGCCTTCGCGCATCCGACGGTGCCAAGCGTGCATCCATATTTGCTGCTGAATTATCACGGCAAGACGCGGGACGTGATGACCCTGGCGCATGAGTTGGGGCACGGGGTGCATCAGGTGCTGGCAGGGCCGCAGGGCGCGCTGATGTCGCATACGCCGCTGACGCTGGCGGAAACCGCGAGTGTGTTCGGGGAGATGTTGACGTTCCGGTCGTTGCTGGATGCAGCCAGCCCGGCGCAGCGCCGCATCATGCTGGCGGCGAAAACCGAGGACATGCTGAACACGGTGGTCCGCCAGGTGGCGTTCTATCAGTTCGAGACCCTGCTGCATGATGAACGGCGGTCCGGCGAGTTGCTACCGGAGCGGATCGGCGAACTATGGATGCAGGTGCAGACCGAGAGCCTGGGACCGGCGTTCGAATTTACGCAGGAATACAGCGTGTTCTGGTCGTACGTGCCGCACTTCATCCACTCGCCGTTCTATGTCTACGCGTACGCGTTCGGGGATTGCCTGGTGAATGCGCTGTACTCGGTGTTCCAGTCGGGGCATCCGGGGTTCCAGGCGAAGTATCTGGAGATGCTGAAGGCTGGCGGGACGAAACGGCACAAGGAGCTGCTGGCGCCGTTCGGGTTGGATGCGTCTGATCCGGCATTCTGGAACAGGGGGTTGGACGTGATCTCCGGGTTCATCGATGAGTTGGAGGCGGGGGATTAGCGGCGGCGGATCGGGATTTCCGCCATTGCGTACCCACGCCGCCGCGTCGGCGGGATCGGGTGGCGTCCGGCCACCCGCTCCAGCATCATTTGCACGTCGCCCGCGGATTCGGCCTTGAGCGCAGAATCCAGGAAGACCTGCTCCAGGACATCTTGCTGGGCGTGGCTGCCGCCCATGCGGTACATTGCGCCGACGACCGGGCGCATCAGGGTCAGCGCCTCGTTGTGACGTCCCTGCCCGTTTGCAAAAACCGCCGCCGTCACTGGCAGGGCGATATCCCTCACCAGACGGGCGATTGGTTGCGAGCTGGCGGCGAAGTCCTGCATGGCGGCCAGCATCGCCTTGGCGGCCGAGTCGCGGCCGGTGGCCGCCAGGGCCATCATCCAGTGCGGCAAGGTGAAGGCTGACTGGCAGTCGCCGATCCGGGGTTCGGCCTTGTCGGCGATCTCGATCCACCGGCCACCGACGTCCACCCCATGACGACCCAGCCGGAACAGCATGGAGGCGGCGTTCTGCACGTCGATATACAGGTCGGGTGCTCCGGCTGTGAGTGGCGACGCCAGATCGCGGAATCCCGCGTCATAGAGTGACAGCACCTTGGGGAAATCGCCTAGTTCCAGGTGGTACAATGCCTGATGCCACCACAGATGGTGCTTCAGGTTGTTGGCGCCGTCCCATCGCGACTGCAGATCCTCGACCCAGGCGATCCCTTCCCGGCGGCGCCCGGTCATTTCCAGCACGTGGGCGACCCCGTGTGCCGCCCACAGATCGGTGGGATCGCGACGGACGGCTTCGCGCCCGGCGTTTTCGGCCTCCAGGTAGTAGCCTGCCTCCTCGTGGGCGAAGCAGCGGCAGGCCAGGAGGGCGCTGAAGCCAGGCAGCGCGGCACTCCAGTGGCGTTCGACCGATAGAACCGAGGCCAGCATCGCCTCCGGCCGGCCGCACCAGAAATTCAGGAAGTGCGCCAACCGGAAGGCCAGGATGTCGTGGGGATGATCGGCCAGGATGCGGTCCCATACAGAGACCGCGGCTTCCGGGTCCCCATCGATCCAACGCGCCAGGGCTTCCTGGTGCGCCTTCTCACGCGTCGTGCCTGGACAACACCGTGCGTGGGCCAGGGCAGCGCGCGCTGCGCCCAGCATATCCGCCCGAAATCCCATCAGGAACAGATAGCCCTTGAGGCAATGCGCCAGGCCGAAGTCCGGGTCGAGCGCCAGAACGGCTTCCATCCGATCCGGCATATCCGCGCGGTATCCCAGGTATCCGCCGATGGCGTGGTCGAACGCGGCGGCAGCCGCATCCGACACCGTGCTCAGGGTCAGTCCGCGGCAGTCCTGGACCATTGTTTGTCCTCCCTGCCGTGCCCCATAGCACGAGGACGGGTCAGACCGGGAGGAGCGTTACCGTGGCGACGCCGCGACGAACCATGCCGAGTTGGCGGGCCGCGGCGAGGGACAGGTCGACGATCCGCCGACTGGAATACAGACGATCGGTGATTGTGACGATGACGGTGCGACCGGTGCCGGCCAACGTCACCTTCACCTTGGTGCCGAACGGCAGCCAGGGATGCGCTGCAGTCAGCGCCGTCTGGTCGAAACGCGCGCCGCTGGCCGACCGGCGGCCATGGTAGCGCGGACCATAATAGGAAGCGGTACCGGATTCACCGATCCAGGCGGCGGGTTTCGTGGTTACGGGCGATTGCTGATTGCCGTGAGTGCCATGGGCGAAGGCGCTGCCCGACGCAGCGGCGAGGAAGGCTGTCGTCGCAACAAACGCGACGGCGAAACGTTTTTTCATCATGCCTCACTGAATACAGGGCAAACGGTTAATATATTCTGAAGAACCGTTGCGGTGGTGGTTCAGGGCGCAATGATGCCCCTTCAATGTGATCGAAATGATCGACATTGTTCTTACGGAACTCACCCTTGGGGTGAATTTGCGGCATTTTTTCGTGCCGCGAGAGGGTGTCCCTCGCACCATGGCGACGAACATGCTGTGTTTCGTCTATGGTGACAACCCCAAGAGAGCAGATTTCTTGCTGCAATGCGAAGGAAATCCAGCAAGGCCCTGCTTATGACCGATCGGATGCCAAAGCCGAAACGTTGTTGAATCAATGACATCCACGTTAGTTATAACCATCGCAGGGGTACTGCTCGCGGCTATCCTGCGTGGGTTTACCGGGTTCGGTTTTGGCCTTGCTGCCGTCCCGCTGCTGAGTTTAGCGCTGCCGCCCGCTGAGGTTGTGCCGCTCGTTGTCGCCCTTCAGGTCGTTGTCGGGCTCGTTGGATTCCGGGAAGCCTGGCCGGCTTGTGATTGGCGTGCGGTCGGGACGCTCTTTCCCGGTTTGGTCGTGGGCGTGCCGATTGGGCTGCTGATCCTGACATCCCTTCCGGCCGATCCGGTGCGGCTGGCGATTGGGATGGTCATCGTGTTTTCGGTCTGGCTGATCCATCACGGCGCGCGATTGCCGCCCGAACCGTCTCGGCTGGTGAGCTTCGCGGTTGGCGTGGTATCCGGGGTCATCAGCGGCCTGGCGTCGATGGGCGGACCGCCGGTGGTGGTGTATCTGATGGCCGTGGGACACGGCGCGGCGCGCATGCGGGCGACGGCGATCGTCTACTTCATGTTGTCCGGCTGCCTGTCGTTCGTGCCGATGGCAGCCAAGGGATTGATCACACGTGATATCCTGGTCTGGTGCATCGTCTCGCTTCCCGTTCTGTTCGCGGGCTCGCGGCTGGGGGCCTGGGCGTTCTTGCGGGCAAAACCGCGTCAACATCGGATGGTCGCGCTGGTCAGTTTGTCGGTGCTGGCGGTGCTGCTGATCGGGCGGGCGGTTCTGGGGTGAGTTTCGTTAGTCGTCGACGCCGCCACTACGGCCACGCTTGATCCGTCCGCGGTGCGCCTTCTCATCCAGGCGCCGCAGCTTGGAACCGTAGCTGGGTTTGGTCGCGACCCGCCGGATCGGGGCGATCGTCGCGCGGCGGATCAATTCGATCAGCGTTGCCATCGCTTCGGCGCGGTTTCTTTCCTGGGTTCGATGCTGTTGCGAGGTGATCAGGATATCGCCGTCCAGGGTCAGGCGTCGTCCCGCCAGTTTCTCCAGCCGGGCTCGCACGGCCGGCGGGAGGTCGGCGCGGTCCAGAGACAGACGAAGCTGCACGGCGGTCTCGACCTTGTTGACATTCTGGCCGCCAGGACCCGAAGCACGGGTGAAGGTTTCCTCCACCGCCCGTTCGTCGATCGACAGCGTCCGCGTCACCTGAATCATGGTCATTCCTGTCGGTTACGCGCCGGCAGTAGCGCAGCGGGGCGCGACCGCATATATCCGAGCGGCATAGTCCGGCGTGGGATCGCCCAGCATGGTGTGCACGATCGGCCGCCGGATCATGGCGGGTGATGGCGCCGGGTTAACCAATACTTTCCTTGTTTCCACAATCGAGCTGGGGAATACTCCACTCAAACAAAATAAGGCACGCAAAATGCGGGCCGCACAGGGAGAGATCACGACAATGACTGCACGCATCACGCGTCGCAGCGCCGTACGCCTTGGCGCCGCCGCAGCAACACTTCCTTTGGTGAATATCCGGTCCGCCGGCGCCGCGGGCAAACTCAGCGTCGCGCTGTGGGACCATTGGGTACCTGCAGGCAACGAAGCGATGAAGAAGGTGGTCGGCGCGTGGGCGGAGAAGAACAAGGTCGACGTCAGCCTCGATTTCCTCACCGCCATCGGCAACAAGATCACCATTACCATGGCCGCCGAAGCGCAGGCGAAAACCGGACATGACATCTACGCCTTCGATATGTGGTCGGTCCATCAGTATGCCGAACAGCTCGAGCCGATGGACGACGTCATGCACACGTTCATCGCGAAATACGGCAAGATCGGCCATGCTTATGAGTATCTGGGCGTCTCCGAGGGGCACTGGCGGGCCGTGCCCGTCGCCTGGGGATCCGCCCCTCTGACGCCCTGCGCCCGGATCAGCATGTTCAAGCAACATGCCGGGATCGACGTGCAGGCGTGGTTTCCCAACCATGAAGCAACACCCGCGACATCGGCCGACTGGACGTATGAAGCCCAGCTAAAGGCCGCCGAAGCCTGCCACAAGGCCGGCTTCCCGTTCGGCTTTGGCTGCGGCACGACCACCGATTCCAATCAGACCTGGGGTGCCACCTTCGGCGCGTTCGGTGCCAATCTGGTTGACGCCAAGGGCAACATCACCGTCGACTCCGACAATGTTCGGGCGGCACTGGAGTATGCCAAGCGCATGGTGCCCTTCCTGCCGTCCGATACCGTCAGCTACGACGACGCCTCCAACAACCGGGCGCTGATTTCCGGAAGGTCAGCGATTATCTGGAACCCGCCGTCGGCGTGGGCGGTGGCCAAACGCGACGCACCGCAGGTCGCGGCGGATTGCTGGACTTTCCCCAATCCGCGCGGGCCGAAAGGTCGGCTTGTACCGATGCGGCCGTATTTCTTCGGCCTGTGGTCGTTCGCCCAGAACAAGGCCGCGGCCCGCGATCTGCTGGCTCATCTGGGCGCGCGGGAGCAGATGGAGACACTGACGACGGCGGTCGCGGGTTACGATATCCCGCCCTACGCCTCGATGTCCGACTTCAAGATCTTGGAAGAGGTCGAGCCGCCCAAGGGCACGGTTTACAACTATCCGATCCGGCCCTGGCACGACGCCGAGTATTACGTCACCGGCTCGTCTGGCCCGCCCAGTATCGGCGTGCAGGCGTGGAACCGCGGACTGATCCCCACGATGGTATCGAAGCTGGTCTCCGGCCAGACGATCCAGCAGGCGATCGACTGGGCAAAGGATGAGTTGGAGGGCTTCACCCGGTAGCGCACGGGCGGTCAAGGCGATAGACGATCCGATCCGCCACCTCGACCGGATTGTCGCATGACCTTTGACGCCCTGCTCCGCCACCTGGGCTTTGCCGCGCTGCTGATGCTGCTGTCCGCCGCCGTCGTGCGGATGATGATCGCGGTGCGGGTGATGGATACGCCGGAAGCGCGCAAGGCGCACGACCGGCCAACGCCCAAAGGCGGCGGCGTCGGCATCGTATTGACATTCCTCATCGGCATCGCCGTGCTGTATCGCTTCGCCGCGTTCGCCCGCCTGGCCGACCCGTACTTCCTGGGCGTGATCGAGGCATCCGTCGCCATCGCCGTGGTTGCCTTCCTGGACGACCTGTTCGACTGGCCTTTCATCGTCAAATTGGGGGCGCAGGTGCTCGCGGCGCTGGTGGCGATCAGCAGCGGACTCTACGTGACCGATTTTCGGATCCCGTACCTGGGTCCCCTGCCGGTCGCCTGGTTCGGCATTACCATGACGATGGTCTGGCTGCTGTTCACCACCAACGCGATGAACTTCATCGATGGCCTGAACGGATTGGCCAGCGGCGTTGCGCTAATCGCCTGCCTGTTCATCGTCTTCATCGCCGAACAGCATGGCGGCTGGTTCGCCTATGCCGCAGCCGGGCTGCTGGCGACGGGCCTGGCCGGATTCCTGCCGTTCAATTTTCCCAAAGCGCGCATATTCATGGGCGACGTGGGCAGTCAGTTCTGCGGCTTCATGCTGGCGGTGCTCGCCGTTGTCGCGAGCCGGTTCGACGGCGTGGAACTGTCCTTCCTGCTGATGCCGATGCTGCTGTCCGGGGTCCTGTGCGACGTCGCCTTCACCCTGCTGCGGCGTGCGCTCGCCGGCGAGTCGGTTACCCAGCCACATCGCGGGCACCTGTATCAGGTAGCCCAGCGGTCGGGTCTATCGCCGGTCGCGGTCACGCTGGTGCATTGGGGTTTCGCGATTTTCGGGGGCGTATGCTGCCTGCTCTTCATCGCCGCACCGTCGAGCTATAAGCCGGAGGTGCCCTTCATCACGATTCTGCCGCAGGTCCCCTGGGTCTGGTTTGTGGTGCACAAGGCGCGGGCCGCCGGATTGAGTCGCTGGGGATGAGGCCAGCGATCCGGCGGAATGGCCGTTCAGCAGCTTTACGCCAAGCTGCGAAGCAACCGCGCATATTCATCGGCGCAGACCTGATAGCTGAAGGCGCCGGCACGTTCGCGTAACTCATGCGCGGGCCAGCGCCCCCGCTCGTCCAGCAAGCGGCTAAACGCGGGAGCCATGGCTGCCGGGTCACGCGGAGGTACGAGGATGCCGTACGTGCCGTTTGCCAGGATGTCGGACGGACCGTGCGGGCAGTCGGTCGCGATGACCGGCGTGCCACATCCCATCGCCTCAACCAATACGTTGCCGAACCCTTCCGATCGAGACGACAGGACGAACCCGTCGGCCATCCGCATGTACGGCAACGGGTTGCGCACAAAACCTTCGAAGGTAACGTGTTCGGCAATGCCTAGTGTGGCGGCCAGTGCCCGGAGTTCGTCCAGCATCGGTCCCGTGCCGAGCAGCATGAGCCGGGCGGGGCGCTGCTGAAGGTGGATGGCGAAGGCACGCAGCAGGGTCCGATGATCCTTCATCTCCACCAGGCGGCCCGCCGTCACGAACACCGGGCGGTCTTTGTTTACCAGCCAGGGGTGATGCACCGGCATTTCCGCACGGTCCTGGAAATCGTCGCCGATCACGGCGTTGAAGATGGTGCTGATCTTGGATGTCGACAGCCCGACATGGGTCAGTTCAGCGGCGATCCCGCCGGAGACCGCTATCGCGTGATCGATATGGGAGGCCAATGCGCGGTAGCACCACGGCACGAGCCTGTGCTTCCAGTTAACCGTGGCGTGGAAACCGGCGGTTAACGGGTTGTGCTGGCAGATAACCAGTTTGGTTCGTGTCCTGGTGATCGCGGTCGCCAGTGCAGCGGCGATGTTGTTGTGATCGACATTCGCCATCAGCACGTCGGGCTGCTCGTCCAGCAGAAAGCGGCGTAGTCGGAATATGTCCTGCAGCGTCCGAGCGCTGTGCAGGTTCACGACGGGAATGCCCCGCGGCAAGAGCGGGATCAGTTCGCCGCGCATCTGGTGCACAACGAGGGTGATGTCCACGCCACGCGCTTGCAACTCACGCGCCAGTACCAGGGATTGGCGCTCTACACCGCCAGGCGACAGGTCATGGATATAGATGGCCGCGGACGTTCGCCCCGTTGTCCGATGATCGAACATCGGTTGGGCCGCTTCTCGTGCTCGCGTAGCGTAATCGATGATCTGCACAATAACCCCAGGCTGTGATGAATGGATATGATCCAACGCCGGTCGTCGCAGTTTGGTGGAGATCGAGGCCGTACCTTCCCCGCAATATCCCGTGTTCGATGTTCATCGCATGTGGCGACTCACTTTCCGCCCCCCCGCGCCCTCGCTCAGGCCGCCCGCGCATTTCCCGGATCCGCCGTGTGGCGAATTCGGAACAGACGCCCGCTTCTCCGCTGTCGAGTCTATGTAGGGAATCCGCCGGACAAACCAGCCTGAGAAATGAGTTCAAGCCAAGCGGGTTGTCCCCTTCGGACGATCACGATCCCGTATTGCCGATAGTATCGTGCCAATTTTCGTATCGGCCTTGGATCACCGAGTACCAGCAGATGCGCTTCGCCCCAGCGCCCCAGTGACCCTCGCGCCGGCAACGCGGGTCGCTGGCGCACGGCTTGCTGTAACCGCACCTGCATGCGCTGGTTCCAGCGATGTGGCATGAGACGGGAAAATGGATTATAGGCGGTAATAAAGACGCCCGTATGCACGCGATGCGACAACAGCAGCAGATCCATAGCGGGGCAGCGACGGCCAACGCGGATCTCGATTCCGGCGACCTCATAATGGGTATCGCGGTAGGCCCTCAGCAGAGCCGGACGCATTTACCCATCGTCGCGGCTGGTGGGGAACTCCACGTCACGGTGCACATGCACCGACATCAATATGCCAAAGCCCACCATGACGGTCAGCATCGCCGAACCGCCGTGCGAAACCAGCGGCAGCGGCACGCCACCCACCGGGATGACCCCCATCACCATGGCGATATTGACGAACACATAGAGGAAGAAGTTACAGGAGATACCGAGCGCGACCAGCCTGCCGAACTGATGTCGGCAGCGCAGCGCGATCAGCATCCCGCCGAGGATGATCAGGGCCAGCAGTCCCATCACCACGATGCCACCGACGAAGCCCCATTCTTCCCCGATGATCGTGAAGATAAAGTCGGTCTGCTTCTCCGGCAGGAAATCCAGATGCGCCTGGGTGCCTTGCAGGAACCCCTTTCCCCACATCCCGCCGGAGCCCAGCGCGATCTTTGACTGGATAATGTTGTAGCCGGCGCCGAGCGGATCGTTCTCCGGATTCAGGAACGTGTCGATACGGGCGCGCTGATAGTCGTGCAGGTGGGAATAGGCGAATTGCGCGAGGAGCGGCACCGGCAGCACGACCAGCAGGAACTTCCACCAGCGCACGCCGGCTGCGAAAAACACGGCGGCCCCGAGCATTCCGGTGATCGCGGCGGTGCCGAGGTTCGGCTCCTTGAGGATCAGCCCTACGGGGATCAGCACGGCGATGGCGGGCGGAATCAGAAAGAGTGGGTTGCCCATCCGCTCCCACGACGCGCGATGGAACCAGGAGGCCAGCGCCAGCACGAGCGCCAGTTTCATCAGTTCCGACGGTTGCAATTGCAACGGGCCGAGTTCCAGCCAGCGCTGAGCGCCTTTGCCGACATGGCCCATGCGCAGCACCAGGAGCAGCAGGATGACGCCGCCGACCCAGGCCGGCCAGGCCAGTTTGGCGATGACGCGAATATCGACGAGGCCGATCGCCAGCATGATGACGACGCCGACCGCGAAGCGCATGGCGTGCCGGGTCGCATACGGTTCGGCGGAACCGCCGGCGGCGCTGTACAACGCGGTATATCCGACCCCGGCCAGCGCGCAGAGCAAGAGAACATACAACCAGTTGACCTGGAGCACCTTCCCCATGACGTCGAACGACGGCTCACGCCATAAACGCCGGTCCATCAGGTTTTTGCCTCCGCCACCTGCGCCGGCGGCGCCTCGGTCCGATTGGCCGGGTCGCGCTGCAAGGCCACTGTCATGATGTCGCGCGCCATGGGGGCCGCCGCGGCCGCCCCGGCGTTACCGTGCTCAATCACCACAGACAGCGCGTAACGCGGTGCGTCATAGGGGGCATAGGCAACGAACAACGCGTGGGGGCGGTATTCCCAAGGCAGCTTCTCGCTGTCGAAATGGCCGCTCTCGCGCAGTTCGCGCGAGACCCGGCGCACCTGTGCCGAACCGGTTTTCCCGGCCAACTGCACCTGCGGGTCGGCCAATCGGGCCAGGGGTGCCGTGCCGCCCGCCTCATTCACCACTGCCCACATGCCTTCGCGCACATTCTGCAACAGCTTGTCCGTCATCCCCAACATGGGCCAGTCGTCCGGCTCCACCCCCGGCTGCATTGCCCCGGCGAGCTTGCGCGTCAGATGCGGTTGCACCAGGCGCCCGCTGGCGATGCGGGAGACATAGGTCGCAAGCTGCAACGGCGTAACCTGGATAAAGCCCTGGCCGATCCCGCTGACGATCGTGTCGCCAATGTTCCATGCGTGGCCGTGGCCGATGCGCCATTCCCGCGTCGGGATCAGGCCCGGCCGCTGGCCCGGCAGATCCAGTTCCAACTCGACGCCCAGGCCCAAACGGTTGGCCATGGCGGCGATATGATCGATGCCGGTGCGCCGCGCCACCTCATAAAAGAAGACGTCGCAGCTGTTCTTCAGGCCGCCGCGGAGGTCGAGCATGCCGTGGCCGCCCCTGCGCCAGCAATGGAAGCGGGTGTCGCCCAGATCAAGGTAACCGGGGCATTCGATCCGGTCCGACGGGGTAATGGCCTTGGACTCGATCCCCGCGAGCGCGACTGCCATCTTGAAAGTGGAACCGGGCGCGTAGAGTCCAGAGGTCGCCTTGTTGATCAGCGGCGTCCGGCGATCACTGGTCCATTCCAGCCACTGCGCCTGCGATACGCCGGAGTTAAAGACCGATGGATCGAAGGACGGGTTGGTTGCCATCGCCAGGACCTCCCCGTTCCGGCAGTCCATCACGACGGCGCTGGCGCTCTCATCGCCCAGCGTATTCAACACCGCTTCCTGCAGACCGACATCCAGCGTCAGTCCGACATCTTCCCCCGGCACGCCTTCTTGCCGGTCGAGTTCGCGGATCACGCGGCCGACCGCATTGACCTCCAGTTGCACCGCGCCCGCTCGGCCGCGCAGGCCGAGATCGTGATACTTTTCCATGCCCGCTCGACCGATCCGCAAGCCGGGAAGGCCCAGCAGCGGATCGTCGGCGACATCAGCCTCATTCGGTGGCGCGACGTAGCCGACGACATGAGCGGTTTTTTCGCTGAACGGATATAGCCGCGTCGTGCCAGCGTCGACCGCGATACCAGGCAAATCCGGCGCGTTGACCTCGAGCCTCGCCATCTCATCCCAGGTGAGGAATTCCCGGATCATGACGGGGATGAATTTACGGCGGCGGTGCAATTCGCGGTCGATGCGCGCGCGTTCATACTCGCTGAGCGGCAGAAGCTTGGCGAATGCGTCCAGCGTTGCCGGAACGTCGTTCGTCTGCTCGGCGACCAGGACCGCGCGCCAGTTCGTGCTGCTGCCGGCGAGTACAATGCCGAAGCGATCCAGGATCCGTCCGCGGGGCGGGGCGATCATGCGGGCGCTAATGCGATTTTCGTCCGCCAACGTGGTGTAACGGGCGCCGTCCTGTACCTGTACCTGATACAGCCGCGCGCCGAGGGCGCCGAGGACGGCGACCTGCCCGCCCATCACCAACAGCGCGCGGCGGGTGAAGACGCCCGTCCGTTCGACATCCCGTTTCATGGTGGCGCCGTCCCGAATGAAAGTACCGAGACATCATCGCCTATCTGGTTATGGCGCGACGTGTCCGGGGCATGACGGATTGCATGCCGAAGCCGCATCTTTGCGGGGTCAGAGCGTTGCACGTTCAGGCACGCTCCGGATCCGCGACGGATCTATGCGCGGCGGCGAAGGGAATCGCCAGTGCGGGAAAGATCGCGATCGTCAGAACCGCAGTGAAGATGGACGGAGCCGGAGAGAGCAACCGGAAGGTCAG
>DATARX010000147.1:0-21336 GCA_036263955.1 Rhodopila sp.
GTTCGGCGCCGAGGGCATCACAATTCGGGAAGAGTCCGAAATCGCCGACGGCATCGCCCGCGCCTTCGCGGTAAAAACCAAACCCGTCGTCGTCCACTGCCTGACCTCCGCCGTGCAAATGAGCGCCTGGCGCCGCTTCCAAAACGGCACAACGCTGCCGTAAAATCGATAACCACCCAAACCGGCTGATCATCGTCCCCCAGGGGACGGTGATCGCCGCACCGGTCAAACAATGCAAGACCAGCAGCACCTACACCACGCGGCGCCGAATGCCATCGGTCAGCGACACAGTATTGAAGTTGATCAAAAGCCCAATCCTGCATGAACTGAGCCGAAGATAGGTCAACAACTGCGACTCATGAAGCGAACTGAGCTTTTCCACACTCTTAAGCTCCAGGATGACCGCGCCGCAAACAACGATATCCGCCCGATAGCCCGATTCGATCGCGACGTCGTCATACCGGATCGGCAGCGAGACCTGTTGTTCGAACGCAAGCCCATCCTGGCAAAACTCATAACATAAACACTGGTGATAAGCCGACTCCAGCAGTCCCGGACCAAGACGGCGATGCACACGCATTGCCAGCCCAATGATGCGATGCGTAAGGTCTTCCCCGTGGACGAGCCCGACAGGCATATGATCGATCCGGTTAAGTTTCCTACAGGATCGGCCGAAATGATTGATAACTGGTTAACGGATCAAAATAAAGCAAGTCATAACACGGATTGCACGGATGAAGCGCACGGATTACCCGGAAAGCATCCTACGTCAGGCTCCCAACGATGGACGCATAAACAATGATTTGGGCGCTTCGCGCATTCATTTCCTTTCCGTGTAATCCGTGCCCTTAATCCCTGAAATCCGTGTTATTCTTCCCTTCTACCACCCATGACCCCGACAAATCACCCGCGCCCAAGCCCACCTCACGCCGCCGCCAGACCACTCCAATCACACAAACCGCAACGAACCCGATCCCCGCCACCAAATCCACCGCCAGCATAGGCCCAACAAAATCCGCGATCGTCCCAATCAGCAGAATCCCCAACGGCCCCATCCCAATACACACCGTCAGCAGCCCCATCAGCCGAGACCGGATAGAAACCGGCGTATGCAGCACGATCAGCGACGTCTGCATGTTCGAAAACGCCGCCGACCCAAACCCGCCCACCGTCAGCAGCAGGCACGCGATCCAGAACCCAGGCGCCAGCGGCATCGCAAACACGCAGGCCAAGTACAGCATCGACCCCCCAACCATCAGGATGCGCCCGTTGATCGCCAGTTCCCGGCTCGTCAGCAACGCCCCGCCAAGCGACGCCCCGAACCCCTCCGACGCCGCCAGCACCCCAACCAGGGCTGGAGAAACCAAAAACACCTCACGCCCGATCGGCGCCACCAGCGCGGCATAGGGAAATCCCAGCAGGTTCATCGCCATCGTCACCGCCAACACCCCACCGATCACCAGGTCGCCGCGGACGAACCGCACCCCCTCGGCCAGTTCCCGCGGCACCGTCCCCAGCACCAGCCGCCGCACCCCCTGCCGGTACTCCACGCCGGCCGCCAGCAACGCCGCCAGCGCATAGACACAGGCGGAACAGCCGAACGATCCCGCCAGCCCCAGCCGCTGGTAAATCACCCCCGCGCACACCGGTCCGGCCAACCGGGTAACCGAATTCGTCATCGCATCAAACGCCAGCGCTCGGGATACCAGCCGGCCCGCCACGCACTCCCCCACCATGCGCCGCCGCGTCGCCATCTCGGTGGACCACACCACCCCGGCCACCAGCGCCGCGACCGCCACGTGCCACGGCCGCGCCACCCCGGCCCAGGCCAGCAGCGCCACCGACGCCGACGCCATGCCGGTCAGCACCTGTCCGTAAAACAGCACCTGCTTGCGGTTCACCGCCTCGGTCACCACGCCGGAGAACGCGCCCAGCACGAACATCGGCAGGGTGCGCGCCGCGGAAACCACCGCAACGTCGAAGCCCGATCCCGTCATATCAAGGGTGAACAGCGCCGCCGACAGCACCTCGAACCACCGCATCGTGTTGACGCAGCCGCCGATCGCCCAAAGCCGCACGAAAGCCGCCGAGGAGAGCAGGGCACGCAGCCCGCCCACCGACGCGACGACGGTCACCGCGGTGCTCCCGCGGCTGGCCTGGACCCCATGGACGTCTCCCTGCTTTCGTAATTACAACGGATATAAGCATTTCGTCCCGGGATGGACCAGACCCGCAGCCAGGACTAGGATATCGGTCAGCAGGAAACGCAGCCGCAAAGGGAGACCACAAATGGACGACACAGCCGTGATGACCCCGGCCTTTGACCGGACCGTTGAAGACCTTGGCAACATCGTCGAACTCGGCCACGTGAACGTCCGCGTGCCCGATCAGAGCAAGGCGATCGGCTTCTATTTGATGGGCCTCGGCCTGACCCGCGATCCCTACCTGATGGCCGGTCTCGACAACATGTGGGTGAATGTCGGCCGCGGCCAGTTCCACCTGCCCACCGGCAAGGCGGAGGTCGTACGCGGCACCACCGCCCTGGTCATGCCCAACCTGGAAGCCCTGCTGAAGCGCCTGCATAACGCCCAGCGCTACTTGGAAGGCACCAAATTCAGCTTCCGCGAAGCCGGCGACACCGTCGAAACGACCTGCCCCTGGGGCAATCGCATCCGCGTCCACCAGCCGGATCCGGCCCGTTTCGGCGCCATGCGCGTCGGCATGCCGTACGTCGAATTCGACATCCCGGCAGGGACCGATCTCGGCGCCATCGCCAAATTCTACACTCAGATCGTGGGCGCCATCGCCGGCGTCGCCAGCGACGAACGCGGCCCATACGCCTGGGCGAAGACCTCCGCCGAAAGCCGGGTCGTCTACCGCGAAACCACCGCGCCGAGCCCGGAGTACGACGGCCACCACATCCAGATCACCCTGGTCGACTTCTCCGGCCCGCACAAGAAACTGCTGGAACGCGGCCTGATCAGTGAAGAAAGCGATCAGCACCAATATCGATTCCTCGACATCGTCGATGTGGACACCAACAAGAAGCTGTTCCGGATCGAACACGAAACCCGCAGCATGCGGCACCCGATGTTCGGCCGCACCTTCATCAACCGCAACCCGGAAATGACCAACCGCAACTTCATTCCGGGTTACGAAGTAGGTCTCTGGGCGCTGAACTAAACCAACCCGCGCCGCCTGCCATGGCCGGGCAAGCCCCGGCCATCTCGTTCCATATGAAACCGCCTGCAAGAGCGGAGCGTCCAAGGATGACCATCCCGCCTTACCAGGTCTCCGCCTACAACACCGCCAAGGCGTCGGAAAACAAGATCCACGACGACGCCACCGCTCAACGCTTCGGCTTCAAGGGCGGCTTCGTCGGCGGGGTCAACGTCTACGCCTACATGACCCACCAGCCCGTGCACCGCTGGGGCCGCGCCTGGCTGGAACGCGGTACGGGTGAGGCGAAATTCGCCCATCCGGTCTACGAAAACGACATCGCCGAGGTCACCGCCGCAGAAGACGCGGATGGCATGGCCCTGGCCGTCCACAGCCAGGGCATCCTCTGCGCCACCGGCCGCGCCGCGCTGCCCCCCAACCTGCCGCCGGAACCGGCGCTGCAAGACTACAAATCGGTCGCACCCCGCGCCAACCGCTCCGCCGCCGACGAACAATCCCTCAAGGTCAACGACTGGATCGGTATGATACCGTTACAGATAACCGAGGCCTATCACGCCCAGGATCTGCAAGACATCCGCGAAACCGACCCGATCTATGCGCGCGAGAAAATCGTCCACACCGGCACGGTCATCCGCTGCTGTAACTGGGCACTGACCCATAACGTCATTCTGCCGGCGTGGATCCACATGGGCAGCACCGTCCGCAACCTCGGGCTCGCCCATGTCGGCGACACCCTGAACGTTCGCGCCCGGATCACCAAAAATTACGAGCACAAAGGCCATAAATGGGTCGAGCTCGACTGCATGGTCGTTGCCAACGAAACCACCCCGGTCATTCACGCGACCCATATCGCGATCTACCGCCCCCGCCAGTTGGCGGCCGCGTGATTCGGCGGAAGCGATCCCGCACCCGACCGCCTCCGCACGCCCTTGACCCGGCGCCGCATCCCCACCAAGGTGCGCCGCACCATGAGCAGACCTGTCATTGAATACCGCGACCTTGTCCGGCCCGAATGGATCGACTCCAACGGACACATGAACCTCGCCTACTACGTCGTCGTGTTCGATTTCGCCACCGACGCATTCTACAAAGCGCTCGAGATCGGCGACGATTATCGCGCCGCCTCCGGTAATTCCTGCTTCACCGCCGAAACCCACACCCTCTACGAACGGGAAGTTCACCAGGGCGACCGGCTCCTCATCCGCAGTTGGCTCCTTGGTGCGGACAACAAGCGGGTCCATTACTTTCATGAGATGTTCCATGCCGACAGCGGCGAGCGCTCCGCCGTGCAGGAACTGATGGCGCTGCACATCGACATGGGCATCCGCCGCGTCACACCGTTTCCATCGCAGCGATACGCCGCGCTGCGCCACGCGGTACAGGAATTCGCGCCCGCAACGCCACCCAAGGGCGCCGGGCGCCGGATCGCGCTTCCCGGATAGTTGGGCGGCCGCGCCTGCCGTGGCCCTCCCGCATCCTTCGTGCTAAAACCGCGGCCGAACGCATGAACAATCTGCCCCTCCATCCCGACAGGGCCCGATAGGATGGATATCGCCGCACCCCCACCGTTCCGCCCCCCACCGTTCCGCCCCCCGGCATTCCGTCCGCCGGTGCCGGCCGCTCCCGAAGCGCCGCTCTCATTGCGCGGCTTCCTTCGCGCCGTCCGCACCAACGCGCTGACCATCTGGCCGCAAGCCGCCTACCAGCAGGATAGCACCAGCCGATCATTCTTGGGCCGCACTAATATTCTGCTGAACGCGCCGGACGCGATCCATCACGTCCTGGTCGGCAATCCCGGCAACTACCGCCGCTCCCCGGCCTCGATCCGCATCCTGCGGCCGATCACCGGGCAGGGGCTGCTGCTGAGCGAGGGGGACACCTGGAAACTCCAGCGTCGCACCATCGCGCCCGCCCTGGCGCCACGCGTGATGCCGATGCTCGCCCGCCATGTCGTCGACAGCACACACACGGCAATCGCGCGCATGGACGCGCGGCTGCACGAACCCGTCGACCTGCTCAGTTGCATGCAGCATTTGGCATTGGATATCGCCGGTCGCTCGATGTTCTCGCTGGAAATGGATCGTTACGGCTCCGCGATGAGAACCCTGCTGACCGAGTTCGCCGAACGCTACGCCCAGCCGCATATGCTGGACATGCTGCTGCCCCCGGCGATCCCAACGCTGCGCGACTTCGCCCGATCCCGCTTCCAGCGGCGCTGGATGGGCCTGATTGAAACCATCCTCGCCGTCCGCCTTCAGGAGCCGCCGCCCGAGTCACCGCGTGACCTGCTGGACCTGCTGCGCGCCGCCCGCGATCCCGAAACCGGCGCGGGTTTTTCCCCGGCCCAGCTGCGCGATCAGGTCGCGACCCTCATTCTCGCCGGACACGAAACCACCGCCGTCACGCTGTTCTGGGCCATCATGATGCTCGCCCAGGCGCCACTGGAACAGGATTGGCTGGCAGAGGAAGTTGGCAGCGCAACAATCGAACCGGACACCGCCTACGCCGCGATGGCGGATCTGGTCCGGACCCGCGCGGTGGTGAACGAAGCGCTGCGCCTGTTCCCGCCCGCGTTCACCGTCGTACGCGAAGCCATCCAGCCCGATCGCGCCGGCGGGATCGATGTGCCGCCCCGCGCGCTCATTATGATCGCGCCCTGGGTGCTGCACCGGCACCATGCGCTGTGGCAGGACCCCGAACTGTTCCGCCCGGCGCGATTCATGCCCGATCAACCGCCCCCCGCGCGCTTCGCGTTCATGCCTTTCGGCGCCGGCCCGCGTGTCTGCGTCGGCGCACAGTTCGCCATGACCGAGGCCATGCTCGTCTTGGCCGCGTTCATTCGTCGCTTCCAGGTCACCCGCGTCGATTCGCGCCCGGTACTGCCCGTCGCCATTGTCACCACCCAGCCGGATCATCCAGCCCAGGTCAGGCTGACGGCCCGGCGGTAGCCGGGTCCGCTACGATTGCAACGTCTGCTCGCCATCGCTCGACACATGTTCGGGAGAGTGCCCCGGAGGGTCGGGCGGCGCATCCTCGGGCGTCACACCGAACCGAACCATATAAGGGCGGAACTTCGCACGTTCCTGCGCCTCGTCTAGTCCATGATCCTCGAACCGGTAACTATGCGCGCCATAGCCGCCCTTCGGCCGCGCCTTCACGTACCGTTCGATGGCGCTGGCCGTCTGCGGTGACAATTCCATGCCGAAATGCCGATACACACCATCCACCGTGCTGACCGGATCGGTGATCAGATCCAGGTGGTGAACATGGCAGACCGGCTCTGGGAAGCCGGCATCATCACCAACCGCCATCATGCGCCGGGTTCCATCCAGCCATCGGCGGCTTTCATGCGGTCCCAACGCCTGCAGATCCATCCGGCGGGTAAAGGGCCGCCGCAAAACCTCGGTCAACCGCGCCTGGGACAGCAGAACCTTCACCGGATCGCGATGCACGAACACCAGCCTTGCATCCGGATATACCGCTTTGATCGCCTCCAGCGCGAACAGATGTTCCGGGCACTTCAGTACCCAGCGCTGCGCCACGCCGTCCTGCAGCTGCAGGAACTGCAGGAACCGCTTGTGAAAGCGATACGCCGGCAAGTGCCGTGTCACGTCCGCATCCATCCAGGTCCGGTAGGAGGGTATGTGGTAATTCGTATCGAACCGCAGGCTGCGAAACACATGCGCGGTAATCTCGCTGCATTCCTGCGGCGATGTGGCCTCCATCGGGTGCAGCGCGCGAAATTCCGGCGCCAGCCACTCGAACGTCTTCAACTGCCGAGCCACACGCCCGATTCGTTGCGCTCGGGATCCAGCGGCGCAAGAGGGTGAAATCGTTTCCCAAACCGTGGGGGCCCGATTGGTTTCGTCGGTCAGCATCAGCCGGTGCAGGAATGTCGTTCCGCTTCGCGGCAGCCCGGTGATGAAAATCGGCTGGCGAATAGGCGCTTCGGTCATTGCAGGATGCTGGACGGATGCCGCCTGGATGGTCAGCAGATTGGACAGGAAGCGCACGATATCCCAACGAGTCGCACTCCGCCCAACCAGGCTGAGCGCGGACTCCGTGGAGCAGGCCTCCAGCAAGCGGATCATTGGACCGACGAAGGCGGTATCACCGAAGTCCCCCAAGCCGGTCTGGCGCCGAGCCAGGCCGATCAACTGGTCGGGATCGAGCGGCCTGTCGAGCCATCCCCAACAGCCTACGACGCTATCCGCCAGGCGTAACGCTCGGGTTAGAATGGTCAAGGCAAAGCTCCCGCTAACGGTACCGTGATCTTACACTACCCCAATGAAGCTGGGGTTGTTCATGCTCATTTTTCGACACAATATCGTGAGCCGGTTCGAACCCGGAAGCATGGATCGCACAAAACCGCGCATTTGTATCTGGATGATGTCAATTTTCGGCCCACATGATGAGACTTGTCGACGAGAGACCTAGAGGACTGCCGAATGCAAAAAACAAAATTCCCGCGTCGCGCTCTGATCGCAGGGTCCTCGTTGCTGCTTGTGACTGGACTGCTTGTGACTGGGCTGCCTGTGGCTGTCGCGCTTCCGGTGCAGGCCGCGAACGAATCGCCTCCGGTCGAGCCGATCCAGCAACTGATCAACGGCCTGCTGCAGATCATGAAGGCCGGGCCGGGCACGCCGTTCCAACAACGGTTTGATATCCTGGCGCCGATCATCGATCGGACTTTCGATTTGTCCGCCATCCTGGAGGAATCGGTCGGCGGATCCTGGTCTACGTTGCCGCCGGATCAACAGAAAACGTTGGCCGACGCGTTTCGACGCTACACCGTGGCGTCCTACGTCAACAGCTTCGATGACTATAACGGCCAGCATTTTACCGTCAGCCCGGATACCCGCACTGTCGGCGCCCAGCAAGTGGTCCAAACCCAGGTGATCCCCAAGAACGGAAACAGCCATGAATTGGACTACGTGATGCGGCAAACGTCCGCGGGCTGGCGGGTCGTCGATGTGCTGGCCGATGGAAGCATCAGTCGGGTCGCCGTGCAACGGTCCGACTTCCGTCGCCTGCTGGCCCGCGGTGGCGCCCAAGCCCTGGCGGAAAGCCTGCGGACCAAATCCACCGACCTGTTCGAAGGCGCCAGCTAACGGCCGCGAAACGACGACACACATCTGATCGACCAATCGCGAGCCAGGTTGTTTCGTCGCAACACAACCCGATAGCGATTCAAACTGTCGCGACCGGGGTTGCGGGCGATCCAACCGCGCCTGGCAGGCGCAGCGGGGGGGCCGTTAACAAGAAGCGATTGCGTCCGTTCGTTCGCAACCAGTCCGCGAGTTCGGTCAGGTACCACATCTCGCCCAGGTAACAACCCAACTTGAACAGACAATGGGCATGCAGCGGAAGCATAGCACAGTAGTCGTCAGCGCATGGCCGAGCCGGACTCGCTTCGACGGCATAATTGTCGGCCAGCAGCGCAACGACACCGCTGTCGGTCACCCATTGTTGTAGTCGCGGGTCCCGACCGTCGAACGCCGACGTGGTCGAGAACAACACCTTGGGATCGGGTTGCTTGTTCATTTCCAGCAGCAGCTTCGCGAATCCGGTACGGATGCAGGCGAAATCACCCGGCTCGATGACGACCTTGTCCTTGTCGAGGACCATCATCAGGTCCTCATAGCCGATAAGCTTGCCGGACCGGCCGAAATGCGCCTCGATGTCGATCATCACCGCGCGACCCTGGACACAAGCCACCGCCATGTTCTCGACGCCAAGTTTCCGTGCACCGGAGGCCTCGCCGCTCGGTGTTTGGTTTCCCTTGGCATCATAACGGACCGGACCCACGATGTCCGTTCCGGCCCTGAAACCGTTATAGAACACGTCCTCGGGGATGCCATCCCCGTCCGCATCGAACATCTGGCCGACATGGGCCAGGGTATCCCATTGGGTGGAATATTGCAGTGTCAGCACAACCTGATCGTCGCACACCACGTCCAATGCCGTCGGGTCATCGCACCGCAACGGATAGGTCATGTTCGGCCGCCCATTCCGTTCGGTGGGCCGCAACACCGGCGGATGCCGTCGTGGATTGATGACGTTGCCGCCTGGATAGTCCAGCGGCAGGGACAGGCAGAACGTCTTGCCGAGCTTCACCTCCCGGATGCCCTGCAGGACCTTTTCCGGGGTCACCAGATTCAGCCGCCCCAACTGATCGTCAGGTCCAAAATCGCCCCAGGTCGAGCCCTCGGGGCGACGTTTCCAGCGTGGATTCATGCTCATTTCAAGCCGCCAATTGTTCAACGGTGACACCGTCACCTGCGATGGTTGTGCGCCGCATATCACGCACCTTGGTTTCGTCAAAGCGCCGCACCCGATGCATCGTCGATCGGTTGTCCCACATCACCAGGTCGAACTGCCGCCATTTATGGGCATAGGTGAAGGCCGGCTGCGTCGCATGCTCCGTCAGGTCGCGGATGAAGGCCCGAGCCTCCGGCATCGGCCATCCGATGATCGTACCGATATGCGAGGACAGATACAGCGATTTGCGTCCGGTCACCGGATGCGTGCGAACCAGCCGTTGCCGCACCGGCTTGAACATTTGCCTCTCTTCCTCCGACAATTCGGTAAAGCCCAGCGACCCACGCGAGTAGATCAGCGAATGTTCGCAGACCAGGTCTTCAATCTCCGCCTTCGTGCCGGCATCCAGCGCGTCGTACGCTGCCCGCATATCGGCGAATTCGGTATTGCCGCCGCTATCCACAACGATCCGGCCGGACAACAGTGAATACTTCGCCGGTATCGCCCGATAGGAACTGTCCGAATGCCAAAGCTGGTTTCCGAGATTGAACAGCCGCCGGCGATCGTCCCGCGCCAGGGGCTTGTGATCGGGCCCGAGGTTGGAGACATCGGCCATCTGCGAATCCAGCCGCCGCTCCGCCGCCTTGGTGACATTGCCGCCCGCGGTGTTCTCCAGCCGCCCGAAATTGACGCTGAACACCTTCTGCTGCTCATCGGTCAGTGGCTGATCGTGGTAGACCAGGACAGCGCAACGATCCATCCCGGTCTCCAGCGCCGCGACCTGGTCCTGGGTCAGCGCCTGGGTGATATCGACGCCCGAAACATCACCCACGAAGCCGGGCGTCAAATCGGTGATTTTGATCGACATTGCGTTCCCTCCCTGTGCGGCTGCCGGCAACCCGGTTCTCTGTCTCGCATAAGCTACTTGGCAGTATATCGCCGATCCCGGCGGCGTTGCCAATCCTTGCGGCGGCTCATCGCGGCACCCCGCCGGCCACGCTGTCCAGCGCCGCGGGCATGATGGGGGAGGTGGTGGCGATCAGCGGCGCCTGGCTGGTGGCCGCGTCCTGCTGCCAGCCGCCGCCCAGCGCGTCGTACAGCGCAACGACATCATTGGTCAGCGCGATATCGGCCTGCACACGTTGCTGACGGGACCCGACCAATGTCCGTTCCGCATCCAGCACCTGGAGGAAGTCCGCGAGCCCGTGGGCGTAACGATCCCGCGCCAGATAAAGTGCCGTTTCGCCCGATTTCACGGCTTCGGTCAACTTGTCCCGTTCGGCACGATCGGTCCGATAGGCGACCAATGCATTCTCGACTTCCTGTAACGCATTCAACACGGTACCGCGATAGGCGAGCGCGGCTTCGACTTCCTGCGCGCGTGCCATCCGCAGGCTGGCGGTCAGCCGGCCGCCCTGGAAAATCGGCAGGGAGACACTGGGTCCGAAGGCATAGAAATCGCTCGCCCAATTGGTCAGAAAGCTGGCGTCGATCGCGCGCATACCGAAGCTGCCGGTCAGCGAGACATCGGGGTAGAAGCTTGCCGTGGCGACGCCGACATTGGCGGTGGCGGCGTGCAGCCGGGCCTCGGCCTCGCGGATATCGGGACGCCGCCTGGCGAGGGTGGATGGAACACCGATGGTGACCACAGCAGGGATTTTTGGCAACGGGGCGGATGTGTCCAGCATCGCATCCAGCGTGCCGGGTGGCTGTCCGGTCAGCACGCTGAGGCGGTTCATGGCTTGTTGCGCCTGCTTCTCATAACCCGGCAGCAGGGATTGGAAGTTGGCCAGTTGCGTGCGGGCCTGCTCGACATCGAGGTCGGTTGCCAGACCCTGGCGCTGCCGTGTCTGGGTCAGGTCGAAAGCCTGTTGTGCGGTCCGGATATTTTCCTGTTGAGTGGCGGTCAATGCCTGTGCGCCGCGAAGCTGGATGTAGGCCTGCGCGACCTGTCCTTCCAGCATCACCAATGCGTCGTTGGTGGCCTCCATCTGCGCTTCGGCGCTGGCCTTGGCCTGCTCCACGGATCGGCGGACGCGCCCGAACAGGTCCAGTTCCCAGGATGAACTGAGGCCGTATTGATACAAATTGACCGGCTGGGACAGCTGGTTCAGTGCGCCGTTGATCGCCGAAGAAGAATTGCCGAGGCTGTTGATCTGGCCTGGAACGCCCTGCGACAGCAGCAGGCCGCGCAGTCCCAGTTGATCCCGCGTGTAACTAGCGTTGCCGTTTACGCTGGGCAGGCCGGCGGCGCGGGCGGATACCTCACCTTGCAGGGCTTCCTGGACCCGGACGACGGCCTGTTGAAGATCAACATTCCCGCTGATGGCTTTTTCGATGACGGCGGTCAGCACGGGATCGTTGAAGCCGTCCCACCATTTCGGATCCGGGTTGGTCTGGGTGCTGACGCGCGACGCGGTTCGGAACGGCTGGGCGGACCGGTCGTTCCACTTGGTGACCTCTGGTGGTTTTGGTGGCGTGAAGTTCGGACCGACCGTGCAGGCGGCCAGGCCGAGGGCGAGGCACATTGGAATGGCGCGCATCGATCAGTGACCCCCGCCGCTGGATTTGGTCTTGATGCCGGACATCAGCAGCGCGGTCGGTATCATAACGAACGACATGCAGGCGGTAATCAGAAAGACATCGTTGTAGGCCAGAACGGCGACTTGTTCCCGCAGCATCTGGAACACCTGGCCGGGCGCCACCAGCGTCGCCTGCGGCATCGACTGCCCGGCATCGATCAGACCCTGCTGCACTCTTTGCAGCAGATCATTATAGGGCTGATTGGTGGGATCGAGCGCATGAACGAGATGCGCCTGTCTGATCTGCAGGTGTTCGGTTACCAGGGCGGTCGATACGGAGATGCCGATGCCGCCGAAGACGTTGCGCGCCATGCTGAACAGGGCCGTGGCGTCGCCGTTCAACTCACGCGGGACGGTGGCGTAGGCGATCGTGCTGATCGGAACGAACAACAGCGACAGCGCGGCGGTCTGGGCGGCGCGAAACAGCACGAGATGCCAGAAGTCCAGGTCCGGGACGAGGTTCATCGAATAGATCAGCGCAAGCCCGAGGGCGAGGCCGCCGCCCGCGATCACATATTTTGTGGGCACCAGGTTCATGATCCGGCCGGCGACAGGGATCAGCATGGTCAGGACGACCGCGCCCGGCGCCAGGACGAGGCCGGCCCAGGTCGCGTTATAGCCCAGTTCCTGCTGGGCGAATTGCGGGATCAGCACGGCGCTGGCGTAGAGGACGAAGCCCATGATGGCGATCTGCACCGACCCGAGCGCCAGGTTGCGATCCTTGAAGGCGCGCAGGTTCACGATTGGGTTCCGGACCGAAAGCAGGTAAGTGATGCCGAAGACGAAGCCGCAGGCCGACAGGAGAAACATGACGCGGATGAAGGTAGAACCCAGCCAGTCGTAGTCTTCGCCGCGATCGACGCCGACCTCCAGGCAGCCGAGGGCGACGGCGATGAACACGACGCCCAGATAGTCGAAGGGTGGGGCGGTTCTTTTCTCTTCCTCGATGGTCGGCGAATCTTCGACGAACTGCATCACGCCGAAGAATGTCGCGATGCCGATGGGGATGTTGATCAGGAAGATCCAGTGCCAACTGTAGGTATCTGTCAGCCAGCCGCCGACGACGGGACCGACGACGGGGGCGATAATGATGGCGATGGCGGTGAGGGAAAAGGCCTGCTGGCGTTTTTCGGGCGGGAAATGATCGAGGATGATCGCCTGCTGCGTTGGCTGCAGGCCACCACCGAAGAATCCCTGCAGCGCCCGGAACAGCAGGATTTGCCAGAACTGCTCGGTCATGCCGCAGGCGAAGGAGGCGAGGGTGAAGGCGCCGATGCAAATCAGGAAGTAGTTCTTGCGGCCGAGGCGGCGGCTGAGGGCGCCGGATATGGTCAGGACGATCCCGTTGGCAACGAGATAGGTGGTCAGCGCCCAGGTGCTTTCGTCGGCGCTGATCGACAGGCTGCCGGCAATGTGCGGCAGCGAAACGTTCACGATGGTGGTGTCCAGCACCTCCATGAACGCACCCAGGGTCACGACGATCGCGACCAGCCATGGGTTGGAGCGCGGCTTCCAGCCGGCGTTCGCGTCGCTCATCGGACGGTGACCGTCGGGGTGACCGAGATACCCAGGGGCAGGCCGCGATCGTTGTCGAGTCCGCTGTCGATGATGATTTTCACCGGCACGCGGCGGACGATTTTGACGAAGTTGCCGGTGGCATTTTCGGCGGGGAAGGCGGAGAAGCGGGCGCCGCTGCCTTGCTGGATGCTGTCGACGTGGCCTTGCAGATGCAGGTTCGGGTACGCATCGACGTTCATCGTGACGTGCTGGCCCGGATGCATATCGGCGAGCTGGGTTTCCTTGAAGTTGGCGGTGACCCAGACCTGCGGGGTGACGATATAGAAAACCTGTTGCCCGGCCTGCACGAAGGTGCCGAGGTCGACGTTTCGCCGGGTGATCCTTCCGTCCTGCGGGGCGCGCAATTCGGTATACGACAGGTTGATTTCGGCGGTCGCGAGGTTGGCCTCGGCCTGCTCGACCTGGGCCTTGTGCTGGGTGACCGTATCCTCGGCGGCCTGGATGGTTTGTTGCACCAGGGCCGCGATCTGCACCTGGGCCTCGGCCGATCTGACTTGCGCAGCATTGGATTTGAGTTGCGCGGTGGCCTGGTCGATATTGGCCTGGGTTGTTGCCCTCGGATCGACCGCGTGTTGGCGATTGTAATCACGCTGGGCCTGGTTCTGGTTTGCCTGAGCCTGCGCGAGTTGTGCTTGCGCCTGCAACAAGGTCGCGGGTGCCCTGGTGCGGGTGATCTCGAGATCGACCTCGGCGCTGGAAAGTTGCGACTGCGCGAGGGACAGCGCGGCGCGCGCCTGGTCACGGGCGGCGATGTAGTCGCGTGGGTCGATCTTCAGCAGCAGCTCATTCTTATGGACGATCGTATTGTCGTCGACGTTCAGCTGCGTGACGTAGCCTGACACTTTTGGCGCGAAGGCGATGGCGTTGCCTTCGGTGTAGGCGTCGTCGGTGCTCTCCAGGTTCCGCGTCATCAGCCAGTAGACGATGCCGGCGATGATGGTGAGGACGACGACGATGCCGAGGATGACCAGCGGCCAGCGGCGCTTCGGTGCTTCGTCGTGCTCGCGGTTGGTGGTCTGGGTGTTTTCCGGGCGGTTGGTTTGCTGCTCGCTCCGGCTTTGTTCGGCTTTCGGACGTTGTTCCCTGGATTCAGCCCTCTCGACGGTCTCGCCCAACGCGCCACTCCTGCTTGTCGCCGAAGGGTGAAACGCAGGCGGCGGTTTCGGTTGGGTTCACATCGAGGCGAGGACGTGAAGGCTGGTTCAGGTGGGCCGGACTACGTCGCCGGCGCGATGAGGTGCGCCGGGAAGCCGGCGCTGGCCATCAGGGTGGTGCGCAGCAGGTTGGCCTTGGCCGGGGTCTTGCTGCTGGCGGGGGCGGCGATCGGGCCGAGGGGTTGGGGGGCCGGGGCTGTTTCGGCGGCTAGGGGTTCGGCCGGTTGGGGTTCGGCGCGGAGGGTACCGGCGACCTCGGTCAGGACGTTGATCCACTGGCGGTCGGCGCGGCGTTGCGCCGGGGTGACGTGGGCGGCGCGGGCTTGCAGGTCGATGGTGGCGTTCGACATCGCGTTGGCCCAGTTGAGGCGGTTTTGTTGCGCGACCGGGAGGGTGGCGGAGACGGGTTCGATTGTGGCGGGTTCGGTGGGGGTTGGGCGTTCGTCGGTTGGCGGTGCCGCGGGGGTCTCGTTGGGTTCGGGTTCGGGCCGGGGTTGGTTCAGGGTTGCAGTGGCGTGCAGGGATGAGCGGTTGAGCGCGTTGGCGTTGCCGCGCAGTTTCAGCTTCATCGACAGCGACAGGTCCGAGCCCATGGAGAGGCGGAGGTCGTCGAGCGCGGTGATCGCGAAGCCGACGACCTGGCCGATGGCGATGAGTTCACCCTGGCCGCGGGATGTGTAGATCTCGATGGCCTGGACCGCGGCCTGTCGGGCGCGTTCGAGGTCGGTGACGCTGCCGGCCATGAGCAGCGGGGCGAGCAGGCGGAGGATGAATTCCAGTAGTGGGTTGGGATGGTCGTTCATGGTGAGGGGTCCTGGCGGGGGGCTCGGGGTGTGGGCTTGGGGCGTGGGCTGGGGGGGAGGGGTTGGTTAGTGGCCCCCAAAGGCCGTGAGGGAGAGAGCCGGGTGGGCGGGACCCAAGGGGGGACCGTGACGGGGCGGTTAGCGGATGATGTCGCCGGTGCGGAGGGGGCGGATGTCGGGTTCCCTGTCGATGCCTCGGCGGCGGTTTTCGGCCCATTCCTTGCAGTGGCGGATCCAGAGGCGGCGGGCGATGTAGGCCTCCTGGTTGGGGGTTGGGTCCTCGGGCATGACGATGCTGCCGTCGGGGCGGAGGCCTTCGGTGTTGGCGAGGTCGAGTCCCTTGTTTTCTTCCGCCCGCATGTCGGCCTCGACCTGGGCCTTGAATGCGGCGGCTTGTTCCGGGGTGAGTTCGATGATGTCGCCGGTGTCGGTTTCGGGGTCGGTGTCGGGGCCGGTGTTGGTTTCGGATTCCTGCCCGGTGGCGCTGCAGCGGGCTTCGAGGGCGGCCATGGCGGCTTCGTTGTCCTGTTTCGGCCAGGCGCGCGGGGCGGGGCGGGCGGCCGGGGTGGCGAGCGGCCTGGCCTGGCGGCGTTCGAGGGCGCGCAGCATGGTGTCGAAGGCGCGGGCGGCGGTGGCGGCGGCGGTGACGTAGCGGGTGCCGGTGCCGCGCGGCTGGGCGCTGTTCATGCCGTGGCGCCAGCCGGCGGCGGCGGCGTGGTAGGCGGCGATGGCCTGGACGCCGAGCATGGCCTCGATTTCGTCGCGGGGATGGAGGGCAGCGAGGGCCTGGGTGGCACTGACCATGCGGCGATTGGCCCAGGACTCGGGCTCGTTGGAGTCTCCCAGGGGCAGGGTGCGCATCAGGGTGCGGATGGCTTCGGTCATGAAGACCGGGTTGATGGGTCCGTCGTGGTGGAAAATGATGCTGGGATCGTAGGGCGGAGGCGGTTCGGTGGCGGTTTGGGACATGTTTGGCTTAAAGGTGGTGGTGGGTTTGTGTTCGTGGTATGTTCTGCAATGGCGGTGAAGGTGGGGAATCGGTTTCGGCGATGCAAGGGGCGGCTGAAAGAATTCCTGGATATTGGTTGGGAGGGCTTTGTCTCCGAGGTCGGGGTGTATGGTTTTTTGTGGACCGACCGGTGACGCGCGAACCGTAAGATAACGGTTCGGCGGTGGCCGGATATAATGGTAGGCGCCGGCCGGACATGGCGGAGAGGAACCGGCGGGACATGGCGGCAGGCGATGACCGGATATGACGGGTGGCGCCGGCCGCCTTGATGGCGCGCGGTCAGAGTCCCTGGTGGGCCTGCAGCAGGTCCTGCATGTCGGTGGCGTGTTCTTCCTCGACCGACAGGATGCCTTCCAGCATCACGCGGGTCGTCGGGTCGTCGTCGCCGAAATAGCGGATCAGTTCACGGTAATGGTCGACCGCTATGCGTTCGGCGATCAGGTTTTCGCGGATCATGTCCACGAGGTTTTCGCCCTCGGCGTATTGCGACGCCGATCGTGTGGCCAGGCCCTCGGGGTTGAAGTTGGGGGTGCCGCCGAGTTGGTCGATGCGTTCGGCGACGGCCATCATGTGGGCCTGTTCTTCCTTGGCGTGCTCGGCGAATTCGGCCTTGATCGCTTCGCTGGCGATGCCGGTCGCGGTGACGGCATGCATCGTGTAGCGCAGCACGCAGACGATTTCGGTGGCGAGAACCGATTGCAGGATCTCGATCGTGCGCCTGACGTCGCCGCCGTAGGTTTTGGTGACCACGCCCTCGGACAGGTTCTGGCGGGCACGCTCTCGTAACGTCTTTACATCGGACAGGAAGGGTTTGGCGGCGGATCCTCGGCTTTCGGTGGTGCTGCTCATGACGCGCTCCTGTCCGTCGGGTTGTCGGGTGGAGGTAGGGGCGGGCGGCTTGGGTTGCCAGATGATCGCGCGGTCTCGTGTTCGGCGGCGGGTTGGGTTCCGCCGGCGGGGCCGGTGCTGGCCGGGGCGGCGCGGACGACATCAAGCCGGCGCAGGGAGTCGGCGGCGAAATCAACGAAGGCCTTGACGCTTGGGCGGGTCATTGCGCCGCCGGAAAACAGCAGGTGTACGGGTTCGGGCGGCGGTTCGAAATCGGGCAACAGCCGGATCAGGATGCCGGCCCGGCATTCCTCCACCACCTGGTAGGACAGCGCTCGGGCGATGCCGTGGTTGGCGCGGGCGGCAAGCAGCATGGCCTCGATGTCATTGACCAGCAGGCGTGGGGTCAGGCGCACCACGCGGTCGCGGGGGCCGTCGCGGAATCGCCATTCCAGCAGGCCGCCGCGGGAGAATGACACGATCGTGGCGTGGCCCGTCAGGTCGGCGGGGGTTTGCGGCGTGCCGTGGGCCGAAAGATAGCCGGGACCGGCAACCAGCACGCGGCGTACCGCGCCGACGCGGCGGGCGGTCAGGGCTGAGTCGGCGAGCGATCCGATCCGCACCGCGACGTCAATTCCGTCCTCGAGCAGGTCGAGATTGCGGTCGGCGAGTTCCAGTTCGATGCGCAGGTCCGGGTGTGCGGCCTGGAACGCCAGGATGCAGGGGGTGACGTGGCGGCGGCCGAACACCACCGGGGCGGTGATGCGCAGGCGGCCGCGCAAGGCGGCATCCGCCGGGGCTCGCATGGCGTCGGCATAGTCGTCGAGCAGCGTGCGGGACCGGTTGGCGAGGGCCAGCCCCGCCTCGGTGAGCGCCAGGCGGCGGGTCGTGCGCTCGACCAGGCGGGTGCCGGCGCGTTGTTCGAGCGCCGCGATGGTGCGGGTGATGGCCGGTGGCGAGCGGCGCAGGCGACGGCCCGCGGCGGCGAGGCTGCCGGTTTCGAGTACCGCGACCAGCACGGCCAGTTCGTCCAGCCGATCCATGACGGGATTCCGATTGGTGGAAGAGTGAGTTTCCACGATGCCGTCTACGCGGCAATTCCTGGAAGGACCATTCTGGTGGGCATGAGCCAGGGAATTTTTCATTCGGGCGAACAGGCAGCCCAGGCATTGGCCGGCGTTGCCTCGCCAAATGCGGCAATCCGGGACTGGATGCCGGACCAGCACCGGGTGTTTTTCGGGACGCTGCCGTTTCTGCCAATGGCGACGCTGGACAGCGAGGGGGCGCCGGTGGCGACGATCCTGACCGGGACACCCGGTTTCATCGGCAGTCCGGACGACCATACGCTGGACATCGCGGCTGGGGCGGACGACGCGGATCCGGCTGGCGCGTTCCTGGTGCCGGGGGCGCCGATCGGGCTGCTCGGGATCGACCTGGCGACGAGGCGGCGCAACCGGGCAAACGGGACGGTGCGGCAGGTCGGGCCGGACCGGCTGGTTGTTTCCGTCACGCAGAGTTTTGGCAATTGCCCGCAGTATATCCAAACGCGGTTTTGGCGGGATGATGGCGCCGTGGCGGGGCCGGTGGAGCGGTTGGAGGGCCTTGATGAAGCGGCTCGGCTGGCGATCCGGGCGGCGGACACGTTCTTCGTCGCGTCCGGCAGCGGCGGTGGGGCGGGGGCTATGGGCGGGGTGGATATCAGCCACCGCGGCGGACGACCGGGGTTTGTGGCGGTTGACCGCAATACGCTGGTGATTCCGGATTTCCATGGCAATCATTACTTCAACACGCTGGGCAACCTGCTGCTGGAGCCACGCGCGGCGCTGCTGTTCGTGGATTGGGCGGACGGCACGGTGCTGCAAGTGCGGGGCCGTGTGGAAATCCTGTGGGCGGGTGGAAGTCGGTTCCCTGGGGCGGAGCGCCTCTGGCGCTTGTCGGTCAGCGGGGGATGGCGGCGCGCCGGCGCGCTCCCGCTGCGCTGGTCGTTTGGCGATTTCGCGCCGCAGACCCTACGGACGGGATCGTGGGGCGCGCAACGCGGGGCCGATCAGGTTGCCGAGGGTCCCTTGGGGAACAACTGAAGGCCAACCAGTGCTGCCAACACGGTTGGCGTCAACGGCTGCGTCGGCACCAGCAGGAACGGCGGTTCGGGTTTTTTCGCGGACGGATCGGTGGCGGGCTCGCCCGGTTTCGGGGTGGTTGCGGACCCTGGGATTGCGGCCCCTGGGATTGCGGCCTTTGGGATTGCTCCCCCTTGCGTTGCGGCCCTTTGGGTCGCGGTGTCCGGCGTTGTGGTGGCGGTCCTGGTGGCGGCAGGCGCCCAGTTCAGCGGGGCGGCAACAATTCCGCTCGGTCCAGATACAGCGCCGATGGACATATTTGCGTTCCTATCCGAAGTTCGTAGCCGGGCGTCGGCAGTCGGTCGGGGGCGTGAAGCGCAAGCCGCGTGCCAGGGCTGGCCGGCCCGATTTCGCGGCGGATTGTGATGTGCGGACCCGGCAAAAATCGCCGCCCGGTCTTTATTGCCGGGCAAATTCCGCCGGGGTCAGGCGGGTATCCGGCCGGGCCAGGGTCACAAGGGTCTCGAGGGTTCGGGCATCGGCGAGAATGGCGGTCTTCTCGGCTTGGGTGAGGGTCGGCCATACGGCGTCCAGGCTGGTCGCTTCGGCGATCTTGGCGGCGCCGGTCAGCAGCGGGACGTTCAGCGGGTCGATGCCCGGGCGGCGCGGCGGTGGCAGCATGTGCCGGTGCGCGGTCAGGAACGCCGGATCGTGGAGCAGCGCGGCGATGGCGTCGGTTTCGGGTTCGTCCTGCGATTGCTTGTGCAGGGCGGTGGCGCGTTGGAGGACCGCGGGGGGATTGCCTTCCTCCGGTATGCGCAGCAGGCCCATGCGGCGCAGTCCGATCCCCAGCGTGCGGCGGCCGGTGAGCGCGGCCAGCGGCACGGCGAGGGCGAGGCCGAGGACGACGGGGAGCATCCAGAGGGCGAGGTAGGGGGAGACCGACCAGGCGCCAATGCCGAGCAGCAGGCCGAGGATGGTGTGGCGGCGGTAGAGGCGGATGATGTCGCGCAGCGGAATGCCGCCGTCGTCGCGGCGTTGCGCGTTCCAGCCGGAGTCTCGGCCGAACAGGATGGCGACGACGTCGATGGATTGGGTGAGCATGACGACGGGGGCCATGAGGCCGGCGATGACCGTCTCCAGGACCAGGCTGCCGAACAGGCCGAACAAGCCGCCGCAGCCGCGCCGGAGGGGGCGGCGGACCAGGACGGTGATCATGCCGAGGAGCTTGGGCACCAGCAGCAGGGACATGGTGCCGATGAAGACCCACATCGCTCGGACCGGGTCGATCACCGGCCATTGCGGGAACAGGGATTTGGCGCCGCCGCCGGGGAAGTAGTCGGGCGGGATGAAGCGGGCCTGCAAGGCGATCAGGATGCCGCTGAGCAGGAACAGCAGCCACAGCGGGGCGGTGATGTAGGAGCCGATGCCGGTGAGCAGGTGCATGCGGCTGACCCAGTGCAGGCCGCGGGCCGGCAGGATGGCGGCGTGCTGCAGGTTGCCCTGGCACCAGCGGCGGTCCCGGACCGCGAGGTCGATCAGGGAGGGCGGGCTTTCCTCGTAGCTGCCTTCCAGGCCGGGCATCATGTGGATGGCCCAGCCGCCGCGGCGCATCAGGGCGGCCTCGATGAAGTCGTGGCTGAGGATGTGGCCGCCGAAGGGTTTGCGGCCGTGCAGTTCGGGCAGGCCGGCTTGTTCGGCGAAGGCTTTTGTGCGGATCAGGGCGTTGTGGCCCCAGTAGTTGCCCTCGGCGCCGTGCCACCAGGCGATGCCGTGGGCGATGACGGGGCCGTATACGCGGCCGGCGAATTGCTGCATGCGGGCGAACAGGGTGGTGCCGCCGGTGATGATGGGCAGGGTCTGGATCAGGCCGACATCCGG
>DATARX010000231.1:0-11760 GCA_036263955.1 Rhodopila sp.
GAATGGTAGACGCAGCGGACTTAAAATCCGCAGTTCGAAAGGACGTGCCGGTTCGAGTCCGGCGGTGGGCAGACCCCGAAAAGCAGCGCCGATTGCCGCCTGGCCGGCAACACGATACTGTCCCAGCGCGAAATCGCCGAAACGCCGTGACACGCAAATCGCCGCAACACAATAACGACCGGCCGTAACGTCCGCGCCGCGCCCTTAGAGTGCGATCGTCTGAGGTTGAACCAACCTCGGGCGTGAATCGCCCTCTCAAACAACGACAACCGGAGCGAGCCAGCTTCAACCTGAAGCGATCTCGCTCTAGCCGAAGGCCTGTCCCACCGTGCACGACACCGCCTACGAACACGGCCGCCTGTTCTTCGAACTTTACGGCTCCGAATCCCTCCGCACCGTGGTGGAGCTTGGTAGCCAGGACGTCAACGGCTCGCTCCGCGATCACTGCCCGTTAGGCGTCCGGTACATCGGCCTCGACATGATCGCGGCCAAGGGTGTCGACCTTGTGGTCAACCCGGCCGCCCCGCTGCCTCTTGCCGATGGCATCGCCGACGCGGTCGTCACCAGTTCGGCGTTCGAGCACGATATCTGCTTCTGGGACACGTTCCTGGAACTTCTCAGGCTCCTTCGTCCTGGTGGCCTGCTTTATGTCAACGCTCCCTCCAACGGCGCATTCCACCGTTACCCACTGGATTGCTGGCGCTTCTACCCGGACGCCGGTGTCGCGCTGGTGCGCTGGGCGGCCCGCCGCGGTATCGAGATCGAATTGATCGAGTCGTTCATCGGCCTGCCGCGAGCCGAACGCTGGGCGGATTTCGTGGCGGTGTTCCGCAAGCCGGGCGGGCCGGCGCTGACCCGAACTGGCCGTATCGCCGATCGCGCGCCGTCGATCAATGTCCACGACCGCGCGGGCGTGGCGGAAGCCCCGCTTCGGGCCGAATCCCCCCGTATGACGGACATGCTGGTCGCCGACGAAATCCGCACGGAACTGACGCAGGTCGCCGACGGTCTTCGCGTGGAGCTGGCCGCCGCGTGGCAGACCAACGCGACGCTATCCAGCGACCTCGCGGCCGCCCGAACCGATGGCGCCGCATTGCGCCGGACCCTGCATGCCGCCGAACAGCGAACCGCCGAACTCGGAACCGCCCTGGCGACGATCCGGGACCACCACGAAGCGATCCTCAACAGCACCTCGTGGCGGCTGACCGCGGGCCTGCGCCGGCTGGTGATTTTCTTGCGCGGCCACTGAGAATCCCGGCCAAGGCGCAAAATGCATGCCCTGGCGATGACGGCGGCATCATCGTTTCGCTCGATTTTTTATCCGGCTGACGAAATAGGCATTCCCTGGCGGTCGGTTCGCCAAGGAATGCCCGTCGCGTTTACAGCAGATACAATCAGTCCGGACGGAAGAACTTTGGCAGTCCCAGCACGTCATTCAGCGCAATCGTCAGCCGCAGCCCCGTCTCGAAGGCATACGTCACCTTGGGGTTCGGCGTGACGTCGAACAGATTCTGGTCAGGGTGGAAGATGTAGATCGCGTAGGGCTTGATCTGAATACCAGGGGCCAGTTCAACGCTGTAGTTGGTCTCCAGGAGTTCCTCGTCATTAGGAACATTCCCGCTCAGTCCCTGCGCCGCGATCTCATCGTTCACATAGTCCGAGGCTCGCGGGTTGAATATGTTCGCCTGGAAATCGATCGCGGCGATGTCGTTCGGCCGGCCTGGAAAGGTGCCATGCAACACAGCGCCCACCTGATAGAAGCTCTGCACCAGCGGATGGCCGGACGTCGCGAACTGGGCGGACGCGAACAACGACAGGCCTTGCGGCTTCGATGGATCGGGACGCCACACCATTTTCTCCGCCTGGAGGTAGATCGTCGAGGCGGATCCGTCGCTCATCGGCGTGCCGCCCGAATACGCCAGCAGCCCGCCTTGGGTATTGTAGCGTTCGTCGGCGAAGTTGCTGGAATCATAGGTGAAGCCGATATCGTATCTACCCGCGTAGCGCGTGGTCGCCGCATCCTCCTGATAGCCAACCTCGACCGGCAGGAACACACCGGTCGCATGGGACGTGCTCCAGCCGCCATTCCATACGAAGCCGCCGCCGGTATATTGGTACGGATCGGATTCCGACGCGCCGACGCGGATATAGACTTCGGGTGTCGGGAAGTAGGCAACCTCGCCCGCCCACGTGGCGATCGGCCAGAAGGTCGAGTTACTGTCCGCGGACCAGGTAAACGGCCCGATATTGCCGCACGTGCCGATCTGGAACTGACAGTACAGATCCGACGTCGCGAAGTAGTCGGCCAGTGACGTGCGCCCGACCACGAAACGTATCTTGTCATCGAACAAATGCTGATCCCAGGTCAGCTCGTTCAGCCGCGTCTGATTGTCCGGTCCGGTGCCCTGCAGATAGCCCGCGTCGCTGCCGCCGAAGTTGTTGACCCCCTGCGGCATGCCGCCAAAGCGCGAGTCGATGCTGAAATGGATGACCGAACCGGTCAGCCCGGCCATCTTCTGCAAATCGAAATCGGCACCGAAATAGGCCTCGTCATAGCCGATCGTGCCTCGCTGCACGCCGCCGGACGGATTGGAAAACAGCGTGCTTTGCCAAAAGCCCTTCAGATAAACGCCGTTGTTGGCCAGCGCATCGCCAAACGGCTTAAGCGGCTGCCCGAAGGTAAAAAAGTCGCCTTCCGGGACGCCGTTGACCGAGGGCGCAGCCGGCGCAATCGACGCCGGAACGCTGCTTGGCGCATCCGGATTGGCCGGCACAGGCTGGACGCCCAGCCCCTGGGCCTCCGCGCCGGCCGACACCGCCATGCCGGCAAACAGCCCAACCAGAACGCGGCACACCTGGGCGGCACTGTTGTTTTGTACTCGAATCACTCTAGTTCTCCAGTAGTAGACTTTTGACGCGAAGAATCGTGCCTCGCCGACGGTGCAAGGCGGTTGCCGTGCCTTGAACTTGTGCCTATCCAAGTCGCCTGACGGTGCACTCGATTTGCCCATGCGGTTCGTCCGTGGGCGTAAACACCATGTTGTCGGACGCGAGACCGAACGGCCCGAGGTTGATCGGGATGTAATGTTTGTTCGGACACGCCATGCTAATCGTGGCCAGCTCCGGCACGGCGGCCAGGGCTGCCTCGCCCATGCGGTACACGCTGTCCTGCACGCTCTTGCTATAGGTCGTGGCAAAGACCGTCAGCAGGGTCTCCAGGATCTTCGCGTTGGCCGCCTCGTAATCCGCCGGCACCGCGTTCCAGTCCCAGGACGCATCCATCGCGGTCGCGGCGATGCGATCATCCGTCTCCGGCAGCGTGGTGTAGCTGTCGTTAATGTAATGTTCCCAGCCCGATTGGGTGGTCTTCATGAAGGTGAAAGCGGACACCCCGGACTGGGTGGAGATGCCATTCCGCGTCACCACAACCTTCGCGAACGGCTTGCCGTTGCCGTCCAGCACGAAGCTATGCGGGTGCGGCGTCCCGTCCACCGCCAGACGTGTCCATTTTGTCTCATGACCGGTAACCGTCACGCTCTCCACCGATGGGTAGAGATCGAGCAATTTCTGGCCCACTGCCGCACAAAACAGCTCATTGCCCAGCGCTACGTTTTCACGTGCAACAATATTGATCACATTTTTGACGGTATCCGTCGCCACCGACGTCGAATTGTCGCCAGCGATGAACGCACCATCGAAATTGCCGGTCAGCATCGCGCGCACGCTCAGTTCGCGCACCACGTGGCGGTCGTTGCCGCGATCGAGCCGCATGATACGGACACGATCCTTGCCGTATGTCTTGTGTACTAGGACCAAAATAGAATCTCCTTTGCAAAACCAAGCATTTTCGTGACGCCGCCGCGATGCGGCCGCTGCTGCGAAAATGTCCGGGCGATGGCTAAAGTGGCGGCAAGCGGCTCAAGCGAAGATCCGAATGAACAAACACAAGCCACAGACCGCCCAATCCGCGCTCAGCCGGGCGACGAAGCACCGCGGGTGGCGGCGATAAAGGCCTGTGCGCTGTTCCCAACGTAAATGAACGGCAGGCGCATCAACGCTCCATGCCGCGTAGAAATCCGCTTATCCATCATGTGACGTGTTTAGCCTTGGCGCAGGTGGTTTCGACCCTGCTCCACAAAGCAAAGCCTGGACCACAATCGAAATAATTTTTGCCTTCAGCTAAACCGACGAAATGTAATGGCCCAGAACATATAATATTGTTTAATAAACTGAGCGTAATCCGGCGTTGAGGTGCCTCATTCGATCCCCGTTCAGATCCGGCCCCGGGCGCGTAACGCCGCCGCCCGCTTGACCACCGTGCGCGCCCGCTCCACCACCGGGACATCGATCATCGCGCCTTCGAACTGCACCGCGCCCAACCCCTGCCTGTACGCATCATCGTACGCCGCGATCATCCGCTCGGCGCGTTCCACCTCGGCGGCATCGGGAGAAAACTCCTCGTTCAGCACGGCCACCTGCAAGGGATGCACCGCGCTCGCGCACATGAAACCCAGCCGGCGCGACCGCCGCACGATCGCCCGGAATTTCTCCTGATCGCGAAAATCAGCGATCGAGCCGATGAACCCCATCGGCATAATCCCGGCCGCGCGCGCCGCGAAAATCGTATGTTGTTTCGGATAGAACAAACCTTCCGGTTCGGATTGCATGCCGATATCCGCTGCGAAATCCTCTGATCCCAGGCTCAACCCCACGACCCTGGGGTGAGACCGAGCGATGCTTTCGATACGGAAGAAGCCGGTGGCGGTTTCGACGAGGGCGATGAACTTGGTGGATCCGGGCGCCAGCCCGCGCTCGCTTTCCAGTTCCGCGACCACCTCGGCGCAGGCGAGCACGTGCTCAGCGCTGTCGACCTTGGTCAGCATGATCGCCGCCACACCCGGAATCACCGCCGCTTCCAGGTCGCGCACCAGCATCCGCCACTGTCGGTTCACCCGCACCACCACATCGGCGCCACTGCGGGACACCTGTGGAATAGCCGCCGCGATCAATGTCCTTGCGTGCTCTTTTTGCGAGGGCGCGACTGCATCTTCCAGATCCAGGATGATCGCATCCGCCCCCCGGTCGGCCCCGGTGCGGACGAATTTTTCCGCCGTCACCGGAACGAACATCAGGGATCGCCACACTGGCAGGTCATCGCGCATCGTCAGCCCTCCTTGATCACGCCCTCGGCGGCCAGGGCGGCCAGCCGGGCGGCATCATACCCTATCGACTCCAGAACAGACCGCGTGTGCTGCCCTAAGCCGGGCGCCGCCGACCGCAGCCGTCCCGGCGTATCCGACAGCCGCGGAATGACGTTATGCATCAGCACCGATCCCATTTCCTCGTCCGGCGCCTCCACGATCACGCCGCGCGCCTGCACATGCGGATCGTCCAGCAACTGGTCGATTTCATAGATCGGGGTCGCCGTCACCTCCGCCGCCTCGAACACCGCCATGTTTTCCGCCAGCGTCCGTTCGGCGATCCATGCGGCAACGATCCCGTCGCAGGCATCGATATTGCGCACGCGATCCGTATTGGTTTTGAACCGCGGATCCCCAATCATATCCGCCCGCCCGATCGCTCGGAACAGCCGCTCCGCCATCGCCTGGATCGACGCGGAAATCGCAACGAACCGGCCATCGCTCGTGGCATAGACGTTACGCGGGGAGGTCGTCTGCGACCGGCTGCCCGTCCGCTCCGGCTTTTCACCCGAAACGCGATAGCTCGCCGCCTCGGGACCCAACACCGAAATCATCGGCTCCAGTAATGGCAGATCGATGACCTGGCCGCGCCCGCCACGTTCCACCACGCGCAACGCCACCATCACCGCATAGGCGCCATACAGCCCGGAAACCATGTCGGCGAGCGCCAGCGGCGGCAGTACCGGCGGCCGGTCGCCGTAGCCGTTCTTGGACGCGAACCCGGACATCGCCTCCACCAGCGTGCCGAATCCCGGCCGGTCCCGATACGGGCCGTCCTGTCCGAACCCGGTGATGCGCACGATCACCAAACCCGGATTGCGGGCGTGCAGCACCTCCGGTCCCAGCCCCATCGCTTCCAGCGTGCCCGGCCGGTAGTTCTCGATCAGCACCTGGCTGGTCGCCAACAGATCCAGCAACGCATCGCGCCCCGCCTGCGGCCGCAGATTGATCGCCAGGCTCTTCTTGTTCCGGGCGTAGACTTTCCAATGCAGCGACAGCCCGTTCACCCGCCAGGCCCGTAACGGATCGCCGACCTTGGGATCCTCGATCTTGATCACCTCGGCGCCCTGATCGGCCAGTTGCAGGCTCACCATGTTGCCGGCGACCAACCGGGACAGGTCGACCACGCGGATCCCATCCAGTGGTGCGGGCGCGGTTGGGTCGAATGCGATACGTGGTATCATGGGTCCCCTTGGGGCAATTCTCTTGGACGCGCTATATTCCGCCCACGGGTAGGAAGCGCAAGCGATGATGTCGATGTCCGTCACCATGCACCCGATCTGGCAGTCGGGTGCCGTCCTCCTGGTTGCCGCCGTCGCCTGCGCGCTGATCCTGCAGATCCTGGTCCAGCGCTTCCTGCCGGCGACCCTGCGGCGCGAACACACCGTGCTGGGTGCCGCGATCTTTTCCGTCATCGGCACCACCTACGCAGTGCTGCTGGCATTCATGGCAACGACTGCGTGGGAGCAATACAGTGCCGCCCAGGCGCTCGCCCGGCACGAGGCCGATCTGATCGGTAGCGCCCACCATGTCAGCTACGGCATCCCCGGACCGGCGGGCGAGGCGATGCGCACCGATCTGGTGGCCTATCTAACGAACATCATCACCGTCGAATGGCCGGCCCAGATCGCCGGACACACCGTACCGGTAGCCGAACCGTCGCTGACGCACCTGGAACGCATGGCGGTGCAGATGATGCCGGCCGGACAAGGGCAGTCGAACATCCAGAATGCCCTGATCAGCACACTCAGCGACATCGCCACGGTGCGGCGCGACCGGCGCCTCGCGACGCATGGCACCATCCCCGACCTTGTCTGGGTGGTTCTGCTGTCCGGCGGCGCGCTGATGGTCGGATTCAGTTTCGTCCTGGGCGGCCCCAGGCCGGCGCTGCATCTGCTGATGACGGCGGCCCTGGTGGCGTCCGGTGTGCTCGTGTTGCTTCTCATCGTGGGATTGAGTTCGCCGTTCCACGGTGCGGTGACCATCCCGCCCGACCCGTACGCGCAGGTGCTCGCGGAGATGCGAGCCGCACCCTGACCGGCATCCGGTTCAACAACATCCAACTGGCAACGAAGCGGCCAACGGCGTATGGCGCCAATGTCTTGCCGGACGCGGCTGTCGCGCGGGGGCTGGATCCTGAAAGGCCTGTCGATGCTTCGCCTGTCCGCTGCCTGCCTCGCCGCCGCTTTGCTCGCCGCGTGCTCCACCCCCAGCCTCTCCCCCGGTCCCGGCGACAAGATCGTCTATGTGGTGGAGCGCGAATGGCACACCGACATCGGCCTGCCGGTGGGGGAGATCGCCGGCCCCATGACAACGCTGGAGACACCCTTCCCGGGCGTGCGCTTTCTGACCTTTGGCTTCGGCGAGCGGCAGTTTTTGGTCAATCGCGAGAAAAGTTTCGGTGCCATGCTGAATGCGCTGCTGCCCAGCCGCAGCGCCCTGCTGATGACCGCACTGAACGCCCCGCCCGAAGCGGCGTTCGGGTCACGAAACGTCGTCGTGCTGCACGTTTCCGCCGCGGGCTTGCGCCAGATAGAGGCCGCTATTTGGAATGAATTCGAACTGTCCCCGGCCGGCGCCCCGATGCTGCTGGCCGACGGCCCTTATCCCGGCAGCGTGTACTACGCCGCACGCGAAACCTACTCCGGGCTGTTTACCTGCAATACCTGGACGGCGGAAACGTTGCGCGCCGGTGGACTGCCGGTTTCGGCAACCGGCGTCCTGTTCTCCGGTCAGGTCATGGGTTCGGTCCGCTGGCTCAATGCGCGCCAGGCCTCATCCAATCCCGACACCGCGAGGCAATCCCCATGACCGGAAGATTGCCCCGCCCGAACATGCGTTACTGGCTGGGTGTCACGACGGTGGTGTTGCTGGCCGGTGGGGACGGGCTGCTACTGCTGAACGAAAGGCAGCCAGCCAGCGCGAGCGGCAACAACAGGGCGATCAAAGCGATACGCATGAGACATTCCTTGCAGTGTGCCCGAAAATAGATAGGGCACATGCCCGGCCGTTGCCGTTCAATTATTTTTGCATGGCAACAGAGTGAATCCGTCCTTTCTTTCATCTGCCCATGCCGCCACCATCGGCGCATGCCTGCGTTGGAACCCTTGGCAACCAAGGGTCCCCCAATGCGCAAGATCGTCGTCATCACCGGCGCCGGCGCTGGCGTCGGCCGAGCCACGGCGACAGAATTCGCTCGGCATGGCTGCGACGTGGCGCTGCTGTCGCGCGATCCCGGCCGACTGGACCACGCCGCCGCCGCGTTGCGCCGCTTCGGGATTCGTGCCCTGCCAATCCCGACCGACGTCGCCGATGCCCAGGCCGTAGAGGCCGCCGCCGACCAGGTCGAACGCGAACTCGGCCCCATCGATGTCTGGGTAAACGTTGCGATGGCAACGGTCTTCGCGCCCGTGCACAAACTCACCGCCGAGGAATTCCAGCGCGGCACCGCCGTCACCTACCTCGGCCAGGTTCACGGCACGATGGCCGCCTTGAAGCACATGCGCCCGCGCAACCGCGGCGCCATCGTCAGCGTCGGCTCCGCCCTGGCGTATCGATCGGTGCCGCTGCAATCGGTCTATTGCGGCGCCAAGTTCGCCATCCGCGGCTTCCTCGATGCCCTGCGATCGGAGCTGTATCACGACAATATCAAGATCACCCTGACTTCGGTGGACCTGCCCGCCGTGAACACCCCGCAATTCGACTGGGCCCGCAACAAAATGGGGCGCCGCGCCCAGCCCGTCCCGCCGATCTACCAGCCCGAGGTCGCCGCCCGGGCGATCTATTTCGGCGCGTTCCACCCGCGGCGGCAGATCTGGGTCGGCCTGCCCACGGTCAAGGCGATCCTGGCCAACCGGATCGTCCCCGGCCTGCTCGACCGCTATCTGGCGAAGTCGGGCTACACCGGCCAACTCACTGCCGAACCGTCGGATCCCGCGGCACCCGGTAACCTGTTCGACCCGGTCAACGGGGCCTACGGCGCCCATGGCCGCTTCGACGACCAAGCCAGGCCGGAAAGCTGGGAAATGTTCACCAGCCGGCACCAAACCGCCGTGTGGGCCGCCGCATTGGGCAGTCTGGCCGCTTGTGCCTACTTTCTGGCTAAGCGATTCACCGCCTGATCTCGTTGCCTCGGCCCGCCGTGACCCCTACGCTCCCGCCCGGATCGTAATCCGGCGGGAGTAAGGCCTTGAAACAGCGCTTGATCGGCTGGCTCTTCGTCCTGGCCATGGCGGCCCTCGGGGCCAACCCTGCCGCTTCGGTCGAACCGGCCGCCCCGGCGGATCCTGTGTTGCGCGCGACGCTGCCCAACGGGCTGCGCGTCGTCATCGTGCCCGACCGGCTCGCGCCCGTGGTCACCACCGAAATGAACTACCTCGCCGGCTCGAACGATGCGCCCGAAGGGTTCCCTGGCACCGCCCATGCCCTGGAGCACATGATGTTCCGCGGCAGCGACGGCCTCGACAAGGACCAGCTCGCCGAACTCGGCGCCCTTCTCGGCGGCTCCTACAATGCCGACACCACGGAAACCGTGACCCAGTTCATCTACACTGTCACCGCGGATAACCTCGACCTCGCCCTGCGGATCGAAGCCCTCCGCATGCACGCGCTGTCGATAAACCAGGCGGACTGGGACAAGGAGCGCGGCGCGATCGAGCAGGAGGTCGCGGCGGACCTGTCCAACCCCTTCTACAACTTCATGGAGCAGGCCCAGGCCATCCTGTTCGACCATACACCCTACGAACACGACGCCCTCGGCACCCGAGCCTCGTTCGACCAGACGAACGCCGCCTTGCTACGCCAGTTCTATGAGAGATGGTATGCCCCGAACAACGCCATCCTGGTTATCGCCGGTGACGTGAAGCCGACCGAAACCCTGGCGCGGGTGGAAGCCGCCTTCGCCGACATCCCGTCCCGCGAGCTGCCGCCGCACGCGAGGATCGAGGTCCAGCCCGTCCAGCCCCAGACGCTGACAATGGAGACCACGTTCTCCGTCGGCCTGGTCGCGATCGCCTACCGTATGCCCGGGCTGAAACAAGCCGATTTCGCCGCCGCCGACATTCTGTCCGACGTACTCGGCAGTGAGCGGGGCGCGCTTTACGGCATGGTTCCCGGCGGCAAAGCCCTCATGGCGCAATTCAGTTACCACGCCAAACCCGATGTCGGTTTCGGGCTTGCCATGGCGGCTTTCCCCACCGGGCAGGACCCCGCGCCGGTGCTGGCCGAAACCAGGCGCATCCTGGCCGATGCCGCCCAGAACGGCGTCCCCGCCGACCTCGTCGCCGCCGCCAAGAAGCAGGAACTGGCACAGCTCGCCTTTAACGGCAACAGCATCAGCGGCCTGGCCGGAATCTGGTCCCGAGCCCTGGCGTTCGAGGACGCCGCTTCGCCCGAGGACATCGCCCGAGCCTACCGCGCGGTGACGGTGGAGGACGTCAACCGCCTCGCGCAGCAGTTGCTGGATCCGGCCCACGCCGTCACCGCCATCCTGACGCCGCGCCAAGCCGACAAGCCGGCCGCGGCATCCGGCTTTGGCGGGGCGGAATCCTTTGAAAGCGCACCCGATCACCCTGTGACGCTGCCCACCTGGGCCGCCGCTGCCCTGGCGACGCCACATATGCCCGACCCTGGCGACAAGCCCGATGTCACCTTCCTGCCGAATGGCCTGCGGCTGATCATCCAGCCGGAGCATGTCACCCCCACCGTTTCAGTCTTCGGGAGCGTGCGGCAGGTCCCGGCCATGCAGGAGCCGCCGGGCAAGGAAGGCGTTGCCGCGCTGATGCGGAACCTGTTCGAGGAAGGCACCGAAGCGCATGACCGGCTGGCGTTCCGCGCCGCGGTCGATGCCATCGCCGCCCAGATCAACGCCGGCCCTGATTTCTCTTTGCGGGTACTGACGCCGGCATTCGAAGATGGCATGCGGCTGCTGGCGGAGAACGAGCTGCACCCGGCCTTTCCATCCCAGGCCTTTACCGTTACCCGCACACAGCTGGCCCAAAGTCTCGCCGGCCAGATGCGCACCCCGGACTATCTGCTGCGCCAGGCGCTGCGCCGCGCGATCGTGCCGGACGGCGATCCGATGCTGCGGCACGCGACGCCGCAGACCGTAATGGCGCTGAGCCCGGCGGATCTGCGGACCTACTACGCCGCCACTTTCCGACCCGATCTCACCACCATCGTCGTCGTCGGCGACGTCAGCGTCGAAGAGGTCCGCCGCGTGGTGGAGGCAACATTCGGCGCCTGGCGGGTCCCCGGCCCAACGCCGCAGATCGACCTGCCGCTGATCGGACCCAACAAGCCGTCGCGTATCCGGATCCCGGACAGCACGTCCCGGCAAGACCGCGTCACCTTGGCCGAGACGTTCGCCTTGCCGGTCACCAGCCCGGACCGCTACACCCTGCTGCTGGGCAACGTCATTCTGGGCGGCGGCTTTTCCTCGCGCCTGTATCAGGACCTGCGCATCCGGACAGGATACGTCTATTCCGTCGGCAGCGATCTGGACTGGTCGCGCTCCCGCGCCGACTACCTCGTATCGTTCGGCGCCGATGGCGCGAATGTG
>DATARX010000248.1:0-4533 GCA_036263955.1 Rhodopila sp.
TTCGCCGTCCGATCAGACGACCCGCACCTTGACTGACGCGGTTGCGATTTTTGAAATTCTCTCCGATGACACAGCGACGACCGATCGTGTGGACAAACTGCTAAATTACGGCGGACTGCCCTCGTTGCGCAGCTATGTGCTGCTGGAGCAGACGGCGGTCGGGGCCACGCTGTTCCAGCGGGAGCCTGGCGGCGTCTGGGTCGCGAGCGCCCATACCGGGGGGACGCTTTTCGTGCCCGGCCCGGACATCGCCCTGCCGATGGCCGACCTTTATCGCGGTTTGACGTTTCCGGGTTAGGTGCTGGATCCTGGCCTGAACGGATGACGGGTCGGCGCGGACGGTGTTAAGCTTCCGGGCACCTCGGAAAGGACCGTCCATGCCCGCCCATTATGACCTGCTGATTCGCAACGGCATCTGTGTTTTGCCTTGGGGGTCGGCGGAAACCGATGTCGGCGTCAGCAACGGCCGGATCGTCGCGCTGGGCGTCGGGGCGGACGCCTCGGCCGACAAAGTACTGGATGCCAGCGGACTGCACGTCCTGCCGGGGCTGATCGATCCGCATGTGCATCTGCGCGATCCCGGCGACAAGGCGATCGAGACCATTCCGACCGGAACGAAAGGCGCGGTTCTTGGCGGGCTGACGGCGGTCTTCGATATGCCGAACACCAGCCCCTCGATCACCGATGCCGAACGCCTGGCCTGGAAACAGGATTATGCGGAGAGTGTCGCGTGGTGCGACATGGGGCTATACGTCGGCGGAACGAAGGCGAACACGTCGACGCTGCCGGAGTTGGAACGCGGGCGCGGGGTTTGCGGGGTGAAGATTTTCGCCGGCAGTTCGACCGGCGACCTGATGATCGAGGACGACGAGCACCTCGAGAAGGCGATGCGCGCCGGACGGCGGCGGATCTCGTTTCATAGCGAGGACGAGTACCGGCTGCAGGCGCGCAAGCCGATGTTCAAGTCTGGCGACCCGTATTCGAACCACATGGTGTGGCGCGACGAGGAATGCGCGTTCCTGGGGACGCGGCGGCTGATGGCGCTGGCGCGCAAGACCGGGCGGCCGGCGCATATCCTGCATGTCTCGACCGCGCAGGAATTCGAATATCTCAGGGATTACCGCGATATCGCGACATGCGAGGTGCTGGTGAACCACCTGACCCAGGTGGCGCCGGACTGCTATGAGCGGCTGGAGGGATTCGGGGTGATGAACCCGCCGATCCGTGGGCAGGAACACATGAATGCGGCGTGGAAGGCGGTCAATGACGGAACGGTCGATACCATCGGATCCGACCATGCGCCGCATCCGCGCGACAAGAAGTTGCTGCCGTGGCCTGAATGTCCGGCCGGGTTGACCGGTGTGCAGACGTTGGTGCCGATCATGTTGGATCATGTGAATGCCGGCCGTCTTTCGCTTGCGCGGATGGTCGACCTGATGTGTGCCGGGCCGGCTCGCGTTTACGGGGTTGTCGGCAAGGGACGGCTGGCGGCGGGGTACGACGGCGACTTCACGCTGGTTGACATGAAGCGGCAGCGGCGGATCGAGGAGTCTTGGATCGCGGCGCCGTGCGGCTGGACTCCGTTCGCGGGGATGCAGGTGACGGGCTGGCCGGTGGCGACGATCGTGCGCGGGCAGATCGTGATGCGCGACGATGAGGTGCTGGGCGAGCCGTCCGGGAAGCTGGTGAAATTCGTCGGGTGAACCCCGACCTGCTGATTGTCGGGGGCGGGCCGGCTGGGCTGGGGGCGGCGGTAGAGGCTGCCCGGCTTGGTTTGTCGGTGATGCTGCTCGACGAAAACGCGGCGCCGGGTGGGCGGATTTGGCAGGCGTTGGAGGCGCGTGGGGCGAAGGATGCCGATGATGCGGCGGCGCTGGCGCTGATCCGGCGGTTTCGCGACAGTTCGGTGGCGGCGCGCAGGGGTGCCTGCGTGTGGGCGATCGAGTCGGATGGGCAGGTATTCTGGTCCGACGCGGATGGCGCACATTCGGTATTTGCCCGGAATGTGTTGCTGGCGACCGGAACGGTGGAGCGGCCGATGCCGATCCCGGGGTGGACGTTGCCGGGGGTTATGACGGTCGGCGCGGCCCAGATCGCGCTGAAGACCGGGGGGTTGCTGCCGGATGGGCGCACCTGGCTGGCGGGGCAGGGGCCGTTGCTGTTGTTGTATGCGACGCAGGTGCTGGAGGCCGGCGGGCGGATCGCGGGGGTGATCGATCTGTCGGATGGGTTCGCACCGATGCGGGCGTTGCGCCATATGTCGCCGGCCGCGGTGGCGGATGTGCGGCGCGGACTGGCGTGGCGGCGGCGGCTGGCGCAGGCGGGGGTGCGGTGGGTCGCGGCCTCGGAGGTGCGAGCGGAGGGCTCGGTTCGGGTCGAACGGGTGGCGTTGCGGAGTCGTGGTCAGTGGAAATCGGAAGATGCCGACTTGCTGCTTCTGCATGATGGGGTGATCCCGTCGGTGCAGATCACGCGCGCGGTCGGGTGCGATCATAGGTGGAACGATACGCAGCGGTGCTGGCAGCCGGTGGCCGATGACTGCGGGCGGACGTCGGTTCCCGGGATATTGGTCGCCGGCGATGGCGCGGGGGTTGCGGGTGCGTCGGCGGCGGTGTTGTCGGGGCGGATCGCGGCGTTGGGGGTGGCCGGGAAGGATGCCGCCGCGTTGCGGGCGGAACGGGCGCGGGCGATGGCGGCACGGCCGCTATTGGATGCGCTGTTCGCGCCGCGGCCGATGCGGCTGGATGATACCACTTTGGTTTGCCGGTGTGAGGAGGTCTCGGCCGGTGACGTACGCCGAGCGGTTGAGGCTGGGTGTGTGGGGATGAATCAGCTGAAGGCTTATACGCGGTGCGGCATGGGGCCTTGCCAGGGGCGGATGTGCGGGCCGGTCGGGATCGAGGTGCTGGCGGCGGCGCGTGGCGTTGCGGTTTCGGCGGTTGAACCGTTACGGACTCGGTTTCCGACCAAGCCGGTGCGGGTGGGGGATCTGGTGGATCTCTGACCACGGCTCTGACCAGGGCCCTTGGCAGACGGCGGCGGCCGGGAAAGAATGGGCGGCCAAGGGAAGGAAACACCGATATGAGCAGCGCGAGCAGCAACTATCTGCCGGTGCGTGACGACTGGCTGGCACGGCGGACAGAGACGATCCTGGAGCCTGGGCTGCCGATCGTCGATCCGCATCATCATCTGTGGGAGCGGCCGGACTGGGTCTATATGCTCGATGATCTGCTGGCGGATATGGGCAGCGGGCATCATATCGTTGCGACCGTGTTCGTGCAGTGCCGATCGATGCACCGAGCGTCGGGGCCGGAAGCATTTCGGCCGGTGGGGGAGACGGAGTTCGTCAATGGCGTCGCGGCGATGAGCGCATCGGGCGGGTATGGTCCGACGCAGATCTGCGCGGGAATTGTCGGGCATGTCGATTTGCGCAACGGCGACGCGTCGCGCGCGGTGCTGGAGGCGCATATCAGGGCGGGCGGCGGCCGGTTTCGCGGGATCCGGCATATCACCGCCTGGGATGCCGACAGCGGCTTGATGAATCCGGCTTATGCGCCGCCGCCGCGGTTGATGTCCGATGAGACGTTTCGAAAAGGGTTCGCCTGCCTGGCGCCGTTGAATCTGTCGTTCGATGCGTGGTTGTATCATCCTCAGATTCCCGACGTGATGGCTCTGGCGCGGGCGTTTCCGGATACGCGGATTTGTTTGAACCACGTGGGCGGGCCGCTGGCGATCGGGCCTTATGCGGGACGGCGGGCGGAAATTTTCGAGGGGTGGTCGAAGTCCATTCGGGATCTGGCTGCGTGCCCGAATGTGGTAGTGAAGTTGGGCGGCATGGCGATGCGGATCAACGGGTGGGATTTCCATACGAAGTCGGAACCACCTTCGTCGGAGGAACTGGCCACCGCCTGGAAACCCTATGTCGAAACCTGCATCGAGGCGTTTGGCGCAAATCGCTGCATGTTCGAGAGCAATTTCCCGGTGGACAAAGGCTCCTACGGCTACGCGGCGTTTTGGAACGCTTGCAAGATACTGGCGAAGGACGCTTCCGCCGCGGAAAAAACTAATTTGTTCAGCGGGACGGCGGCTCGCTTCTATCGCCTGGAGATTTAGCGTCCCGTCGCGGGGCAATCCGGATCGCCGTGCACACAGGCCTCGGGATTGCCTCGCCGCGCGCGCGATGACATGAGGCGAACACCCGCAAAAGGAGTCATTCGATGCAAGCGCTGAAAATCGGCGACGTCAGTATTACCAGCATTATCGAACGGGATGGTCCCTGGCGCACCCCCGCCGCCATGTTCCCCGCTTATGACCCGGAGGTTGGGGCGAGGCACCTGAAGACGCTGGATCCCGTGGTATTCGATGCCGCGTCGGGCATGATGTTCATTACCTACCAGACGTTCGTGGTGCGTACCCCGCATCACACGATCCTGGTCGATACCTGCACCGGTGAGGACAAGGGCTACGCCGCGCCGATGGATTTTCCGAAGCAGCGCTACCTGGAGGAGTTCAAGGCGGCAGGCCTTTCCTTCG
>DATARX010000249.1:0-1914 GCA_036263955.1 Rhodopila sp.
ATGAAAAGCTTCTCCGGCGGCCGATCCGTTGTATGAACCCGCACCGCGCAAGCGGACGGTCCGCATGGAGGTGCGAGCCGGATGTTGGCGACGAAAATCCCCGTCGGGGTCGAAGGGTAAATGGAACCAGTTCAGACTGTCGGCGGCAATCCCTCGGAACCAGGCGCTTCCACGGCCAAAACCGAGGACGCGTGCTCGGAGGCGAACCAGACGCTGCGCAGCGCCGCGGCGCTGATGGCATCGGGCCTGATCACATCCGCGTCATTGCCCGGGGTGCAGGCGACCGAGGCGCGATACGCGGTCGCGATCTCCCCCGCCATGCGGGCGCTGATCGAGACCGCGGACGATCCGATCGGACGGCAATTCGTCCCGGACGTCACCGAACTGGTAACGGCGGCCCATGAGCGCTCGGACCCGATCGGTGATGACGCCCTGTCGCCGGTGAAGGGCGTGGTCCATCGCTACCCGGACCGCGCCTTGCTGAAGCCGCTGCTGATCTGCCCGGTGTATTGCCGGTTCTGCTTCCGGCGGGAGCATGTCGGTCCGGACGGCGGCGTCCTGACCGATGCCGAGCTGGAAGCCGCCTACACGTGGTTCGCGGCGCACCCCGCCGTGACCGAAGTCATTCTCACGGGTGGCGATCCGCTGATGCTGTCGCCCCGGCGGCTGCAGGCGATCGTGGCGACCCTGTCGGCGATGCCGCATATCCAGACGATCCGGATTCATTCGCGTGTGCCCGTGGCGGATCCCGCGCGGTTGACCGACACGCTCGCGGCGGCGATGGAAACCGAACGGTCGCTGTGGCTGGTCGTGCATGCCAACCATGCGCGGGAGTTTACCGCCGCGGCCGGCAAGGCGCTGCGGCGCGTGCGCGCACTGGGCATCCCGCTGCTCGGCCAGTCAGTGCTGCTGCGGGGAGTCAACGACAGCGCGGAGGCATTGGAAGTGCTATTCCGGACGATGATCGCCCATCGGATGAAGCCATACTATCTCCACCAGCTCGACCGCGCGCCCGGCACCGCTCGGTTTTACGTGCCGATCCAGGAGGGCAGGGCGCTGCTGGAGGGTCTGCGCGGACGCGTCACCGGACTGGCGTGGCCGACCTACGTGCTGGATATTCCCGGTGGATACGGCAAGGTGCCGGTCGGGCCGGATTACCGGCTCGCCGATGGATCGGTGCGGGACATCAGCGGCCGGGTCCATCCGGCCTGACCATGCGTTTATCACCAAGGGCCGTTGATTTTAACGGTGCGGGAACTCTGGTGATTTCGTCATGGCCGGGCGCCTGCTTCGGGCGTCCCGGCCATCGGCGCATCGGCGCATCGGCGCATCGGCGGACGAAGCGCGGACAACCCGGCACGCGCAGCCTGTGCCGGGCTATCACGCGGTGTCTTCAGGTCGTTGGGAAGTTGCACTTCGCGTTCAGCGGATGCAGCACATCGGCCGGCGCCGTGGTGCTGACCAACTTATATAGATCCCACTCGCTCTTGCTTTCGGCCGGCGTTTTCACCTGGAACAGATAGGCCGGAAACTCGCCGCGGCCATCGGCGCGCACCCGGCCCGGCCCGAACGCGTCATCGTCCGTCGGCAGCGCTTTCATCTTCGCGACCACCGCGCGCCCGCTCTTTTTCGCCGCAGCCCCGCCCAGCGCCGCGACCGCTTTCAGGTAGTGGATGGTCGAGCCGTACGAACTGGCATGCGCCTGGTTGGGGTAGTTCCTCGGCGTTTTCGCCACCAGTCGCTTGGTAAACGCCCGAGTCCGATCGTTCAGGTCCCAGTAGAACGTTTCCGTCACCGTTGTGCCGCCGCAAATATCGAGACCGACGGCATGCGCGTCCTGCAGGAACAACAGCATCGGCGCGATCTTCATGCTTTTGTCGATTCCGAACTCATGCGCCTGCTTGATGCAGTTCT
>DATARX010000320.1:0-4754 GCA_036263955.1 Rhodopila sp.
AGGTTGCCGCCAAGCAGGCGCCGTCGCTCCAGTTCCATCACGCCTCCCCCTCAAACGCATCCCGGTCCGGCTCACCGCGATGCGGCTCCACGGCCGCCGGCCGATGCGGCTCCACAGCCGCCGGCCGATCTCGCTCCGTCGTTGTGGCCCCATGCGGCTCGGCCGAGGCGCGTCCCAGCGTCATGGCCACGAAGGTTTTCGGCACCAGGATCACCAGCGCGACGTGAATCACAATGAACAAAGCGATCGCCGCCATGAACATAAAATGAACAATCCGAGCGCCCTGGAACCCGCCAAACACGGTTTCCAGCGGATAGGTCTGCACCGGCTTCCAGATCGCGGCGCCCGACAGCAGCATCATCGCCACCGCCCCCAGCACGCCCCAATACGCCACCCGCTGCACCGCGTTGTATTCACCCAGCCGGTGATCCAGCCGGAACCGCAGCGCCGCGGAAAAATCCCGCCAGAAAGACCGCGGTCCCACCGGCAAAAAATCCCGCCAGAAATGCCCCGACAGCGTGTTCCACAGCACGAACCCCAGATAGCTCAGCGCCAGCAGCCACATCGCCGCGAAGTGCCAGGCGATCGCGCTCGCCACGCCGGGATCGTTGTGCAGCGCCAACGCCTGCTCGACGTCGCCCCCCAACGTGAACATCTCGGGAAAGCGAAAATCGAAGATCGGACTGGCGTTATAGATCCGCCAGCCGCTGCCGATCAGCGCCAGGATCGCCAGCGCCATCAGCCAATGCGTGACGCGCACCGCGACCGAGTGGGTCTGCACCGCCCTCATGAAACGCTCTCCAGCCCCGCCGACCGCAGCGCCGCGATCCCGTCCGCGCCGCCCAGGAACGCCACGAACGCCGCCGGATCGCCCCGCCGCGCCAGTTTCGTCACCGTCGCCGCATACAGGATCGGCGGCCAGGCGGTGTCCGGCACCGGCGACACCGCCACCAGCCGCTCATCCGCCACCACCTCCGTCTGGTGCAGCAGGCCTTGCCGCGCCCCGCCGGCGAGCAGCGTCCACGCCACCGCCCCGGTATCGATCACCCCGATCACCGGCCCGGCCGGAACGCCCAGCCGCTGCAGGATGGCATGCCCATCGATATCCGAACCCGGCGAGGCGTCCGGCACCACGAACGTTCCGATCACCGCCGCCGGCTGCCGCGCCGCCGCCATCACCAGCCGGTTCCGCCAAGGCCCCACGCGCCCGCCCGGCGCCACAACCCCGGTCGCCTCGGCCCGATCCAGCGTCGCCACCTGGCTGACCAGAATATCGTTCTGAATGTCCCGCTGCAGCTGCGGCAGCAGCAACCCAGGCGCCGTCGGAAACACCCGCACCCGCACCCCGGTGCGCCGCCGGTACGCCATCCCCGCCGCGATCACCGCCGGCCCCGCCGCCAGGTCGCAGGAAACCGCCAGATCCGTAGTGCCCCTATTGGTGGTTTCCTGAGCCAACGCCCCGCCCGAGGCCAGCAAAGCCGCCGCCAATCCAGCCGGCGCGGCGGCGAACAGCCCCCGTCGTGCAACAGGCATCGCGCTAACCCCCCGCTATCGGCAACGATAATACTGACTTTTAGCAATTCCCGGAGTGAATCTTCCTCCACCTAACCAAAATCCGCAACACAATCCCCACCGCACCCATTCACGGTCCACGCCAGCCCGATCGCTCGCCCGGAAAATCCCGCGCCCATTCATTCTTTCGAAAGCATTTGCACGGAGAACACCGAGCACCAGGAGCCAGCACCGGAGTTCACAACATGCTGCAACATCAAGCCCTCACCGAACACGTCATCGGACTGGCCATCGATGTTCACCGGACGTTAGGCCCCGGCCTTCTGGAATCCGTCTACAGTGAATGCCTATCCGAGGAATTGACCCAAGCCGGCATTCCATTCGCCCGTGAAGTCAACGTTCCCGTAACATACAAAGGTAAGAACCTACCCTTAGGCTTCCGCGCCGACATCGTCGTTGCCAACGTCATCCTGCTGGAAATCAAAGGCGTCGCCGCCCTGCTTCCCACCCACGAAGCACAAATCCGCACCTACCTGCGCCTAAGCCGAATCCAGATCGGCCTGCTCATGAACTTCCACGCCCTACGCCTAAAAGACGGCCTCCGACGTTTCATCGTATAACGCGTTCACACCCTCCCGCAGGTCCCACTACCCTCCGTGCGCTCCGTGCACAAAACAGCAGAACGCCCAAACCAGAACCCCACCCCCAACCCACCTAACCGCCACCCCCCGCAATCTCCCCCAACAACCAAAGCCGAAACGTCCGTATCTTATGCCGATCCCACAAACTCTTGCGCCCAAGTAAGTAATAATCCCCCGCACTCCGCACCTTCCGCGACATCGCCATCACCACCCGCCCATCCCGCAAATCATCCCGCGCCAAAATCGAAGGCAGCAGCGCCACCCCTTTCCGCTCCACCGCCGCCTGCAAAGCCATGAAGAAATGCCCGAACGACGGCCCAACACGAGCCCTGGGAACATTCCACCCAATAGCGTCAAAATAATCCGGCCAGGCATTCGGCCGGGTCGCCATCTGCAACAAAACCACCCTCTCCAGGTCCGTCTCACAAGCAACGAACCCGCCCCCGTACCCCGGCGCCATTACCGCGATCAGTTCGTCCGGCATCAGCAGTTCCGCCTGCACCCCGTTCCAGCTTCGCACCATCGTCAGATCGATCCGCGATCGCTTATCCTTCGCCGACTGGTGATCGATCGAACCGACCCGGATCGCCAGGTCGATATCCTCCCGGTCGAAATCCACCGGCTTGATGGAGTTCACCAGATGCACCTCGATATTCGGATACTGTTCCGCGAACCCCAAAAGCCGCGGCATCAGCCACTTCACCGAGAACGTGGGTAAAACCGAGATCGTCAGCAGGCCGCCATCGCCGGTATTCCACACCCGCACCGCCGCGCGTTCGATCTGGTCCAGCGCGTCCCGTACCGGCGCGAACAGCAGCACGCCTTCTTCGGTCAGTTCCACCGCCCGCGTCAGCCGGTGGAACAGCCGTACCCCCAGATCCTCCTCCAGCAGCCGGATCTGCCGCGACACCGCGGCCTGGGTCACCCCCAGTTCCGAGGCCGCCTCGGAGAAGCTTAGATTCCGCGCAGATGCCTCAAAAGTTTTCAGTGCATTAAGAGAAGGTAGTCTCCGAGCCAATGTGAACTCCGACGCATGACAAAAACTTATCCATAAGGGCCCGCATTGTCGTTTGTCACAAGCACTTTCGCCGCCTAGCCTGCAAAAAATCACGCCACTTCAGGAACCCGCCCGAACGTGCAGCCCGCCGCGATCCGCTTCCCCGCCGCCAAGGCGCCCTGATGGGCCACGCCGAACCCCAAGCGGGCGAAATCGTGCTCGAAGCCAGGGGGCTCACCAAGCACTACGGCTCGACCATCGCCCTGTCCGGCGCCGATCTGACCCTGCAACGCGGCAAGGTCCACGCCCTGATGGGCGAAAACGGCGCCGGCAAAAGCACATTGGTAAAAATCCTCGTCGGCGCCACCCAACCCACCGGCGGCGAACTCCGCCTCGACGGCAAGCTTTGCGCCTTCCCCAGCGTCACCGCCGCCCTGGCCGCCGGCATCGTGCCGATCTACCAGCACCTCACGCTGTTCCCCAACCTCTCCGTCCTGGAAAATCTGTTCGGCTTCGAAAACGCTGGTCCCGGCCTGCGCGCCGCCCACCGCGGCACCGCCGCCCGCCAGCGCGCCGAACAATGCCTGGCCCGCATCGGCCTCGATATCGACCCCGACCGCCTGGTCGCCTCGCTCAACCTCAGCGAACGCCAGGTGCTCGAAATCGCCCGCGGCCTGCACGCCAATTGCCGCGTCATGCTGCTCGACGAACCCACCGCCACGCTCAACAAACCGGAGGTGGAACGTCTCGCCGCCGTGGTGCAAACCCTCGCCGCGGACGGCGTCGCCATCGTCTACATCAGCCACAAAACCGAGGAGATCCGACGCCTCGCCGACCAGGTCACCGTCCTGCGCGACGGCAAGTCCGTCATCGCCGGCACACGCCTGGCCGATACCACCCTGGATGCGCTGGTCTACGGCATCACCATCCACACCTTCATCGTCGGCCAGCCGTTTCGTATCAAACAGTTCCGCCGCGTCCTGGACCGCATCAACCAGAATTCCAGCGACATCTGGTTCGCCACCGCCGGCGAAATCGCCGCCCACTACGCCGCTCAATCACCCGCGCCCGGAGGCGCCAACACATGACAACCATTCAAGCCTCGCCCAAAAGGGTGGCCATCGCCGGCCTGGGCGCCATCGGCCTCGACCTGGCCCAGGCCCTCGCGCAAGGCATTCCCGGCTATCAGTTGACCGCCGTCTCCGCGAGGGACCTCGCCGCGGCGAAGGAACGCCTGTCGCACCTGAAAACCGAAATCGCCTGTGTCCCGCTGGAGGAACTGGAAGCCCACGCCGACCTCGTCATCGAATGCGCTCCGGCGAAACTTCTTTCCAACGCGATCGGTCCGTTCCTGAAAGCCGGCAAGACCGCGATCGTCCTGTCCTGCGGCGCCCTGCTGACCAACCAGGACCTGATCGATCTGGCCAAGCAACATCATGGCCAGATCGTCGTCCCGTCCGGCGCCCTCCTGGGCCTGGACGCGGTCAACGCCGCCGCCCAAGGCACCATCGAATCCGTCACCATGGTCACAAAAAAACCAGTCAAAGGCCTGCTCGGTGCGCCGTATCTGGAAGAAAACAACATCGACATCGCCAACATCACCC
>DATARX010000321.1:0-2044 GCA_036263955.1 Rhodopila sp.
CGCAGGCATCGGCGGCAGCGCCATGGCGGAGCAGGGTCTGACCAGCCTGTTCCCGACCCGCGCCCTCGCCTTGATGGGGCTGCTGGAAGTCCTGCCCAAGATCTTCGAACTCAAGGCCCTGCTGAGGCAGACCGTCGCCAACATCCAGGCCCGCCGCCCGGACGTGCTGGTCACCATCGACTCTCCCGGCTTCACCCTGCGCGTCCTGAAGGCCCTGCAGCCAACCACCCTGAAGCGGGCCCACTACGTCGCCCCGCAGGTCTGGGCCTGGCGGGAAAACCGGGTGAAACACTATCCCGGCCTATGGGACGAACTGCTCTGCCTGCTGCCGTTCGAGCCCGCCTTCTTCGCCCGCCACCACCTGCAAGCCCGCTTCGTCGGCCACCCGGTGCTGGAAAGCGGTGCCGACACCGGCAACGCCGAACGATTCCGGGCGCGCCACGCCATCGCCGCCGATGCCAAGATCCTGACCGTGATGCCCGGCAGCCGCTCCACCGAAGTCTCCCGTCTGCTGCCGATCCTGGAGCAGACGATCCGCCTGCTGCCCGAACCCGTGGTCCCCGTCGTGCCGCTGGCCGGCCCGGTCGAGGCGGTGGTGCGCGAGCGAACCGCATCCTGGCCGATCCGCCCGATCCTGGTCGCCGATACGGCCGGGAAACATGACGCCTTCGCCGCCTCCGCCGCCGCCCTGACAAAATCCGGGACGTCGACGCTGGAACTGGCGCTGGCCAACGTGCCGATGCTGGTCACCTACCGGATCAACCCGCTATCGCATCAGATCGCCAAGCGGCTGATCAAGATCCAATACGCCTCGATCGTGAATTTGTTGCTGGACCGGCCGGTCATCCCCGAACTGCTGCAGTACGAGAGCCGTTCGGATCGTCTGGCCGCCGAACTGCACCGGCTGCTGACCGACCAGGACGCCATGGCCGCCCAACGCAAGGGCTGCGCCGAGGCCATCGCGATGCTGCGCCCCCCGACAGGGACACCATCGGAGAGCGCGGCGGACGCCGTGCTGGCGATGCTGGGGTAGGGGACGGGTGCGGCGCTGGTCAGCATGTTCGCACAATAGAGAGAGTGAAATCGGTCGTGGGGCGACGCCTCCCGCTTCGCCGGATCCAGCAGCTTTGGTCTGACGTCGGGATCGAGGCTATGATATACGATAACTCACGACAAACGTGGCGCTCAGCGGCGGCCGCGATCGGAGACCACAATGGCCCAGCTTGATCGGATCGCCAGCGACCCCGCCATCTTCGGTGGCAAACCGATTGTGCGCGGCATGCGCATATCGGTGGAACTGATCCTGAGCCTACTGGCCCAGGGTGAGACGCAGGAAGCCATCCTGGACGACTATCCCGGCCTGCAGCCGGAGGACATCCTTGCCTGCCTCGGCTACGCGCACGCGGTCCTGGCCAACGATCGGCTCGATGACGTGGTGGTTGCCCACGGTTGAAGTTCCTCGTCGATCGTTGCGCCGGTCAGCGCCTGGCCGCTTGGCTGGAAGCGCAGGGACATGACGTCCGACCCGCTTGGCAGCAGGATCCAGACCCGGGTGACACGGCTCTGCTGCGGGTAGCGGCGGAAGAGGAACGCATTCTTGTAACGATCGACAGCGATTTCGGCACGTTGATCTACCTCCTCGGCGTCGCGCACGCGGGCATTATCCGACTGCCGGATGTTCCCGCCGCCGAACGGATCACATTGATGTCGGATCTGATCGCGCGACACGGGCCGGCGTTGCCGGGGTCGATCGTGACGATCCGCGGCGGTCGCATTCGTATCTCCCGGACCTCGACGGGTGTCTGACCAGCCCCGCACCAAACCATCGACCCGCTCCCCCGATCCGCGCTAACACCCGCGCATGAACCCGTCAGACCCCTCCGCTCGCCTGCGCGAGACCGACCCCTCCGCTCGCCCGCCCGAGACCGACCTCTACGCCCGCCTGCGCGAAACCGTCCTCGCCGCCCTCGGCCAGGTCATTCCCGACCTCCCGGCCGACATCGCCGCCCGCGTCGAAATCTCCCCCGCCAAGGACCCGGCCCAC
>DATARX010000394.1:0-7168 GCA_036263955.1 Rhodopila sp.
CGGCCCGCACTCTCGCGGCGTGCACTATCTGTGGTTCGCGGACGGCCATTACGCCTACCTGACGACCGGCGCGAAGGATTTCACGCCGAAGAATCCGTTGGACGACCAGTTCTTCATGATCGTGGACATGAACGACCCGGCCCACCCGAAGGAGGTCGGCCGTTGGTGGCTGCCCGGCACGCGCGTGGGCGACAAGGCACCCCCGCCGCCACGCGTATCGATCGACTCCGGGGTCCGCATGCACACACCGATCGTTTCCGCCGACCGGCCGGATCGCGCCTATGTCGGGTGGATCGACGGTGGTTGGGTGATCCTGGACATCGCCGACAAGGCGCATCCGAAGCTGGTGGCGCACCGGTCGTGGCAATCGCAGGATGTCGGGTTCGCCCATACCGTGCTGCCGATCACATCCCGTGGCCTGGCGATCCAGACCGAGGAAGCGGTCGACGCAAACTGCAAGGACTGGCCGAAGCGCGACTGGATCTGGGATATCTCCAACGAGAAGGCACCGATCGCGTTGGCCACCCTGCCGCCGCCCGCGGACTTCGCGGCGCTGTGCAAGCAGGGCGGTCGTTTCGGCGCGCATAACATCGCACAGAACCGTCCCGACCCGACCGCGCGCAAGCTGACGCAAACCGTTGTCGGCAGCTTCTTCAACGGTGGCGTGCGCGCCTATTCCTTCGCCAACCCGCACGATCCCCAGGAGATTGGTTTCCTGATCGATGCGCCGCCGAAGGGGAACGCGACGCACAGCATCCAGATCAACGATGTCTATGTCGATGAAAACGGGCTGATCTATGCCAATGACCGGCTCAGCGGTGGGCTGGACATCATCCGTTACACCGGGTCAGTCCCGTTGAACTAAAACCACGGGCCGTTGACCCAAACGCTTGCGGTATCGTCATGGCCGGGCGCCTGCTTCGGGCGTCCCGGCCATCCGCGCACCGACGGACGAAGCCCAGATTGCCGGGACCCGCATAACCCGTGCCCGGCAATGACGGCCTTCTAGAGTCGGCGTGCAAACCATCTGCGCAAGTCGGCGCTTGTCTAATCCAGGCTGACTGGCTCCCGTGTGACGTCGACCGTCCCATTTCCCCGCAACCGCACCACGTTCACCGTCTTCGCCAGGTCAGGCGATCCCGAGTAAAAGGCCGGCACCGTCGTTCCGCTACCCACAGCGGCCGCCCGGTTCCAGTGCCCCAGCGCCAGATAGTCCGCCCGGGTCGCCTCGATCTCGGCATTGCTGATCAGCCAGGACGGGCGCAGCGGCTCGACCCCGTCATCCTCGTAATGACCGTGCGCCAGCGTCACGTGCCACCGAGCGGTCCGGGGCAGGGGGTCTCGCAGGGGCACCATGTTGCTGTAGTCGACATGCGCATGGCCCCAGACCTCCAGGTCGTGCACTGGAAAATGCACTGCCTGGTCATGTGTCACGCCAATGATATGGACGTTCGGCAGCGCATTCAGCCCGCCACGCCGCCAGACCGAGTCCGGTGTCACCGGGTCATGGTTCCCCGGCAAAACGATGACCGGCCGTCCGACATCGCCCAGCAAAGACACGCATTGCGCAACGATGGCCGCCGACTGGCGGTTGCTGTCGAAAATGTCGCCGACCAGCAGCACGTAGTCCGCCCGAAGCGCTTTCGCTGCGTCCAACACCACCCGCAAACCGGTGGTGCCGTCCTCCCCATACGGACCTTGGTGCGGATCGTCATCGACGTGAAGGTCTGAACTATGCACAAGCACGATATCTGAAGCCAAGGTTCTGAATCCATCCACGCTGCGGCGCTGCATCAGACCGGCCGGCCCGGCGTCCGTCAACCGTCATTGGCCCAATCCGCCGCCTTCGGCTAGCATCCGCGCTAACCAAAACCGCGAGGAACCAGACACCATGATCGACCTGCACTACTGGCCCACGCCGAACGGCAAGAAGGTCACCATCCTGCTGGAAGAGGCCGGGATCCCCTACAACATCATCCCGGTGAATATCGGTCGCGGCGACCAGTTCACCGCCGAATTCCTGAAAATGAATCCCAATCACCGCATGCCGGTGATGGTGGACACCACGCCCGCCGGCGGCGGGGAGCCCTTCGTGGTGTTCGAGTCCGGCGCGATCATGCTGTACCTGGCCGAAAAGGTCGGGCGCTTCTATCCGCAAGACCTCCGCGGCAAATACGCCGTGACCGAATGGCTGATCTGGCAGATGGCCAACCAAGGCCCCAAGCTCGGCGAGTGCGGACACTTCCGCCGCCTGGGCGACAAGCAGGGCGACCAGTCCTATGCCGTGCGCCGCTTCACCGATGAAGCCAACCGTCTCTATGGCGTGCTGAACAACCGCCTGTATGAGAGCAAGTACCTCGCCGGCAACGAGTACACGATCGCCGACATGATCAGCTATCCCTGGAGCGTGAACTGGCAAATGCAAGGCCAGGACATCGAAGAATTCAAATACGTCAAGCGCTGGCAAGACGAGCTCGCCGCTCGCCCCGCCGTACAACGTGGCATGGCGGTCGGCGCAGAACTCTCCGAAGACGTAACGAAACTGCCGCCCGAGGAACAGGAACGCCGCGCCAAAATCATGTACAACCAGCGCGCCCGTCCGGTGCCGGCGGAATAAGCAAAGGGGAAACCGCACAATGGCCGAACTGGAATGCTTCTTCGACTGCTCCAGCCCATGGACGTATTTCGCCTTCGAATCCCTGTTGCGTATGCAGGACGAAATCGGCGTGACCATCCAGTGGCGCCCGTTTTTGGTTGGCGGCGTCTTCAATGCCGTCAACCAGAGCGTCTATAATTCGCGGGACACGCCGGTCCCGGCGAAATCCGCATATGGAAAAAAGGATCAGCAGGACTGGGCCCGATACCTCGGCCTGCCGATCCTCTATCGCCCCAGCGTATTTCCGGTAAACAGCGTCAAGGCCATGCGCGCCTGCATCGTGTTGGACGCCGAGGAAAAGCTCGTCCAGTTCGCTCGGGCAACGTTCAAGGCCTACTGGACCGACGACAAGGACATCTCGCAAATCCCCGTCCTGACCGGGATCTGTGCGGAACTCGGGATCGACGCCGCAAAACTCCTTGCCGCAATCGAGCAGCAACCCGTTAAGGACAGACTGCGCGCCAATACACAGGAAGCGATCGATCGTGGCAGCTTCGGATCCCCCACGATTTTCGTCGGTGGGGATGATATGTATTTCGGCAACGATCGCATACCGCTGATCAAGGACGCCGTGCTGAGGCGCCGCCGCTGAACGGTGGTGCGTGACCGGACAACCCGGGCGGCAAAAACCGCCCGGGCCAGTCCTTATCCCTGGTGATGCAAGCCCGGACCACCATGGGTCCCGGTCTGCTGCGCCATCCACCACGCCCCACCGCTGGTGTCACCGGTGCTGCTGCCGCTGGGATCGTTGGAGGAGCCGGCGGCGGCGCCGGTGCTTGATGGCACGCTGAAATCCTGCGCCGTTTGCGTCGTTCCGCTTGGCACCAGGGTTGCGGACGATGCGGGGTCGGAACCGGATCCGCTGCCGCTCGAACTCCCGCTGCTGCTCAAGCTCCCGCTCCCGGGTGTGGCCGAAGAGGGATCCGTTGCACCACCGCTCGTGTCCGATGATGTCGGCGACGATATGAAGCCCATACCGCTCGACGAACCGGAGGCGGAGGCCGTGGGCGCCAGGCTGTCCGATGGGATCGTCGCGTTGTCGCTCGTCGCCGCGGCGCCATTGGTTCCGAACAAACCGGAATTATAAGCCGTCGCCGACGGGTTGGAACCGGAAGTGACCGAGAAACTTTCCGACCCGTCGCTCGAAATTTCCCACGGCGCGCCGGATGCGGGCGTTCCGCCATTCAGGCTTGCCCCCATGACGTAAAGATTGCGGTCCTCGGTATCCACCGCAAACTGGCCGGGCGGAACACCGGGCGTCCCGGCCGGATAGTAACCGCCGATCGCATCATTCAGGTAATCGACCGAAACCGTATGGCTGCCGGAACCAAAATTGCCATGCACGTCGAATTCCTGGAACTGACCCTGGCCGACAACCGCTGTTGTGGTCTGGGTCCCGCCAATCTGCTGCCCATCGACCGAGACGGTGAATTGCGCATCGCCCTGATACGGATCCTCGGCCATGTTCAGGACCAGCGTGTCCGGTCCGCTGCCGATCGAGACAGGCGCCGGCGTCGTTGTCGGTGTCGACCCCGCGCCGGAAGGCACTGTTGTCGTATCGTTCACGCTGAATTCCGCATTGCCGTAGACGTTGCCCACCGTCGAGTTCGGCGGAAACAACGGCGACTGATACACCGGCGTCGTCGCGCTGGAGACCGACTGCCCGTCGTATGTTACGCCATCGACATACAAATTCCGGTCCGCGGTCGCCCCGGGATAGATGAAGTTGTTGGCGAACGTAACGGTGACGTCGTGAGTTCCCGGCGCCCAGTTGCCCTCGAAGGTAAAGGGTTCGGTTTGCCCAGCGGACTGCGATGCCGTAACGGTCTGCACCCCGCCGATCTGTTGCCCGTCAACATTCACGGTGAATTCCGCGTCGGCACACGCGGCCTGGTCTTCCGCCATATTCAGCGTAATCGAATCTGATCCAGAACCAATGACGTTACCATTAGTGGTTGAACCGGACATAGAATGTCCTCCATCCCGTTGTGTATGAAACCAAACACCCGGCGCCGAGCGGCCTGGGGGGTATCAGCGGGTGGGGGGCATCGCAACGGGGGATGGCGTTTCACTGGCGTGCTCTGCCGAATTTACCAATCGCACACTGTGGACGAGCGAAGCGGTAATGACTTTGATCCTAATTCACAGGTAAATCGCAAATACACGCGTTCGTGAGCCGAGCGCGGGGAAACCGCCTACACTGCCTCCGCCGACAGCCGTCGCGGCGCGCAGCAGCCGCAACCGCCGGGATGCGGCCGGGTCGGCGTTACGACAGCCTCCTGCGCGCCGCCACCCAGCGCGGGCGCGGTCAACAGCCGCGGCGCCGGTTGCGCGCAATCGGGGCAAGGCTGCGGCCGGTCGAACTCCGCCATCGGCCGAACCTCGGTGAACGGTCCGCAGTCCGCGCATTCATAATCGTAGGTGGGCATCCAAAGTCTCCATCATCCGTTGTCTTCATACTGGCATTTCCGCGCCCGACCGGCCAGCGACCGGATCGGGGAACAGGGTTGCCCGTCCGGCAATCTGGCGGCATGTTGCATAGCACAACGGCCGGAAGGATGAACGTATGAACGGACAAGTGGACCTGACCCAATTCGCCGAGGAGCGATACGCCGTTGGCCAGCCGGTCCCCCGCAAGGAAGATCCCGTCCTGCTCCGGGGCGAAGGCCGCTATTCGGACGATCTCAATCTTCCCGGCCAGGCCTATGCGGTCATGGTGCGTTCGACATCGGCGCACGGGCACATTCGTTCGATCGATACCGCAACCGCCAAGGCGATGCCGGGCGTGCTGTCCGTGCTGACCGGCCAGGATCTGATCGACGGCGGAATGGGCAACATGCCGTCCGGCATGGCGTTCAAGATGCGCGATGGTTCCGACATGCCGAAACCGGTGCAGCCGATCCTGACCACCGACAAGGTCCGCTTCGTCGGCGACCCGGTGGCAATCGTGGTGGCGGAAACCGCGAAGCAGGCGAAGGACGCCGCCGAAGCCGTCATGGTCGATATCGATACGCTACCGGCGGTCACCGACGCCGCTTCGGCCGTCGCCCCCGGCGCGGCGCTGGTGCATGACGCCACGCCGAACAACATCATCCTCGACTTCCATCATGGCGACGCCGCCGCGGTGGCCGAGGCCTTCGCCAAGGCCGCCCATGTCACACGACTGAAAATCCGCAACAGCCGCGTCGTCGTCTGCCCGATGGAGCCGCGCTCCGCCATCGGCGAATACGATTCCGAAACCAGCCGCTGGGTTCTGCGCCTCGGCTGCCAGGGCGTGTTCAACATGCGCCAGCTGCTGATGGGTCCGCTCAAGGCGCCGGTGGAAAAGATCCGCGTGCTGACAGGCAATGTCGGCGGATCGTTCGGCATGAAAGCCTCCTGCTACCCCGAATACCCCGCCATCCTCTACGCCGCCCGTCTGCTCGGTCGCCCGGTGAAATGGACCGACGAACGCGGCGAAAGCTTCCTGTCCGACAGTCACGGTCGCGACCATGATATGGAGCAGGAGATCGCGCTCGATGCCAGTGGCAAGATCCTCGCATTGCGCGTGACCGGCTACGGCAACATCGGCGCCTACCTGTCGAACGGCACCGTCCTGCAGCCCACCGGCAACATCGTCCGTAACACCATCGGCGTCTATGCGACCCCATTGCAGGAGGTGATTTCCAAAGCGGTCTTCACCAACACCAGCCCCGTCGGTCCGTATCGCGGCGCCGGCCGTCCCGAAGGCAACTATTATATCGAGCGCCTGCTGGACACCGCCGCGCGGGAGATGGGCATCGATCCCATCGACATCCGCCGCCGTAACCACATCCAGCCCGACGCTCTGCCTTACAAGACGCCCGCCGGCACCACCTACGACAGCGGCGATTTCCCCACGGTGCTGGAAAAGGCGCTCGCCGCCGCCGACTGGAACGGCTTTCCCGCGCGCAAGAAGGCCAGTTCCGAACGCGGTAAGCTGCGTGGCCGCGGCATCGGCCAGTATCTGGAGGTCACCGGCCCGCCGGCCCCGGAAATGGGCGGCATCCGGTTCGAGGCCGACGGCACCGTAACGATCATCACCGGCACGCTGGACTACGGCCAGGGCCATGCCTCGGCGTTTGCCCAGGTGCTGGCCTCGCGTCTCGGCATCCCGTTCGAAAAGATCAACCTGATGCAAGGTGATTCCGACGAACTGCTTGCCGGCGGCGGCACCGGTGGTTCGAAATCGCTGATGGCCAGCGGCACCGCGATCATCGAGGGCGCCGAGAAAGTGCGCGAAGCGGGTCGCAAGATCGCCGCCCACGTGCTGGAAGCCGCCGAAGCCGACATCGAGTTCGAGATCGTTCCCAGCCTCCGGAATAGGGGCGGCGGCCAGTTCCGCATCGCCGGCACCGATCGCGCCATCGGCATCATGGAACTGGCGGAACAAATCCGCACCGGCGCCGTGACCCTGCCGGACGGCGTGCCGCAGACCCTGTCGGTGTCACATGTCGCCGACAGCCCGCCCTTCGCCTATCCCAACGGCTGCCA
>DATARX010000420.1:0-3298 GCA_036263955.1 Rhodopila sp.
GGCGGCGTGGTCTCGACGACCGGCATCGGCGGCCTGACCCTTGGCGGCGGGCTGGGATGGCTGATGGGCAAGCACGCCCTGGCGCTCGACAATCTGGTTTCGGCCGATGTGGTGCTGGCCGATGGCCGGGTGGTGACCGCCCGTCACGATGAGCATCCGGATCTGTTCTGGGCGCTGCGCGGCGGTGGCGGCAACTTCGGGGTGGCGGGGTCCCTGACCTATCGCCTGCATCCGCTTGGGCCCATCGTTACCGGGGGCGTGATCGCCTATCCGTTCAGTGCGGCCTGGGATGTGCTTCGTTACTTTCGCGACGTTACCGCATCGCTGCCGGACGAATTCATGATATTCGGCGGCCTGCTTCATGCGCCGCATGATCCTGGTACCAAGCTGGTGGCCATGGTGGTGTGCCACTGCGGCTCGCCCGCGGACGGCGAGCGCGCAGTACAGCCGATCAAACGGTTCGGCGCGCCGGTCATGGATGCCATTGGGCCGATCCCCTACACGACGATGAACACGATGCTGGACGGTGCCTATCCGAAGGGCGCGCTGAATTACTGGAAGTCCAGCTTTCTGGCCAGCCTGGGCGACGAGGCGATTCGCACGATGATCGATTGCTTCGCGGAATGTCCAACGCCGATGGGACAGCTTCTGCTTGAGCACTTCCACGGCGCGGTGACGCGCGTCGGCGTCACCGACACAGCGTTCCCGCACCGAGCGGCGGGGTACAATTTGCTCGTGCTTTCAGAGTGGACAGATCCAAAAGATAACCAGGCCTGTATTCACTGGGCTCGGGATACCTATAGCGCAATGAACCGGTTCGTCGGCTCGAACCGGTATGTCAACTATCTGGGGGATGATGAGCAAGGTGATGCGATTGCCGCGGCCTATGGCGTGAACTTTCAACGATTGCAGGAGATCAAGGCAAAATACGATCCGGAGAATTTCTTCCACATGAACCACAATATTCCCCGCTCTTCCCGCGCGCATCAGGAGTGAATGCCATGCTCGCTGCAATGGCGTTGCCGCCACGCGGCCCGACAGATCGCTATTTCAGATGAAACCAATGTTTACGGCCGATTTCATTCAATCGCTGGCGACTGCCGCGGCAACCGTGGCGTACGCGGATGGGCGGCTGGATCCGGCTGAGCGGCGCGAATTTGGCGTCTGTGCGCAACGATACCTGACACCTGACGCGGTTCGACGATGGAATGTACTGGCGCTGTTCGACGACAGGATCCGTCGATTGCAGCGCGGCCCGCATCAGGGCGCGGAATTCCTGCAGGAACTTTGCGTTGTGGCGGGTACGCCGCGCACGTCGATCATCCTGCATGCGGCGGAGCGGATTGCCGGCGCCGACGGTAATGTCAGCGCACCCGAGACCGCGGCCCTGACCGAGATACGCCATAGTCTCGGCATCGCGTCGGACAACCGCCAGCGCTTTGCCGCGTGCCTGTTGTGGGGATTCCCCCGGACGCACAGGTAGGCCGAATTCGGCCGTCGTGGCTTCATGTCGCCCGCGGCGCGGTCCGCCCGTGACGCGGGCAACTGAGTTTCGGGGACGCCGATCCGATCGGCGGGTCGGCGCGAAGGCACGCGACCGACCAGGGCGGCGGGTCGGCGCGAAGGCACTCGACCGGTCAGGGCGGCGGGTCGGCGCGAAGGCACGCGACCGATCAGGGCAGCGTTCGGTTGGGCCAGGTCGACCATCGGTCGGCGAAATCGCGGCGGGGCAACGCCAAACTGGTGAACGACGGAGATTTTCTCCGATCCGAAACGTCCGTATGATTAGGCCCGGTTCGCCGTGGTGTCGGGTGCGACCGGCAGGATAGGAGAGTCCGATGAACGCGTTCGTCCCAGGGCCGCGCTGTAGCGTGGCCGGTGCCGCGGCCGGTCCGCTGGCCGGGTTTGGCTTTGCCGTGAAAGACCTGATCGACGTTGCCGGGGTGCCCACCGGCGGCGGCAATCCCGACTGGCCGCGGGTCTATCCGACACCAACTGAACATGCCTGGGTGGTACAGCGCCTGCTGGAAGCCGGGGCTTCGGTCATCGGCAAAACCATCACCGATGAGGTCTCGCTCGGGATTTTGGGGGAGAACGCGCATGACGGCACGCCGCTGAACCCGGCGGCACCGGATCACGTTCCGGGCGGCTCGTCCAGCGGATCGGCCTCCGCCGTTGCCGCCGGCCTGTGCGATTTCGCGCTGGGCACCGATAGCGGGGGATCGGTGCGGGTGCCGGCCAGCTTCTGCGGCCTGCATGGCATCCGGCCGACGCATGGGCGGATCGATTTCTCCGGCATTACGGTGCAATCCCCCAGCGCCGACACGTGCGGCTGGTTTGCCCGCGATGCGGGCACCTTGGCGCGGGTTGGCCAGGTTCTATGTGGTGCCGATCTGCCGGCTTTGCTGCCGACGTCGTTGCTGGTGGCGACCGATGCATTCGGCTTCGCGGACGAGGATGTGCAGCAGGCCCTGGCACCGATGGTGGACCGGCTGGCGGCCTTGATCGGGTCGCGGCAGGACGTGACGATGGCGCCGCAGGGGTTGTCGGTGTGGCAACGGGCGCAGCGCGTGCTGCAGAGCAGCGAGTCGTGGAAGACGTTCGAGCCGTGGCTCGATACGTGCAATCCGCGCATGGCGTTCGGTGTGGCGCGGGCGCTGGTGTTCGGTTCGATGCTGTCCGATGCGGAGCGAAACGCAGCGTCATTGATGCGGATCGAGGCACGGGCGCGGCTGCGGCATCTGTTGCCGCCGGGGACCATCCTGTGCCTGCCGACGACGCCGTTCCCGGCCCCGCTCAAGGGGTTGCCGAGCAGCGTGCTGGCGCCAATGCGGGAGCGGATCAGTTGCCTGACGAGCCATGGTGGCCTGACGGGCGTTCCGCAAATCAGTATTCCCGGTGCAACGGTCGATGGCGCGCCGGTCGGCCTGTCGATCATCGGCGGGCGCGACTCTGACCTGGACCTTGTTCAGGTCGCGGTCAGGCTGGCGGGATAAAGGCGTCGGCTGGGAGAGGTCTCGTTCGTCGCGGTGAGGCATAGCAACGACGGGATTTGATTCGCGCGCAAGACGATCGCTGGCCGGTGCCGACCGGTGATTCCCGGCCATGGTCGCGGCTGTCACGAGCCGCTTTGGTTGGGCAGAGCCGGCGATGGAAACGGATGGTGGGCGCGACAGGGATTGAACCTGTGACCCCCGCCGTGTGAAGGCGATGCTCTACCGCTGAGCTACGCGCCCATCCGTCGGTGCGAAGGCGGGCTTCCTAGCCGGTTGGGGGATCGGCCGCAAGCCCGAAAACC
>DATARX010000451.1:0-7477 GCA_036263955.1 Rhodopila sp.
TACGACCGCGCCTTCGTCGTCGCCGGCCTGCTGCCGCTGGCCGGCGCCGTGATCACCTACTTGATGACCCGCAAGCCGATCGAGCCCTACACCCCATAGAACAAGTCAGGCGCCCGCCACGCGACGCTGACCCAAGCGGCCAATCCGTCGCGGCGCGGTCGATCCACGTGGGGCAACGGCGGCATGTGGCTCAACGGCATAATCAGGCCTGAACGCTTAAGAAGTACCTGAACGCCTGTGCGCTTCGTGGCTCCGCCCTCTCCGTGCAAATTTTTCGGAATCACCAACAGGCACGGACCGACCAGCGCCCCACCGCCTCGGCAACGAGCGCCTGCTTCCACCGGACCCAGGAAATCTCTCGCGCCACCAAACGCTTTATCTCCGCATCGAACCACGCCATAGACCGCGCATGCTGCCCGAATCCTTCCGCACGGCGCGCCTGTTCCTCCGCCCCATCGCCATGGCCGACGCCGGCCCCATCTTCGCCGCCTACGCTCGGAATCCGGAGGTCACGCGGTTCCTGATCTGGCGCCCCGACCGCACCCGCCGCGATTTCGAGGCCTACATCCGCAGTTGCCTCGACACCCCTCCGCATCGCGCCAGGACCTATGTCCTGCAGGGCCGGAAGGACAGCGTGATCCGCGGCGGCCTCGACCTGCGCCAGGCCGACCGCCACCGGCTGGAATTCGGCTACGTGCTGGCCCGCGCCTGGTGGGGCCAGGGCCTGATGACCGAGGCCCTGACCGAGATCGTCCGCTGGGGCCTGTCGCAACCCTCCATCTTCCGAATCAGCGCGGTCTGCGACATCGAAAACATCGGCTCCGCCCGCGTGATGGAAAAATCCGGCCTGATCCGAGAGGGCCTGCTGCGCCGCTACCTGATCCACCCCAGCATGGGCAACGAGCCCAGGGACTGCTTCAGCTACGCCCGCGTGCGATAGCGTCCTCAGCAATCCATATCGTCGTTGGTCCGCCGCACCAGGATCTCGCGCTTGCCAACGTGGTTCGCCGCGCCGACGATGCCTTCCTTCTCCATCTGCTCGATCAGCTTGGCCGCCTTGTTGTAGCCGATGTTCAGGTGCCGCTGGATGAACGAGGTCGACGCTTTTCCCTCGCGCGCCACCACCGCAACCGCCTGGTCGAACAGGCTTTTGTCGCTGTCGCCGGCCCCGGCGATGCCGGACAGCATCGGGTCGGCGTCGCCGCCGCCGCCATTGCCCTCCACCGGTTCGGTGACGTCGTCCAGGTACGCCGGCTCGCCCTGTTCGCGCAGGAACGCCACCACCTTCTCGACCTCGTCATCCGAAACGAACGGGCCGTGCACGCGGGTAATCCGCCCGCCGCCCTGCATGTAGAGCATGTCGCCCTGGCCCAGCAGTTGTTCCGCCCCCTGCTCGCCCAGGATCGTCCGGCTGTCGAATTTCGAAATCACCTGGAAGCTGATGCGCGTCGGGAAGTTGGCCTTGATCGTGCCGGTGATCACGTCCACCGACGGCCGCTGCGTCGCCATGATCACATGGATCCCCGCCGCGCGCGCCATCTGCGCCAGCCGCTGCACCGCCTGCTCGATCTCCTTGCCGGCCACCATCATCAGGTCGGCCATCTCATCGACCACCACGACGATGAACGGCAGCGGTTCCAGCGCCAGCGGCTGTTCCTCGAACGTCGGGCGGCCGGTATCAGGATCGAACCCGGTCTGCACCTTGCGGGTCACCACCTCACCCTTGGCGCGCGCCTCCGCGACGCGGTCGTTGAAGCCGCCGACATTGCGCACCCCAAGCTGGGACATCGCGCGATACCGCCGCTCCATCTCCCGCACGGTCCATTTCAGCGCCGTCACCGCCTTCGCCGGCTCCGTCACCACCGGCGCCATCAGATGCGGAATCCCCTCGTAGATCGATAACTCCAGCATCTTCGGATCGATCAGGATCAACCGGCACTGATCGGGCGACATGCGATACAGCAGCGACAGGATCATCGCGTTGACGCCAACCGATTTACCCGAACCCGTGGTGCCGGCGATCATCAGGTGAGGCATGCGCGCCAGGTCCGCCACAATCGCCTTGCCGCTGATATCCTTGCCCAACGCCAGCGACAGCCGGCCGGACGATTTCGTCACCTCGTCGCTGGACATGATCTCGCTGAGGAACACCGTCTCCCGCTTGCTGTTCGGCACCTCGATGCCGATCACGTTGCGCCCCGGCACGGTGGCGATACGCACCGCCGTCACCGACAGGCTGCGCGCCACGTCGTCCGCCAGGCCGATCACCCGGGCACTGCGAATACCGGGTGCCGGCACCAGTTCATACAGCGTCACCACCGGACCCGGCCGGATCTCCACGATTTCACCCGACACGCCGTAATCGGACAGCACCGTTTCCAACAGCCGAGCGTTCGCCTGCAGCGCATCCTCGCTGGGGCCGGTGCTGGCGCGCGGCGGTGGCGGCTTCAGCAGGTCCAGCGGCGGGAAGTTCCAGCCCGCCTCCGGCAGCGGCAGGTTCTGCTGCTGCGGCTTGCGCTGCAGCGTGGGCGCGGCGGGCGCCTGTTTCGGTCCGCGCACCAGGATCGCCGGCACGGAGGTTTGCGCCGGCGCAACCGGATCAGGCAGCATCGACTCGTCGGCGATCTCCTGCCGCACCACCGGCCGGACACGAACCGGCGACGCGGGCGGCTCATCCGGCTCCAGTCCCGGCCCGCGGTTGACCAGGTTGACCAGCCAGCCGGAGGCGTTGCCGACCCCGCCGGCCCCGCGCGACAGCGCCCCCACGGCGCCCCCGCCGGCGGACACCGAAAACCGCGCCGCGACTCCGGCGGCATGTCCCGCGCTGCGCCATTCCGACCGTGACAGCCCCAACGACAGCAAGCCCAGCACCAGCGCCAGGGCGACACTAAGCAGCCAGATCGACGCCGCGCCGACAATTCCGAACAACCCGTGGCCCGCACCCATTTCGGCCTGCGCGATGATCTGCCCGATCGAGCCGCCCAGCCCCGCCATCACCGGCCAGGGCGTGACCCGCTGCGGCACCGGCACGGCCGCGATGGCGGCGGCCAGCAGCGGCATCGCCGCCAGCAGCGCCGCGATTCGCCCGCCGAAGCTGCCCAGCCCGCGCCGCGATGCGATTCGCCAGCACCAGGTCAGCATGGCGATCCCGGGCAGCACCGCCACGACTCCAAACCCCTGCAGCAGGATGTCGGCCAGCATCGCCCCGGCCGCCCCCGCCATGTTGGTGACGTGCCGTGACGTCGCCGTGTTCAGCGACGGATCGCGCGGATCGTAGGTCGCCAGCGCCACCAGGATCGCCAGCCCGAACAGCCCCAGCAGCAGGCCGCCAAACTCCGCGCTGCGCTGGCTCATCAGGGCCTTCAGGGCGGGCGAGGCGAATTTACGGGGTTCTATCGTGGATGAGCGCGTGGCCATTGATCCTGCTTACCTGCTTGCCGCGTGACGCGAACTATAGACGCGAACCCACTGATAAATGAAGCACGATCGCGGGGCGCTGCCCGCTTGTAGCCCCCGGGGTCCCGCCAAAGGCGGAGCCTTCGCGATCCGTTTATCGGTTCCAAGCGGCCAGAACCGTCGCAAGTTTGCGGGTATCGTCGCAAGTTTGCCAGGATCGTCGCAAGTTTGCGGGTATCGTCGCAGGCTTGCCGAAATCGTCGCAAATTTAATGGGCGATCGCGGCCAACGCCGATACGGGCAGTTCCTTTCAGCGTTTTCGCCACAGGCGGATGAAGAACCGGACAGGCTAGCCTTTCACAGCCGGAACGGCGGGTTTTCCAGCCGCGGCCGCCGTCCAGATCATGCTGACCTCGCCTATTTTGGCACAGAAGCGCTGCAGGAGATCGAGCATCAGCTTGCGGTCCTCGATGGTCCAGTCGCCAAGTTGCTCATCCAGGAATCGACGACGCACATCTGAAAATGTCGTCAGCATTTTCCGCCCCGCCGCCGATGGCTTCAGCAGCCGGATGCGCTGGTCGTCCGCCGCCACATGCCGCTCAACCAGGCCCAGCGCCTCCAGCTTGGCGACCTGTCGGCTGACGGTCGAATGATCGCGGCCAACCAGGCCGGCGAGGTCCACGACGCCGATCGGTTCGGCATAGCCAATCCGCAGAAGCAAAGGATACAGCGCGCGGTCCAGCTTGACGTCCGCCAGCGCAAGGAAGGCAGCGTCGAGATCGGGCCGGTTCATGTAGCCGTTCAACTGCAGGAACACGGCATGAAGTTCGTCGCACCATTGGCTCATCCGTGTATTATGCACGAAAGTCGTTGACAGGTCACTAGGGCCGGCATAGGCATTTCTGTGTATTATGCACGGAGTTGACCTTGACGAATTCCAGCCGATCCAGAGCGCGATCGTTTGAGGTTGCGCCGACCTCAGGCGTGAATCGCCCTCCCAAACAAAGAGAACCGGCGTGTGATCGCTTCAACCGGAGGCGATCACACGCCAAGGTCATGGGTGTCGCGTTCGGCGTGCTCGCCCTGGCGTGCAGTTCATGTTCGACGCCGGTTCCGGCCGACGCCAGGCTTCACCTGGCGGCAGCGCCCGCGGACTTCAGGGCGCTTGGTCTCGGGCAGCAGATCGCGGTCCGGGAAGACGGACGGCGCACGCCGAGATCGTCGAAATATTTCGAGTGGTGGTATTTCGACGGGTTGCTCGACGACGGGACCGTGGTGGTGGTCTGGTTCGGCGACAACTGGCTCTACGGATCGCACCGGCGGGCCGTGGACATCGAACTGACGCCGCCAGGAAAGCCGACCCGGCGCATCATGCGGACCTTCGACGACCCGGGAACGTTTTCGACCGATCACGCCAACATCCAGATCGGCCCCCATAGCTTCAAGGGCGACCTGCAAACCTACCTCATCCATGTGGACGCCGCCGAAACCGGTGGCGTGGGTTGCGATCTGGTGCTGCACCGAAGGGTCGCGTCCTACCGCCCCGCAACCGGCTATATCGAGGCCGGCGACACGTTCTTCGCGTGGCTCGTCGCCGTGCCGGAGGGCGCTGTCACCGGGACGCTGACCGAAGACGGCGTGACCCGGCAGGTCACCGGCAGTGGCTACCACGACCACAACTGGGGCAACGTTTCACCAGCCGACCTGTTCGACAACTGGTGGTGGGGACGCGGGCTCAGCGGCGGCCACACGATCATCGCCTCCGAGATCCACGGCAAGGACGCTGTCGGCGGGACCCGTATCCCACTGTTCTTCGTCGCTGATGACCATCAGGTGCAGGTCAATGCATACGGGTCTGCCGTATCGGTGCAGGAGGGCGGCCTGGTACGCCATCCCGATCCGAAACATGAGCGCCCCATCCCCTCGGGGATCGCCTTCGCCACCGCTGATGGAACCCGGGCCGACTTCAAGATTTCGGACCACCTCCTGACGTCCGGCAATCTTCTTGCGGATCAATCGTTCGTCGTGAACATCGCCGCGGCGATCCTGGGCAAAAAGCCTTGGTATTCCCGCTTCGTGAGCCCGATAACGCTTACGTTGCCCGGGCAACCGCCACGCCAGGGCGAAGGTCCCCTGGAATATTTCGAGCTGCAATGATCCGCGATGGCGGTGTCAACGCGGTGCGCGACGGTCAATGTTCATCACCGGACGGCACCGTCGCGGATGGGCGAAAAGATGCGGGTGGCGGGTCCAGGGCAGCCCTTCGCTCGCGTGCGCACTCACCCTGGCCTTTGCCAAGGCACCTGCTACAAACCGCCATCCGAACGAAGGAGACTACAATGGACGCCGTCACCACGGTTGCCGCCCGCCGCGAGTTGGCGAACGCCCTGCGCTTCCTGGCCATCGACGCGGTGGAGCAAGCCAAGTCCGGCCACCCCGGCATGCCGATGGGCATGGCCGACATCGCCGAAGTCGTCTGGCGCCACCACCTGCGCCACAACCCCGCCGATCCGTCATGGCCGAATCGCGACCGCTTCGTGCTGTCCAACGGCCACGGCTCCATGCTGCTGTATGGGTTGCTGCACCTCACCGGCTACGACCTGCCGATCGATGAACTGAAGCGCTTCCGCCAGCTTCACTCCAAGACCCCCGGCCACCCCGAACACGGCCTCACCCCCGGCGTCGAGACCACCACCGGCCCGCTCGGGCAAGGCCTCGCCACCGCCGTCGGCATGGCCCTGGCCGAACAGCAACTGGCCCACGCCTTCAACCGTGGCGAGCACGCCATCGTCGACCACCGCACCTTCGTATTCTGCGGCGACGGCTGCCTGATGGAAGGCATCTCCCATGAGGCCTGCTCCCTCGCCGGCTCCATGAAGCTGGAGAAACTGATCGTCTTCTACGACGACAACGGCATCTCCATCGACGGTCACGTCGACGGCTGGTTCAACGACAACACGCCCGCCCGCTTCGAAGCCTATGGCTGGCGCGTGATCCGCGACGTCGACGGCCTGGACAGCGAGGCGGTCGCCGCTGCGGTGGCCGAGGCCGTTACCCCCTGCGGCCGCCCCACCCTGGTCTGCTGCAAAACCGTCATCGGCTACGGCGCCCCCAAGCTCGCCGGCACCCACGAATCGCACGGCGCCGCACTCGGTGCCGCCGAAGTCGCGGCAACCCGAGCCGCTTTGGGCTGGTCCTATCCGCCGTTCGAAATCCCCGCCGAGATCAAATCCGCCTGGGATGCGACCAAAGCCGGCGCCGCCCGCCAGGCCGCCTGGGAGGAAAAATTTGCCGCCTACGCCGCCGCCTTCCCCGCCGAGGCCGCCGAATTCCGCCGCCGCGCCGCCGGCGCCCTGCCCGCCGACTTCGCCGCCAAGGCCGATGCCGTCATCACCCAGGCTGCCGCGCTGACCGATGCCATCGCCACCCGCAAGGCGTCACAGAACGCCATCACCGCCTTCGCCCCCATCCTGCCGGAGTTCTTCGGCGGATCGGCCGACCTCACCGGCTCCAACCTGACCAACTGGAAGGGCTGCGTCAGCATCGAGCACGGCAAGCAAGGCAACTACCTGCACTACGGCGTCCGCGAGTTCGGCATGACGGCGATGCTGAACGGCGTCGCGCTGCATGGCGGCTTCATCCCGTTCGGCGGCACTTTCCTGGTGTTCGCCGACTACGCCCGCAATGCCATTCGCCTGGCCGCGCTGATGAAGCTGCGCTCGATCCTGGTGCTGACCCATGACAGCATCGGCCTGGGCGAGGACGGCCCGACCCACCAGCCGGTCGAGCACGCCGCGTCCTTGCGGCTGATCCCCGGCCTGGACGTCTGGCGCCCGTGCGACATGCTGGAAACCGCGGTCGCGTGGCGCTGCGCCATCGAGCGCGCCGACGGCCCCAGCGCGCTGCTGCTGTCGCGGCAGAACTGCCCGCAGCACGGTGGCGGCCTGGACCGTGCGGCCGCGGCGTCCCGCGGCGGCTACGTGCTGGCCGATGTGGACGGCACCCCGGATGTGGTGCTGATCGCCACGGGGTCGGAGATGGCGATCACCACCGCCGCAAGCGACCTGCTCGCCGCGAAGGG
>DATARX010000483.1:0-5827 GCA_036263955.1 Rhodopila sp.
CCATTGGATTTCGTCACGCACTATCCGGTTCGATACCAGAACGGCGTACAATCCGGAGTCGCGACCCCGTGGCAATCTGTGACGAAACGCCAGTCGCTCGCCCACCCCGGCCCTCATCAGTTCTTCGCCGATACCAGCCACACCGAACCCGTCAGGGTGATACCGTCCGGGCCATCGAAGGGGCGCAGCGCCTCGGCGATGGCTTGGGCGGCGCGGGCTTTCACCTCCGGTTCGGCCTCGGACAGGCCGCGGGCCAGGGCGCCGACGCGGGTGGCGAACGCGGCTGCCTCCTGCAGGCCGCCGGGGCCGGCGATGCGGATCGGCACGTCGTGGCGGGTGGCGGAAAAATCGGTCCAGCCGGCGGTGGTCAGGATGCGGCGCACGCGGTCCGGATCGGCGAAGGCGAAGGGGCCGGGTGCGTCCGGCTCCGCTGGGGGTGATGGCGGCAGCAGGTGGCCGGCGGCGGCGAGGGGGACGGAGAACCAGGCGTTCTGCTCGATCGGGCGCCAGCAGGCGAACGGCAGGCGGCCGCCGGGGCGGATGGCGGTGCGCAGGTTGGCGAAGGCGGCGGCCGGGTCGGCGAAGACCATCACGCCGAAGCGGGAGAACAGCAGATCGGCCGCGGCGGGGGCGAAGGCGTGGCTGGCGGCGTCGGATACCAGCACCTGGGCGTTGGCCAGGCCGGCTTCGGCGCTGCGTTGCCGAACGCGGGCAGTCCTGCGTTGGAAGACGTTCGCCGATCGGGAACGGCAGGGGCCGGCGCGGCGATCAGAGGTGGCTATGCCAGATCAACCATCCGAGGTAACCGATCGCCGCATAAAGCAGAACGCCCAAGGGCAATGCCGTTACGATCGGCTTCCAAATAACCAGTGGACGCGTGGCCGGGACCTCGGCCTGGTCAATGGCGCGCATGAAGAAGGCAACGTCGCCGGCCGGGGCCGGATCGGCGGTGGCGCCGGGATGGCCGCCGTTCCGATCGAGGCGTTCGATCGCATCGAAGGCGTTGCGGTTGGGGGTGCCAGCGTCGCGGCGTTGCGGGTTGCTGTCGTCGCCTCGGGGATCGACGACGATCCCGGCCGTTTCGGGACCGAGGGTGCGGGCGTAGAGCTTTTCGTTCGGCGCGCTGTGGTCCTTCCAGCCCGCGAAATCGGCCTGGCTGAAGGCGCTTCCCTGCGCGTCCTGGGTGGATGGGGTGGTGACCGCAGTCTGGAGGTCGAGCTCCTCCGTTGCTGTTGCGTATCGTGAGTCCATGATTGTCGCTCCCTGGACCGACTGGTTCCGAGCGCAACTTGAATCGCCGGGGGCGCTTGACGGCGTGAGTCCTGTCGACCTGCCCTATGCGTGCGCTTTTGCGCTCGGTGGGGCGGATGGTGTACCGGCGGGCGGACCTGCCCTATGAAGTGGTTCACAGCCCGACCGAGCGAACCGGTCGGCGTTGCGGCTGGCCGGGGCGGATTGCGTGACCTTGCGCGTGGGGGCGCGCGGGTTGGCGTGTGGCCCGGGTCCGGCGTGGGTGGTGGCTGGGCTGCTCCTGTCTCGACAGTGTGATTATCGCTGAGGTCCTATCAAGATGATTCGATTTTGGTTGGCTGTTGGGCTGGCCTAGAAATAGCCGGGAGGCGCATCACATGGCCCAACTTGCATGGATCGGCGGCGGGAACAATAAAGCATCGAATCCGAAGGACTGGTCCCCGACCGGTGTGCCTCAAGCGGGTGATAGCCTGACGATTGCGGCCGGAACCATCAACATCGCCGGGGGTGACCTGGCCGGCGACCCATTGATGCTGGATTTGGGTGGGCCGTTTCCCTATCTCGGTCCCATAACGGTGAACCTGTCGCAGGGCGCGGCTTTGTCCGAATACCTCGACCCTTACGGCACCGGTGCGCGGGTGACGTTCAACCTATCGAACGCCACATTAAATTTGCAGGCCAATGGTTTCGTCTTTGGTTCCATCGACCCTGTCGTCAACCTGCGTCGATCCGATACGTTCCACTATAGTGTCGGGGCCGGTAGTGGGGGGACCGTCAACCTGGCGGCGAATTCCACTTGGGTCGGCGACATTTACGTTCATGCGCTTGGCAATCACGATTACGGCGGCGACGTTGTGGTCAATGGCGGCGCGCATGCTTCGTTCGACAATCAGGCGAGCGAGGTCGACTCGGGGCATACGACGGTCAATGCGGATGTTGTTGGCGTCGGGTCGTTTGGGATGGGGTTGAAGGACAGTTATGCCGGGCATCCGGCGACGCTCGAATTCTCCGGGTCGGTTGGTTACGGCCAGGCGATCACGATGTCCGACGCCGCGCATGGCGGCAATGCCGGTTTGGTGCTGCAACTGGACAAACCGACGGCGTTCCAGGGCAGCGTGACGCTGGTCCAGGGGCGCGTCGACCTGGAGGGCCTGGCAACGGCGGATAGCTACACGTTCAAGAATGACATGCTGTCGATTTTCGCAGGCAATGCGGTCATTGATACGCTGCGCCTGCATGATGCGACACAGTACGGCTTCGCGGTCGAAAAGACTGCCACAGGTGTCGGCGTCGTCGCGATCGGCGATCCCGCGCATCCGCCCGCGGGGTTGGCGATCCATATGGTATGATACGATATTAAAGGCGGCTGGCCCTATACCACGCGGCAGAACGATTGAGCTGTCGGAACGCTCCCCGTGATGGCCGGGGACAGTGCAGGCCATCTGCGCGCCAACGGTTCGGGGGCGGATGGTCGGGACGTCCCCTCGTTCGCGTGCTGGCTCGCGCGGCCGTGACGGCATTTCCGCCTGCGATTGGGTGGGGTGAATGGCGGGCTACAGTCCTGTCTCCAGCGCGCGGCGGAACCGGGCGGTGTGGGAACGCGCGGCTTTGGCGCGGACTTCGAACCAGTCGGCGATCTCGGGGAATCCCTCCTGGCGGGCGGTGCGTGCCATCGCGGGATAGGCGTCGGCGCAGGGGTTCAATCGGTCCATGATTGCCAGGCGGACGTTGTAGGCCGAACCGGTGGTGTCGGTGCATGGTTCCAGCCGGTCCAGGTGCGCTTCGGCCTGACGGGCCCTGGATTGGGCGATCGCGCGCGCCACCGCGGCGGCATGGGGATTGCCCTCGGCGTCGGCCTGTTCGGCGATCGCGCTGTATTGCCGATGGGCGAGCGTGGCGGTGGCAAACGCCTGTCGCAGGTTTGCTTCTGTCCTGCTGCCGATGAACGCAGCCATTGACGTCCTCCCTTATGTTCTTTTTGCGGGATGACCCGGGTAGCAGCGGTTGTCTTGGCCTCCGTGAGCGATAAACCGAACGGCGCAGCGTGGCGGTTGAGAGCCTGATAGTGTCAAGTCGACGCTATCAGGCTCTACTGTAGGTTATTTGGGCGAGCGCGATCAGGCGAGGTCGTAGCGATCCAGGTTCATCACCTTGGTCCAGGCGGCGACGAAGTCTTTGACGAACTTTTCCTTGGAGTCGTCAGATGCGTAGACTTCGGCGAGGGCCCGGAGTTGGGAGTTCGAACCGAAGACGAGGTCGACGCGGGTGCCGGTCCACTTGATTTCGTTGGTCGCACGGTCGCGGCCTTCGAACACGCCTTCGGACGCGGCGGACGCCTGCCACTCCGTATTCATGTCGAGCAGGTTGACGAAGAAATCGTTGGTCAGCGTCTCGGGGTTTCTGGTGAAGACGCCGTGCCTGGACTGTCCGGCATTGGCGTTCAGGGCGCGCAGGCCGCCAACCAGAACGGTCATCTGGGGGGCGGTCAAGGTCAACAATTGCGCCCGATCCACCAGGAGTTCCTCAGCCGACAGGCGCTGTCCGCTGCGGAGATAGTTGCGGAACCCGTCGGCGGTGGGTTCGAGCACGGCGAACGAGTCGACGTCGGTTTGCGCCTGCGTGGCGTCCGTCCGGCCTGGGGTGAACGGAACCGTCACGGTGTGTCCGGCGTTTTTTGCCGCGGCCTCGACCGCCGCGCAACCGCCGAGAACGACCAGGTCGGCGAGCGAGACCCGCTTCCGGCCGGTCTGCGAGGCGTTGAACGCCGACTGGACCTGTTCGAGCGTCCGCAGAACCTCGGCCAGTTGAGCCGGCTGGTTGACGTCCCAGTCCTTCTGCGGGGCCAGGCGAATGCGGCCGCCGTTCGCCCCGCCGCGCTTGTCGGAGCCACGGAACGTCGACGCCGATGCCCAGGCGGTCGAGACCAGTTGCGGGATGGACAGGCCGGATGCGAGGATTTTCGCTTTCAGGGCGGCGACGTCCTGCTCCCCGATCAGGTCATGATCGACGTCGGGAACGGGATCCTGCCACAGCAGCGGCTCCGCCGGGACCAGCGGGCCCAGGTAGCGCGCGCGAGGGCCCATGTCGCGGTGGGTGAGCTTGTACCATGCCCTGGCGAAGGCGTCTGCGAGGGCCTGCGGATTTTCCCGGAAGCGCCGTGAGATCGGCTCATAGACCGGGTCCATGCGGAGGGCCAGGTCGGTGGTGAGCATCATCGGGGCATGCCGCTTCGCCGGATCGTGGGCATCGGGTACGGTGCCGGCGGCGGATGGGTCCTTGGGCGTCCACTGGAACGCGCCGGCGGGGCTCTTTGTCAGTTCCCATTCATAACGGAACAGGTTTTCCAGGTAGTTGTTGTCCCACTTCGCCGGGCTGGTGGTCCATGCGCCCTCCAACCCGCTGCTGATGGTGTGGACGCCCCGGCCGGAGCCGAAGGTGTTTTTCCAGCCGAGGCCTTGCTGCTCGATCGGCGCGCCCTCGGGTTCGGGACCGACATACTGGCCGGGATCGGCGGCGCCGTGGCATTTGCCGAAGGTGTGGCCGCCGGCGATGAGGGCGACGGTTTCCTCATCGTTCATCGCCATGCGGGCGAAGGTCTCGCGGATGTCGCGCGCGGCGGCGACCGGATCCGGCTTGCCGTTGGGTCCTTCCGGATTGACGTAGATCAGGCCCATCTGAACGGCGCCGAGCGGCCCTTCGAGTTGACGGTCGCCGTGGTAGCGTTCGTCGCCCAGCCAGGTGTGTTCGGGGCCCCAGTTGATGTCTTCCTCGGGCTCCCACACGTCTTCGCGGCCGCCGGCGAAACCGAAGGTTTTGAAGCCCATCGAGTCGAGGGCGACGTTGCCGGCGAGAACCATGAGGTCGGCCCAGGAGATTTTCCGGCCGTATTTCTGCTTGATCGGCCAGAGCAGGCGGCGGGCCTTGTCGAGGCTGACGTTGTCCGGCCAGCTGTTGAGGGGGGCGAAGCGCTGGGTGCCGGAGGATGCGCCGCCGCGGCCGTCGCCGATGCGGTAGGTGCCCGCGCTGTGCCACGCCATGCGGATGAAGAACGGCCCGTACTGGCCATAGTCGGCGGGCCACCAGGCCTGCGAGTCCGTCATCAACGCGTGGAGGTCCTTGATCACGGCATCGAGATCGAGGCTTTGGAATTCCTTGGCGTAGTTGAACGCCTCACCCATCGGATCGGGTAGCGACGAGTTCTGGTGGAGATGATGAATATTGAGCTGGTTCGGCCACCAGTCGCGATTCACCCGAGCCAGAACGGTCTGGTGACCGCGATCTCCGCCCGACACCGGGCATTTGTTCTCTGTTGACATGCTTCCTCCTTGCGCTGTCTGCAATCTACGGCGATGTGCCGTCGATAGCACTTCGGCCAGTTTCGGCCTATTCGATCCTATTAAAGTGATCCATTACGCGTCGCTTTACAAGGAAGCATGGAGGCGGGCGGCTGCGGATACTACGCAACGGGTCCGATAGTGGCGATCTGGCGGGCACCCGCCGGACGTATCAAAAATGGTCGCGGGATTGGACGGCTCGACGGAGACGTGATTGTTGTGCTTCGCGAAGCACAACAATC
>DATARX010000015.1:0-25043 GCA_036263955.1 Rhodopila sp.
TATACCGCGACGGTCTACAACAAGGGCGCCGAGGTGATCCGCATGATGGCCACCATCATCGGCAAGGCCGCGTTCCGCAAGGGCATGGACCTGTATTTCCAGCGCCATGACAACCACGCCGTGACCATCGACGATTTCGTCCAGGCGATGGCCGATGCCTCGGGCGTCGACCTGACCGACTTCAAGCTGTGGTATCATCAGGCCGGCACGCCGGAAGTATCGATCGAGGACAAATACGATCCGAATACAAAGCGTTATTCCCTGACCATTCGCCAGGCTACCAAACCGACGCCTGGGCAACCCGACAAATATCCTCTCGTCATTCCGATCGCCATGGGCCTGCTGGACGGCAACGGCCAGGACCTCCCGACCCGGCTGGACGGTGATCCGGATCCGGTCCACGGCACGCGGGTGCTGCTGGCAACGCGGGCGGAAAACCATTTCGAGTTCGTCGATGTCGCCAGTCCGCCCGTGCCGTCCCTGCTGCGGGATTTTTCGGCACCGGTAAAACTGTCAGGTCTTTCGCAAGACCGGCTGCGTTTCCTCGCCGCGCATGACACGGATCCCTTTGTGCGCTGGGAGTCCGGCCAGCAATCCGCCGCCGCCGCGTTGCTGGATATGGTGTCGATCATCCAGAAAGGCGGCGAACCGGGGGTTGACCCGGCCCTCATCGAGGCCGCCGCATCGGCCCTGGGCCAGGAACCCACCTTCGCCGCCGAAGCGCTGGCGTTACCCGGGGAGGCAACGCTCGCCGACAAGATGGATGTCGTCGATGCCGATGCGATCCACACCGCCCGCGACAAGGCACGAGCCGCGATCGCCCAGGCGCTGGGGGGCGATTTACGCGCAATGTATGATAAACTCGCCGACACCGGTGGTTACACCATCGACGGTCCCGCCATCGGCCGCCGATCCCTGCGCAACACCTGCCTGAGCTACCTGGTCGCGGGCGGCGATCCGTCGGCGATCCGGCTCGCCAAGATGCAGTTCGATGCCGCCCAGAACATGACGGACGTCTTGGCCGCGCTCAGCATCCTCGCCAGCGTGGACTGCCCGGAACGCCCGGCGGCGCTGGCCGCGTTCTATGCAGCCTGGCGCAATGATCCTCTCGTGCTGGACAAGTGGTTCGCAATCCAGGCGTTTTCATCGCTGCCGGACACACCGCGCGCGGTGGAGGCACTGAAAACACATCCGGACTTCGATTTGCGCAATCCAAACCGCATTCGCGCTTTGGTCAGTAGTTTCGCCGGCAACCAGGTGCGGTTCCACGATGCCTCCGGCGCGGGCTACCTGCTATACGCGGACACCATCATCCAGCTCGATCCCGCCAACCCGCAGGTCGCCGCCAGAATGATCTCGCCGCTCGGCCAGTGGCGGCGCTTCGATGCCGGCCGGCAACACCTGATGAAACAGGAGTTGCAACGCATCCTCGACCGGCCCGGTCTGTCGCGCAACACCTTCGAGATGGCATCCAAGAGCATCGCATGACCGGTTTTTGTGATTATGCCTGGCAGCGGACCACCGAACTCAGGTCGGCGATCGACGCCCTGCCGTTCAACCGCGAACTCGCCGCCGGCACGCTGGATCCCATTCGGTTCCAATTCTATATCGAACAGGATGCGCAATACCTGGACCAGTACGCCCGCGTCCTGGCCATGGCCGGCGCGCGCGGACCGGACGGCGCGACGCTGCGCCTGTTCGCGGAATCCGCGCTGGAGGCCGTCGCCGTGGAGCAGGCGTTGCACGGCCAGTACCTCAGCCAATTCGGATCGGATGCAACCCAAGCCGAACCCTCGCCCGACTGTCTGGGCTACACCAGCTTTCTGCTCGCCACCGCCTATCATGAGCCATGGGAAGTGCTCATGGCGGCGGTACTGCCCTGCTTCTGGATCTACTGGGACGTCGGCAACACCATCGCCCGCGAGGCCGCGCCGGAGAACCGCTACCGCGCCTGGATCGATACCTATTCGGACGAAGCGTTCGGCAATGCCGTCCGCGCGGTGATCGCCGCGACGGACAGCGCCGCCGCCGGCGCTTCGGACGCGGTGCGTCTCCGCATGATGACGGCGTTCATCCGGTCAACTCAGTACGAGTACCTGTTCTGGGACGGGGCTTACCAGCTTCGCCGTTGGCCGACCGGAACTTGAGGCGGCAATCACCGGACCGCCCGCTCAGGTTCCATCCGTCCTATGGCAGTTTGTTATGCGACCCGTCGCAGCGCGGCGCCCTGGCGCTGGTCTTGCACCCACAGAACGACACGATGCCGGCGCCGTCGGCATCGAATTTCACCGGCGCGAACCCCGACCCCTTATGCGATCCGTCGCAGAACGGCTGCGCGGCGCTCTTGCCGCAGGCACACCACCAATAGGTTTTCCCCGCCTCGACCTCGATCTTGTAGGATCCCTTCTGCGCAACGAGCGGCAGTGATTCGGACATGACGTTTCCCTCGTGTTGTCATTACGGGACCGCCAGCCACAAACGTGGCGAGCGCCCGCCAGGCAGGGTAACCATCCGGTCTCGCTTCGGAAAGAGCCGCCTGGCCAAAGCGCTTACGACGCGGCCGAAGTATCTCGCCACGCCGTCAGGGCAACAGCCGCGTCGATCGCGATCGCACGCATCCGCGCAAAACACTGGTTCGCCTCCACCGCCAGATCATTCCGGCAGGCATGCTCGATCTCGCGCGCGATGGTGCTGAGGGCGCGCAGCCCGCAATTACCTGATACCGAGATCAGATCATGCGCCTCTTTCGCCGCACCGCCGGTATCGGCCAAATCCAGGCAGCCCCCCAGACGAACGATCCGGGCTTCGATGTCGGTCAACGTCTCCTTCACCAACGTCTCGAACTGATCCGGTTTCAGGAAGACCCGCAGCGAGTCGATCACCGCTGCATCGATCGCCGGCACGCCGTCGGCGGCGGATCGCCGGCGTGGGCCGTCGGATACCAACGCATTCAGCATCTCGAAAAGCGCCTTCGCCGATAACGGTTTGCTCAAATATCCGTCCATCCCGACGCTGCGATAGCGATCCTCCGCCCCCCGCAACGCGTCCGCCGTCAGCGCTACAATCGGAATGTCCCGTGTCGGCGGCTGCATCGCTCGGATAAGACCGGTCGCCTGGATGCCGTCCATAACCGGCATCTGCACATCCATCAGAATGATATCGAAACGCGCGCGCCCGACGGCTTCCACCGCCTTCCGGCCATTCTCGGCCACCGCCGCGGTATGCCCGGCGCTTTCCAGCAACGCGGTCGTCAAACGTTGGTTGATCGGGTTGTCATCGGCGATCAGCACATGAAGCGGGCGCGATGCGGGCGGAAGTTCAAACTCCTTCACCTCGGCTGCCGCATCAGCGACTGCATCGGCCAGCGGCAGCACCAGCCGGAACACGCTGCCCGCGCCCTCCGTGCTTTCCAGTGTGAGCCTGCCGCGCATCAGTTCGGTCAGTTCCCGGCTGATGGCAAGGCCGAGGCCGGTGCCGCCGAACCGGCGGGAGATCGAGCTGTCGGCCTGGACGAATTTCTGGAACACCCGGCTTTGGGTCTGCGCGCTCATGCCGATCCCGCTGTCGGCGACCTCGACCAACGTCAGCGCCGGATCGGTCGGATCGGGGGAAACACGCACCTGCACCCAGCCGCGTTCGGTGAATTTGACGGCATTGCCAACCAGATTCAGCACGACCTGGCGCAATCGGGTCGGATCACCGTGAACCCGGCGGTCGGATCGGGGGTCGATGATGCAATTCAAGGCAAGGCGTTTTTCCACGGCGCTCGGCGCCATCAGGCTGACCGCCGCGCGCATTGCCTCGCCTAAATGGAAATCCGACACCTGCAACTCCACCATCCCGGCCTCCAGCTTGGAAATGTCCAGGATGTCGTCAATCACCGCCATCAGGGCTTCGGCCGAGTCACGAATGCCGGCGGCATACTCTCGTTGGAAGGGCGACAACCCGGATCGCAGCAGCAGGTCGTTCATCCCGATGACGCCGTTCATCGGCGTCCTGATTTCATGTGACATGTTGGCCAGGAACTCGGTCTTGGCGCGGTTGGCCTTTTCCGCCGCCGCCCGAGCCGCCTCGGCTAGTTCCCGAGCGGCGGCGGCCCGTTCCTCGGCAAGCTTGCGATCGGTGACGTCGCTGAAAGTCCGGACGACACCGCCGCCCGGCATCGGCGTGCTGCGGACTTCCAGCACCCGGCCGTTGGGCCGCGCCCGCTCATAGCGATACGGCACATGGAACAGGCCACCGTGGCGGATCTTGTTGCGCAGGTCCTCCGGCGTCGCGGCGAATTCGTCGATCCGCCATTGATAGGCTGTCACCTCCGAGATCCGCGGTCGCCGCTTCAGCAGCGACTCAGGCAGGTCGAGCAGTTGCGCGGTACGCTCATTCCACGCCGCCACGGTCCCGTCCGCGGCAATCATCAGGATGCCCTGGTCCATGTAACGTAGCGTGGTCTCCAGGGCCCGGGATTTTTCCGCCAGCGCCGCCTCGCTGTGACGCAGGGCGGCCGCGGCGCAGCGCAATTCCTGCGCCGTATCGTCCAGGCGACGAAACTGCCTGCGCAATAACTGGAACAGCCCAATCAGGGTCAGGATGACGACAGCCGATCCCAGGCCGATGAAGACAGCCTGTCGCCGCCAGCCCGCCAGGGCGATGGCCGCATCGGTCGCGGTGTTGATTACAAGGGGATAGTCGCCCAGCGGCTGAACCGATATTGACCGGACTTCGCCGCTGACGAAGCCGCGGGTTGTATACCGACCACCGCCGGTTGCCGTTACGTGATACCAGGGCGACTCCACGGGCAGCCGCTGGCCGACGAACGCCGGTGATGGCGGATGCAATGTCAGGATCGTGCCGTCTCGGCGTAGCAGCGAGATCAGCGCACCGTTGCCCGGATCGATCGCCGCGAAGAAGTCCGAAAAATACCGCAATGAGATCGCCGCGGTGACAAGTCCGATAAACCGTCCGTCCGGGCTGCTGATCCGACGCCCCAACAGAACCGTCCACTCGCCCGCCAGCGCGCTGTTTGCCGGTGCGCTGAGGTAGGCCCCATCCTCGGACGTGTCCCTGAAGTGACGAAAAATATCACTGCCCGACAGGTCGATCCCCACCGATGGCCAGAACCGTGACGTGTTGATCGCGTGCCCGCTTGCGTCCTGCAGCGTGATCGCGTCCAACTGCGGCAGGTTGCGCAGTTTCTGCGCCAGTTCCGCGTGGAAGGCCTCGGTCGACATCTCCCGGCGCAGGTCGGAGTCGCTTGCAACCCCGCTGGCCTCAATGTGCGCCGCGGTTCCTGCCACCACCAGGTCAACGGCCTGCATCGCTCGGGCCGCTTGTTCGGCGAGCACGACACCAAGGCGGGTCTGCCGGTCCTCATAGTCCCGGATCGCCCATTTCCGCCCATCCCACACGGCGAGTAGCGCCGAGACCAGGACCAGCAGGATCAGGCAGGCAAAGGCGCCATTCAGCATACGGCCCGCGCCGGAGGGTTCTCCGGCAGACAATGAATTTTCGGTCGTACGCGGGATGCCGAACATTGTGACCCGATTAAACTATCGGCCACTTACCATGAGACGTTGTCTTTGCGAACAGTTGCCTTGTCCAGCCAGCCAGGGACCTGCCCCGAAGTTCACCGCGTTATGCGGCGCTCCCGGAGGGAAAAAGCCCACTGAAAACGAACAGGCGATCTCGCGAAGCGAGGCTTCGCCGACCAGGGCGAACCTCAGGTCGGGGCACCAGAGTGTGATCGCCGGAGGCTGACACAGTCAGAAGGCGTGAATCACGCGATCAAACAAAGCGTTAGACCATGATCGACCACCGAAAGACCGGTCAACCTCAAACGATGATGGTCTAGCTTCGCCGGTGCGAGCGATGCGGCGTCTTGCGATTGGACAGCGAGAGCGACAGCCCGCCGCAAACCAGACCCAGTGAAGCTGGGACCAGCCACGCCGGCCGCTGGAGCAACGGCTGGATCACCGCGATCCACATCCAGTTTCCCAGCGTGCGGCTGGACCACATCGGCAGTTTGTCCAGCACATCGTGATCGAGCAGGTAAACAGCCTGTCCAAGCGATATGCTTTCGGACCCGAACGTCGCGATGGCGACGGCGGCAACCAGCAGGACGGCGGCGATCACGGCCAGGACGCGTTGCGCAATCACATGAACAGCTTCTCGGTCTTGCGATCAGTATATAGGCCAGCTACCTGCTCAGCATAACCATTAAAAATCCGTGTTGGCACCCTTTCGTCACTGCCCAGAAGCCGCTCCGTCGCCTGGCTCCATCGCGGATGCGGGACGGCGGGGTTCACATTCGCCCAGAACCCATATTCCGACGGCCCAATCGATTCCCAGAACGTCGCGGGCCGCTTTTCGACGAAGCTGATCTTGACCGGCGCCTTGGCTGACTTGAATCCGTATTTCCATGGCAGCGTCAGCCGGATCGGCCCGCCGTTCTGCGGCGGCAGCGCCTTGCCGTACAGCCCGGTGGAGATGAATGCCAGATCGTTGGCGGCTTCGTCGATCGTCACGCCCTCAATGTATGGCCACGGATAGAAAGGTGTATTCAGCCCATCCATCACTTTGTCCTGCGCGGTCTCGAACACGACGTATTTCGCGGACCCAAGCGGTTCCGCGATCTTTAGCAGTTGCGACAGCGGGAAGCCGGTCCATGGCACGGTCATCGCCCAGGCCTCGACGCAGCGATGGCGGTATATCCGCTCCTCGGGCGACACCTGCTTCAGCAGGTCGTCGATGTCGATCGTGCGCGGCTTCGCCATCAGCCCGTCCAGCTTGATGCTCCAAGGCCGCTGCTTGAGCGCCTGGGCGTCCCGCCAGATATTCTTGCTGTCGCCGAACTCGTAGTAGTTGTTATAGGTCGTTGCGTATTTCTCGTCCGTAATCGCGCGGTCCGCCTTGAATGCCGGATTGGCCATGACCGCCGCGCTAGCGGAGCCGCCTGCCAGGATGGACATCGCCACCGCTCCGGCCCCCATGCCGGCCAGCGCGGCCCGCCGGTTCAGGACGACATTTTCGGGGGTCACAAGGCGCTCCGGGATCTCCCAACCGCGCCGCCGGACGATTTTCATGTTCGAAGCCCCTCGCTGATACTTCTCTATATATGCGCCGACGCGACCGCTCGATCAGGCTACATTGCCGGATGATAGCAAATGAACGAAATTAAAGCTTCGCCATAGCGCTGTAACACCGATTTCCGGCCGCCGGCTGATAATAAGGAGACGATCCATGCACCTTGCCCGCTTTCCACGGGTTCGCCTGTTCCCCGCACCGACGCCGCTGGAGCGGCTGGACAATCTGACCCGCGCGCTGGGCGGCCCGGAGATCTGGATCAAGCGGGACGACTGCACCGTGGTGGCGACCGGCGGCAACAAGGTCCGCAAGCTTGAATGGCTGATCGGCGAGGCCAAGGCACAGGGCGCCACGCACATCGTCACCCAGGGCGCCGTGCAATCCAACCATGTCCGGCAGACCGCCGCGGTCGCGCGCAAGTTCGGCATGACCTGCACCGCGCTGCTGGAGCATCGGATCGACACCAACGACCGCGACTACCTGGGCAGCGGCAACGTGTTGCTCGACAAGCTGTTCGGCTGCCGGATCGAGTATCGCCCGGGCGGTCTGGACATGAACGCCGAGGCCGAAAAAAAGGGCGCCGAACTGACGGCCGCCGGCGAAGCCGTCTACGTCATTCCCGGTGGTGGCTCCAACAAGGTTGGAGCGCTCGGTTATGTCTCCTGCGCGCAGGAGCTGATGCAGCAGGCGGACGAGATGGGGCTGCAAATCGACCGCATCGTCACCGCCACGGGCAGCGCCGGGACCCACGCCGGGCTGGTTGTTGGGCTGGAGGGGATGAACGCGCGGGTGCCCGTGCTGGGCATCGGGGTGCGGCTGCCGCGCGAGCGCCAGGAGGAAAACGTGTATCGGCTGGCGCTGGCAACGGCGGAATACGTCGGCATGAAAGCCGGCGTTCCGCGCGAAGCCGTGGTGGCCAATTGCGATTATGTGGGGGCCGGCTACGGGATCCCGACCGAGGGCATGGGGGAGGCGGTGCGGATGCTGGCCCAGGAAGAGGGGATTCTGCTGGATCCGGTTTATTCCGGAAAGGCGATGGCGGGGATGATCGACCTGGTCCGCAGGGGCCAGCTTGCCAAGGGCGAGACGATCGTGTTCCTGCACACTGGCGGCGCCGTGGGGCTGTTCGGATACACACCGTTCCTGGAGGGGGTGGCCTGATGCTGACCAGCACGAAACGCATCCTGACGACGCACACCGGCAGTCTGCCCCGGCCCGCGGCGCTGACCGAACTCTATGCCCGTCGCGTGGAGGGCGAGGATATCGACGAAGCGCGCCTGGACGCCGCCGGCAAGGAAGCGACGCGCCATGTGGTCCGAGCGCAGATCGCCTCGGGCATCGACGTCGGCAACAACGGCGAACAGCAGCGCGAGGCGTTCTTCCTGTATGTCCGCCGACGCATGAGCGGCTTCGGCGGCAGCTGGAACCGTCGGCCGATGGCGGACGTCGCAAAATACCCCGGCTTCCGTGCCTGGGCGGCGGAGCAGGAAGGGGCGCGGCGATCGGTCAGCAATCGCGGCGCGTTGCCCAAGGCGATCGGCGCGGTGACCTACCTGGATCCGGCATTGGTGAAGGCCGAGTGCGACGAATTCCTGGCAACCCTGGCAGAGGTCGACGGTGGGTTCGCCGAACCGTTCATGACCGCGCCGTCCCCCGGCATAATCGCCGCCGCCCTGCTGAATGAGCATTACGATACCGAAGACGCCTATCTGCACGCACTCGGCCAAGCCCTGCGCGTCGAGTACGAGGCGATCGCCGGCGCCGGATTCCTGCTGCAGATCGATGCGCCGGACCTGGCGCTGGAACGCCACGTCTCGTTCCAGGACCGGCCGCTGGGCGATTTCATCGACTTCGCCGAACGCGTGGTGGAGACGATCAATGCGGCCTTGGTGAACGTGCCGCGCGATCGCGTCCGCATCCACGCCTGCTGGGGCAACTATGAGGCGCCGCACGACTGCGATGTGGATCTGCACGATATCCTGCCGGTGATTTCGCGCGCCAAGGTCGGCGGCTGGGTGCTGCCGTTCGCCAATCCCAGGCATGCCCATGAGTATCGCTGCCTGAAGGATCTGCCGCTGGATGATGGGCAGGTGGTCGTCGCCGGGGTGATCGATCCCCTGACCAATTTTGTCGAGCACCCCGAGGTGGTGGCGGACCGCCTGGAAAGGGTGATCCAGGTGGTCGGCGATCCCACCCGCGTGCTGGCGGGGACGGATTGCGGGTTCGATACCTCGGCTGGCCGGGGCCGCGTCGCGGAAGACGTGGTTTGGGCCAAGCTGCGGGCGATGGCCGATGGGGCGCGCATCGCCTCGCGGCGGCTGGGGATGGCCGGATAGCGATCGACTTGTGATGGCGGGAAGGACGCGCCAACGCGCCGGGACATCTCTCTATCCGGTCAGCGTCACCGCCAGGATCGCCTCGATCCGGTCGGCGAGTTGGGCGGCGTTGACCGGCTTGCGCACCAGCGTGAACGCTCCGTTGAGCGAACCACCGACCGCTAGCTGCGCCCCGTGACCGGCATAGCCGGTCAGTAAAATCGCGGGCAGATCGGGACGATGGCACCGCGCCCGCTCGATCACCGCCAGTCCGTCGATCCCCGGCATCGACAAGTCGGCCACCACCACGTCGATCGGCACACCGGATGCAATGATATCGATCGCCTCCTGGCCGTCCGCCGCGACCGTCACGCCATAACCAATTTCTTCGAGAGACATCGCCAAGGTCTCCCGTATCATCGTCTCGTCGCCTGCCAGCAGGATCTGCCGCGCGCGGTCCTACCGTTCCAGCGGCCGTACCGGGGATATCGGCAGCGTTTCCGTGCGAGTGGTCGCCGGTAGCCACAAATGAACGGTCGTGCCGCGACCGAGGATGGTTTCAATCGATAGTGCCCCGCCGCTCTGCTCTACAAAACCCTTGGCCATCGACAGACCCAGGCCGGTCCCCTGGCCTTGGGGCTTCGTCGAAAAGAACGGTTCCTGTGCTCTGGAAAGGGTCGCTTCATCCATGCCGCAGCCGGTATCGGCGACGGACAGCCTGACATAGCGCCCCAGCTGCAAATCGGCTGCCGATACGGCATTGCTGTCCACGACCTCGGTCGCGGCGATAAAGGTCAAGGTCCCCCCGGCCGGCATGGCATCACGGGCATTGTTGGCCAGAGTGACCAGTGTCGTTTCCAACTGCCCCTTGTCGGCGAGCAATGGCGGCAGGCACGCGGCAAGGCGCAGCTCCACCGAAATCGGACGGCCGAGGGTATGTCTGAGCACGTCGCGCAACCCGGATAGCAACGCGGCTGCCTGGACCGGTTCGGCCCGCAACTCGCCGCGCCGGGCGAAGGCGAGCAAGCGCCGGGTAATGGACGCCCCGCGGTCGGTTGCATCCAAAATCATCTCTGTAAACCGGCTGATGCTCTCGGCGTCGGCGCTGCGCCTGGGGATCAGGCTCGCACTGCCTTGCACCGCTTGCAGGATATTGTTGAAATCATGCGCGATACCGCCCGCCAACTGTCCCAATACCTGCATCCGTTCGGCATGGGCAGCGCGTGCCCGAGCGGTCGTCAGCGCCGCCTCGTTTCGTTTTCTTTCGGTTATGTCCGTGTAGGTGCGGACGAACGCCCCATCAGGCAGGCTCTGGGTACGCACCTCCAGGACCGTGCCGTTGGGCCGCGTGCGTTCATAGGTGTAGTCACCGTGCGGATCATCGGCCAGGCGCCGGGCACGGCCGAACGCGGCATCCCTTTCGGTCCCGTCCCCCAATTCGTGATTCCACGTTTGCCAGGCGACGATCTCTCGGTACGTTGTCCGCTTTGTCACCCATTCCTTGGGCAAGCCCAGAAGATCGACCGCGCGCTGATTCAACACCGGGACGTTTCCCTCGGCGTCGATCATGGCAATGCCCTGGGACATGCTTTCAAGCGTTACCGTCAACGCCTTGCCGGATGCCACCAGGGAATGCCGTTGTCTTATCATGACCAGGCCGACCGCGATGCTGATCGCCGACAGCAACGTCCCAGCCATGAGGTACAGTTGCCGGTTACGGCGATAGGCCGCGAATACGTCACGGGTCGCCAGGCCGACCGCGAGGATCAGGGGGTAGCGCTGAAGTCGACGGGAACTGAAGATTCGTTCGACATGGTCGATGCCACTGACCGTCCGGTAACTGCCCTCGGTGGTGGCGTGCAATATCCGAGCCCGCGTGGCGGCGGGAAGGTCGCCGCCAAGCAGCGACGCATTCTCCGGGACGCGCGCCAATGCTGTTCCGTCGATGGTTGCAAGGACAATCGATCCATTCCCTATGGAGATCGATCTGTAGAAGCGCGACAGATAATGGGGATCAAGTGAAACCACCGCGACGCCGGCGAACGATCCATCCGGCGCGAACAGCTTGCGGGTGAACTGGATCGTCCACTTGCCGGAAATTCGGCCAAGCACGGGCCTGCTGATAAACAACCTATCCCCAGAGCTGGCCTGCTGTATTTGAAAATGCACCCTGTCGGCAATGCTGACGTCGGGCGACGCGACGCCGAGGTTTGACCAGATCACCGCACCACTGCGGTCTGCCAACGACAGTTGGACGTGCAGATCATCGAGGAAGGCATACGCGCTGGGCCAGGGCTCGCGCGCAAACCCTGCAGGGTCGTGCTGATAGGCATCGCGCAGAAACAACAATGTCTGGTCAACCGCCTCGATCGTGCGGGTGATGTTCTCATCGAAGGCCCTGGCAAGATTCGCGGCGTCATTCTCGGCCGCCTGCTCGGTGCCCCTTTGATCATGCCAAAGCGTGAAGCCGATACCGCCCCAGAGCAGAACGATCACCAATCCGATCAGCGCCACGTGCCCCCCGTAGACCCTGACGCCTTGACGGAATGTCTGTGTCAAAGCCAGCCTCGGCCCTTTGCTGTGTGGCGGCTGTGACGCATAGCAGCAGGACGTCGGCACTCACTACGACAGGTTGTGCTATCTCGCGAGAAGTTGACCGTATCGCTGCCGCGCTTGTTCGGATAGCAGTGTGCCGGAAGATATGAAATGATACGGGTTCGTCGATCGGTGGGTTTAGACAACGGCGCACCAACCCGGCTGTTTGGAGAGGGCGAAAAGTGAGTTCACGTCGGCATTTTCTGACGAAAGCAATGGCCGCGACCGGCCTAGCGTTCTGCGGCTGCGGGCTGCCAGGCTTCAGCCATGCCCTGGGGGCACCAGCCCCGATGCGGCGTCCGGTCACTGTCAACGGCAAGCGCATCAAAACCATAGACGTACACGCCCATTGCCTGTTTCACGAAGCCACGGCCCTGCTGGGCGAAGAAGCTGCCAAGGCCCTGGTTCCGCCGGTCCACAACAGCGCCGACGACTATCTGGTGATTGAACAGCGGCTGAAGGCGATGGATAGCCAGGCAATCGATCTGGAAGTGCTGTCGATCAATCCGTTTTGGTACGGAAAAGATCGCGATCTGGCCGAAAAAATCGTCTCTATTCAAAACGAACGACTGGCGGAATTGGTGGCTTCTCAGCCGGATCGGTTCGCGGCCTTCGCGTCGCTCACGTTGCAGGATCCCATGCTGGCGGTACAGCAGCTGGAGACGGCAATGAAAAAACAGGGAATGAAAGGCGCCGCGATCGGCGATCGGGTTGCCGGCGACGAATTTTCCAATCCGAAGTTCGACCCGGTCTGGAAAAAAGCGGAAGAACTGGGCGCCGTCCTGTTCATCCATCCGCTGGCCCAGCCGGAGCTGTCCAAGCGCTGGAAGGGAAACGGCTGGCTGGCCAGCACCATCGGCAACCCGCTCGGCACGACCATCGCCCTGCAGCATTTGATCTTCGACGGCTCGTTCGACAAATTTCCCGGTTTGAAGGTGCTCGCGGCGCACGGCGGCGGATATCTCGCCTCATACGCGGCGCGTGACGACCATGCCTGTCTGGTCGCACCGTCATTCTGCGATCCCAATATCAAGCTGAAGAAGAAACCGACAGCATATCTGGAGCAGATCTATTTCGACTCTCTGGTATTCACCTCCGAGGCCTTGCGGCACCTGGTTGCCCAGGTTGGATCCAGTCAGGTCATGCTGGGCAGCGATTATCCCTATATCTGGGAACTGCACCCGACGGACGAGGTTTTCGCGACCGAAACACTAAGCGACAAGCAGAAGATCGCCATTCTCGGCGGCAACGCCGCTCGTCTATTCGGGCTGGAGGGGTAACAAAGGCACTTTCATTCCGAACGAGAATAATCCTTGGAACGGCGGCGCGCGGGTCAGGCAGCCAACAGACTCTGGCTCCGCACCAGCCGGGCATAAAGCCCGTCCTGGTCCATCAGTTCGGCGTGGGTGCCGCGTTCCTGCGCACGACCGTCAGCCAGTGCCACCACCAGGTCGGCATCTCGGACGGTGGAAAGCCGGTGGGCAATCACGATGGTGGTCCGGCCTTTGCGCAATGCCGCGAGAGCAGTCTGCACGGCCGCCTCGCTTTCGGTGTCCAGCGCGCTGGTGGCCTCGTCCAACAGCAGGATCCTCGGGTTGCGCAGCAGCGCCCGCGCCAGCGAAACGCGCTGCCGCTGGCCACCGGACAGGCGCTGGCCGCCGGGACCAACCACCGTTTCGTATCCCATCGGCATGGCGCTGATGAAGCCGGCCGCAGCGGCGGCTTTTGCCGCGGCCTCGATCTCAACGCGGGAGGCCGTGGGCCGCCCCATGGCGATGTTCGCCGCCACCGTGTCGTCGAACAGCAGCGCATCCTGGCCGACATAGGCGATGCTGTCCCGCAGGCTCGCCAGGGTCACCCCGCGCACGTCGGCACCATCGATCCGCACGACGCCCGCGGTCGCGTCCTGCAGCCGCGGGATCATCGCCAGCGCCGTCGACTTGCCGCCACCGGACGGCCCGACCAACGCAACGGTCGTGCCGGGCAACGCCACGAAGCTCAGCCCGCGCAGGCCCTCGCGGCCATCCGGATATACAAAGCGCACGTCGTCAAACACCACATAGCCCAGTCCGGGCGGCAGCGGGACGGCGTCGGGGGCGTCCACGATCGTCGGCTCTTCGTCGATGATCGTGAAAACCCGAACCAAACCGGCCAGGCCTTCCTGCAACGCGGCGTTCAACGATCCCAGCGCGCGCAGCGGCCGCGCCGCGATCAGCAGCGCGGCGACGAAACCGGTGAAATCGCCCAGCGCATGGTCGCTGACGGCGGCTCGCCAACCCTCGAACCCAATAACCGCAGCAACCGCAACGCCGCCAAGCACCTCCAGCACCGGTTCGACGCGGGAACGACTCTTCGTCATCCGCAGCAGCGACTTATACAGCTGGGCGAATGCGGCCTCGGCGCGGCGGGTTTCGGTTTCCTCCAGCCGATAGGCCCGCACGGTGCGAGCCTGCGCAAAGCTTTCGTTCAGCATCGCCGCCGCCTCGCCGACCCGTTCCTGCATCCCGCCGGAGGCTCTGCGGACGCGACGGCCGATCCGCTCGATCGGCAAAATCGCCAGCGGATACATCGCCGCGGCAATCAGCGACAGCAGCCAGTTCAGGTAGATCATGCTGCCGACCAGGCCGACAACCGTCACGACGTCGGCGATGCCGTTGACGGTCCGGGTCAGCGCTTCCCGGATCGTCGCCGCGTCGGTCGTGAAGTGTGCGGCAAGCTGTGCCGGCGCCTCGCGTTCCATGCGCGCCAGGTCGGCACGGGTCAGGTGGGCAAACATCCGACCCTGCAACTCACGGATCACCAGCAGAACGATCTGCTGCACCTGGACATTCTGGAAATACTGCGCGAGCGCCTTTACGCCGGTAACCGCCACGACCAGCACCGGGATCTGATACAGGATGCGCCGGTCATGGTCGGTGAACATGTCGAAGGCGTGGTTGATGACCACCGGATACAGCGCCGTCGTCCCAGCCATCAGCAATGTCAGCGCAAGGACCAGCAGCAGCCGTGGCTTGTGGTGAATCAGGTGCTCGCGCGCCAAACGGCGCAGCAGTTCGATTGTGCGGTCGGAGCGCTTCGTGGTCATGGCGGGGCCGTGTATCAGCACCCGCGCCCTTTCGCCATGCGGTTAACCGAGTCAGACTGACGGCAAGAAACGGGAGGACGACCTTGGCGAACCGAATCAACCGAACCATCGGGTTGTTGGAGCAGGATCAGGCCATCTATTACGACGGCCCGCACAGCGGCCACCTGCTCACCTATGAGCAGGGACGCGAGGACTCCAGCACCTGGGCCGACTACATCAACGTCGGGATGGAACACGGCGCCTTCGATATGACCGGCCTCGCGGCCTATATGCGCGGCCTTGTCGACGCGGGACCGACGCGGTCCGGACACCGCACCCCGGCGGTTATCGTGGAGGCGCCGGTCAACGGCACCGACGAGGCCAATGTCCGCTTCAACGCCTGGCAGTTCCGCCAGATCCTGGGGCGCGGCGTGCACGGCATCCTGCTGTGCCAGGCGGAGACCGCCGACGCCGTCCGCGCGTTCGTGGAGGCGTGTCGCTATCCGCACCATCTCGCCGGCGTCGATCTCGGTCTGCCGTCGGCGGAATCACGCTTGGAAGGCGCGGTGCGGCCCCGCGCGCGGGACGGTCGTCTGGGCATCGGCACGCGCGGTCGCGGATCGGAGACCACGGCGGCGCCCGTGTGGGGCATCTCCAGCGAAGACTATATGGACCGCTGCGACCCCTGGCCCTTGAATCCGCACGGCGAACTGCTGCTGGGCGTGAAACTGGAAAGCCCGGAAGGAATCGCCAACGCGGACGCAATCTGCGCCGTTCCCGGCCTCGGATTCGCCGAAATGGGACCGGGCGACCTCAGCCTGTCGCTCGGCTCCGTAAAGCTGCTGCGCGATCCGTATCCCCCGGTCATGCAAGCCGCGCGCGACAAAGTCTTCGAAGCCTGCCGGCGGAACCGCCTTGCCTTCCTCGAAGGCTGCACGCCGCGCAATATCATCGAGCGGCTGGACGAGGGCGTTCGCGTGATCTCCGGCCATAGCGAGGAAATGGCGCGGATTGGCCGGTCGCATCAAAAGCGGACAATGCCGGTCTGACGGGAGCCTCTATGGCGTCCACGCGCTCCATGTTACCATCTCTGCCATGAACGACGTCGACGCCGTCATACCCGCGCATTATGCGGAATTGGCGCGACTCGCATGGAACCGGGATCCATCCCGCCCGATAACGGGCGCCGAGGCGCTTGGTCTGTACGAGTCCAACTGGCGACATGTGGACCGGGCGTCGCTTTCGAACCAGGAGCGGGCGCTCATCAAGGCATTGGCCGACCAATTCGGCGCGGGTCACCTGCTGACGACAGAATAATAGACCGCGATCACCGCGTCCGATCAGTCTATCGTTCCCGAACCGGGATCAGGACGGCGGTGAGGTGGTCGAATTCAGCAGACCGGAACACCGGGCAGTCGCAGCCGCGTTGCGGGCGATGGACCATGACCTGCTGACGCGCTGCAAATGCTGGTTTGGCGGCGGGACGGAAATCGTCCTCGAACTTGACGAATACCGCTTGAGCAAGGACGTGGATTTTCTCTGTTCCGACGCCGCCGGTTACCGAGACATGCGGTCACTGGCGACAGTGCATGGCACGGCTGGTCTGTTCGGGGGAGACGTCCGCGAGGCGCGTGCGTTCAAGACCGACCAATACGGCATCCGCGGAATCATTTCCGTGCAGGACGTCCCGATTCGGTTCGAGATTATCCGGGAAGGTCGCATCGACGTCGAGGGCCGGCCGAATCCGGCATTGGGCGTCCCCACCCTTCGCAGCCAGGATCGCATCGCCGAAACGCTGCTTGCCAACGCCGATCGCTGCCAGGATCAGTCGACGGCTTACCGGGACGCCATCGACTTGGGCATGCTGGCTCTTCGCCGCGGCCCTTTTCCCGAAGCGTCCCGTCTGAAGGCCGAACACGCCTATGGCGACGATGTCGGCCGTAAGCTTGCGTGGGCTCTTGAACGGTTGTCGCACGGCGACGTAGCCCGTCGCGCCGCCACGTCGCTCGGCATGGATACGGCGCTGCTCGCAGCGGCGGCGCGGGCGCTCACCGATGAGGTCCGGCGTCTTTGGCCTGACGCACTGCCCCCTGCAAGGTCAACCTGAATACCCCTCGATCGCCGGGCCCGTCGCCATTTCGTCGGCCGTGCGTACCGACGACCTTGGCCAGGCGCCAAGATTCCGGCAGACTACCGCGCAGTAGTCTGGAGGATCCAAACCATGGGCGTGACCGTCACCCTGTCCGAATTTACCGCCGGCATCCGGCTGGACGCCCTCCCGCCCGAGGTGGTCAACCGCGCCCGTTTCCTGGTCCTGGACCTCGTCGGTAACATCGTCCGAGCCCGGCATGATGCGGAAAGCACCGCCTCGTTTCTTGCCGCGACCCGCGCGATGGGCATGGCCGCGGGCAACGCCGGCGTGTTCGGCGATGCGGCGCGCTACACCCCGGCCGGCGCCGCTTTCCTGAACGGCGCCCTCGCGCATTCGCTGGATTTCGACGACACCCATGCGGCGGGATCATTGCACCCCGGCGCCCCGGTCATTCCCGCGGCATTGGCGGCGGGAGAAATGGTCGGCGCATCCGGCGCCGATGTCCTGGCCGCAATCATCGCCGGATATGAGATGACCTGCCGTGTCGCGCTCGCGCTGCCGGCAGGCGAGCATTACGATCGTGGATACCATCCGACAGCCACCTGCGGCGCCTTCGGTGCCGCCGCCGCCGCGGCGCGTGTCTTCGGCTTGGATGCCGATGGCGTCGCCAACGCGCTGGGCACCGTCCTGTCGCAGGCGGCCGGCAGCCTGCAATTCCTCGCCAACGGCGCGTGGACCAAGCGGTTCCAGGTCGGTTGGGCGGCAACCAACGGCCTGATGGCGGCCACGCTGGTGCGCGAAGGCTTCAAGGGTGCCTCCGACGCGCTCGAGGGGAAGCACGGCTTCATGCGTGCGTACGCACCGAACCCAACGCCGGAACGCGCCATCCAGGATCTCGGTCAGGTCTGGGAACTGATGAACACGGCGGTCAAACCCTATCCGTCCTGCCGCTACGGCCACGCCGGCATCGATGCCGCGCTGGCGCTCCGCGCGGCCAACGACATCAAGCCGTCGGAGATCACCGCGATCCGGCTGGGCCTGCCAAAATCCGGCATGCTCCTGATCGGCGCGCCGGCGGCCAAGAAGGCCAACCCGGAAAACGTGGTCGACGGCCAGTTCAGCGGTCCGTTCGTGATCTCCTCCGCGCTGGCGACCGGCGCGATGGGCTGGGACAGCTATGCCCTGCTGAATGACCCCACCGTCCGGTCGCTGCTCCCGAAGGTGGAGTGCGCCTTCGATCCGGAGATCGAGGCCGAATTCCCCACCAACATGTCCGCCAAACTCACGATCCAGGCCCGCGGCCAGACCTTTGAGCAAAAAGTCGTCGTGCCGAAGGGCGAACCGACCAACTTCCTGTCCGAAAATGAGTTGCGCGCCAAATTCGCGGGGTTGACCGACGCCGTGCTGGGTGCCGATCGCGCGGCCACGCTGGCCAGCGCCGTGCTGGCGATCGACACCACCGCCGACATTTCCACCCTCATGCGGCTCGCCGCGCCGCTGATGCCCGCTCGGTTGGCTGGGGAGTAGGCCCGATAACCGGCGGGGCAGCCCGCCGGCCTCCTTAGAAATGCCCCCCCTAGAAATGTACCGACAGGGAGGCCGACCCGAACTGGTGCAACCCGCCGGTCTGGCCGTGGAACTCCTGGGTCTGGGCAACATAGGCGAAGGTCAACCGCATGCCGTACGCCATGACGGCAAACCCGCCCTGCATTTCGCCGACGTCCCAGACGGTGGAAACATGCGGTCCGCCGCGGAATGGGGTGGACTGCAGCAGCATGTCATACCCCACCGCCTGACCATCCACGCCGGCGAACACGTACCAGGCGAATGGTCGTGTCGCGACGAAGGCGTCGCCGCCACTCAGGCCCGGGCGAACCCGTGGCACGCCGAAATCGGAGTCCAGGCCCCGGCCGAATCGGAATGTCACGCCGGTCTGCAGATAATCGCGCAGGTCGCCGAGCCCGATCGTCAACGACGGCAGTGCATCTGTCTCCAGCCCGGCCACGGTTCCCATTGGGATGCGCCAGGTGCGTTCGTGCAGCACTTCGATCGCCGGCGTATTCTGGATCTGGCTGCCCCAGCCATTGGTCGGATTCTGACCGATGAGATTGTGGAAGCCGTTCTGCAGTTGCTCCGCACCCGAAGCCGGCCCCACCACACCCAGGCTGAGGGTGAGGACGCTTCTCGTGTTGTCGTTTCCATCGCTCATGAGCGAGAAATTTCCCAGCAACACACCCGCGTAGGGCCGGTCATACGGGCTGGGCACGGTCGCGGCCGTCCCCGCAGGTGTATAGATCTGCTGGGCGAGATCAAACGCGATTCGCTGCTGGCCGTTACCCCACAGCGCATGGCCGAGGTCGACCAGGAAGTTAGGAACGTCACCCGTCGGCGACGTCCAGCCCAGCCTCAGACCGTTCACATAGAAGCGATCCGCCGGATGGCCGGCCGAGATCGAGGCATTTTCGTCCTGCAACGTCCAAATGCTGGTCGGGTCGGCCACCGGTTGAGCCTTGGCCGCGACCGCGGGCAACACCAGCAACGCGGCGAGCAACGTCTTAATGTAGAAGTTCATACAGCAAGGGCTTTGAGCAGGAGAGACACCGGGAACTTAGACATGTTGGAGGACACCGTCTTTCGTCAACACTTGAGATGCCGTAAACGTCAGCGTAGCTTCGCCGAAACGAGGATGGGTGGCCGAGCGGTTTAAGGCAGCGGTCTTGAAAACCGCCGTACGTGTAAGCGTACCGTGGGTTCGAATCCCACCCCATCCGCCAACATCCCTCGCGGCATGCGCCCGTCAGACATGTGCTGAAGCCGTTATGCCGTCGCGAGCGGCGAAGGCGCCTGCTGTTCAGCGGGCGGGGATTTGGCGTGCGCCGTTTGGGCGGTGTGCGGTTCGGCGGGTCCAGGCAGCGTGTGTTCGAAACGTCGCAGCAAGGCGCAAATCTGCGCGGCAGGCTTCGGCCGACTGATGAAGTAGCCCTGTACCTCGGTGCAGCCTTGGGCGCGAATCTGGGCAAATTGTTCGGCGGTCTCGACGCCCTCGGCAAGGGTGGAGATGCCGAGATTTTCACCGAGGCCAATGATGGGCGCAGGTAGCTGAGCGACGAGTAACCGGTGCCGAAATCATCCATCGAAACCCGCACACCCATTGCATGCAGGCTGTTGAGCGTGGCGACGACGGTATCGGTGTCCTGCAGCAGGACCGTTTCGGTGATTTCCAGTTCAAGCCGCCGAGCGGGCAGACCGGTGGTGAGGAGGATCTGCTCGATCAACGGAAGGAGGCGCGCGCCCTTGGTCTGCAAGGCCGGGAGATTGACGGCGACGCGCACATGATCGGGCCACTGCATCGCGTCGGCGCACGCCGTTGCGGTCACCCACTCGCCGATCGGCACGATCAGCCCTGTTTGTTCGGATATGGGTATGAACTGGTCGGGCGGGACGAACCCGCGGGATGGACTGTTCCATCGGATCAGTGCCTCGAAACCGGTGATGCGATCCTCCACCAGATTATACAGCGGCTGGTAGTAAAGGACGAATTCGTTGCGGATTAACGCGAGCCGCAGGTCGGCTTCCAGGCGACGGCGAACCTGCAGATCTTCGTCCACGCCCGGTTCGAAGAAAGCGAAGGTTCCGCGGTCTTCCTTCGCTCTGTACAATGCTACGTCCGCGCGCTTGAGTAATTCCGACCCGGGAACATATGGTTCGGACAACTCGATGCCGACACTGGTTGCCGATAACCGTGTGGTTGCCCTGCAGTTCCTAGGCGGCGGCGATCGACCCGATCAGGCGTGTCGCCAACGCCGCCGCCGATTGACGGTTTCCGCCTTCCACGATGATCGCAAATTCATCGCCGCCGAGGCGCGCGATCAGATCGCAGTCGCGCACACAACCGCGCAGGCGCGCAGCGACGAGGCGGAGAAGTTCGTCACCGGCGGGGTGGCCAAGCGTGTCGTTGACCTCCTTGAAGCGATCGAGATCAATGCAGAGGACGGCGAACGGGTGGTGTTCCGATTGTTTGGCGGTCAGCGTGTCCATCCGGTCGAGAAACATTTTTCGACTCGGCAGGCCGGTCTGGACTGATTTTCTGCAACCGACAGCGTGAGAATACGCGTTTGCAGAGCTGCGATTTCGTTCCTTAATTTTTCTGCCTGGCCAAGCGGTTCAATCACGTTACGATCGAATGTGCGTAGCATCTCGGTGTGGCTTGCGTTGACGTGCACCGGGTAAACCAGCGTTGCGCCCATCAGCAGCGCGATCACTCCAAGGGCGAGCGCGATCTTGTGGAAAACGGGAAGGTTGCGGAGGGCGTCGTGTTGCCACACCCGTCGTCGCACGGCAGCGGTCATCCCGCGCGACTCTTACGATCGACACCGTTGGCGGGTTTGGTTGCCTCCCCGCACGCGGATCCCGCGGGGACAACGTGTTTCCTGGCGCTCGGGCTGGTGAAGGCCGGCAGGCGGTAGGGAACGGTCATCGCTTTCACGTGCGGTTGGTTGGATTATAGTGCCGAAACGGCCCGACTTTCGACACGCCGAGGCTGCACGACATGACGGGCGGATCATCATGCCTCGAAAGTATGAACAAGACGTAAACGCGCGACCCCTCGGGGCGAAAGGCCCATCCGCCAGTTCGACGCGAGGGCACGCCTTGGTTATCCATGACAATGATCAACGCCTATTCCGCACGGCGCGAATCGCCCGGGCAGTTGCCAAAACGCCACAGACCGAGCCTAAGCAAATTCCGGTCGAATCCAGGCTGAATAGCCGTTCCAGTGGATCGGCTGGCTACTCAGCCGGCTGCGGTGTTTCGACCCGCATGTATTCGGCCTCCAGCCGCCGGCAGGCTTCCCGCAGCAGGTCGGCACCGTTCGACCCGCTCTCTGCTTCCCAGGCCTTCAACGCATCAACCATGTCGTACACCGCGCGCAGCAGCGCGGCGGCGGCCGGATAACCAGCTGGCGCATCGTCCCGGGTGCGCGCGAACCAGTGGTCGATCCGCTGATGCGCGAACGCCGCAAGGCCTTCCGAACCAGCCTTGATCCCGGATCGGTCGCGGACCGCGGTATAACGATTTGTCTTCTCGATCCATCCCGCGACATCGGCGTTGGAGAAATGGTGGATCGACACGTCCGGATCAGCCGGCAAGCGGGCCACCCGGTCCGAGTGACGCGTAATCCCGGCATGGACGGTGTCCGCGAAAGTAACGGCGCCGCGGCGGAACAGTCGCACGTGGTGTTCCGGCCAGTAATAAGCCCGCTCATCGTGGCGCCCGAGAATATAGTGGCGCAGCGCGAATTCGTAGATGTCGGCCCGTGGGGTTTCCAGTTCGGCGCGAATCCACGCGGCGGCACCGGTGCGGAGGCATTCGTCGTCGTCCATGAACAAAATCCAGTCATACCGGCAAAGCGACAGCGCAAATCGCCGGGTCTCCTCGACCGTCGGGGTCCATGGCATGGTGATGACGCGGTCGGTATGGCGTTTCGCGATACGCGCGGTATCGTCGGTCGAAGCTTTGTCGACGACGATCAACTCATCAGCGAACTCCAGCCCTCGCAGGCACGCATCGATTGTATCCGCGCGATTGTAGCAAATGACGAATGCACTGATAGGCGGGACCGGCATGCGCTGTCCTCCAGGCGAAATCCTGGAGGACTAAGCATGGCAGTCGTTAACGTTCGGTTAACGTGACCCCCGCCGGTCAGGCGTGGGCCGCCGCCGGCATACGGCCGGCGGGAATACCTTCCGGATCTAGCCGGTAGCCACCGCCCTCGGTCACCAGCAGCCGCGCGTTTGCCGGATCCGGCTCGATCTTTTGCCGCAGCCGGTAAATGTGGGTTTCCAGTGTATGCGTGGTGACGGCGGCATTGTAGCCCCACACTTCGTTCAGCAGGACCTGCCGCGCCACCGACCTTGTGCCGGCCCGATAGAGGAATTTGAGGATCGCCGCTTCCTTCTCGGTCAGCCGGATGCGGCGGTTCTTCGCCGGCTCCTGCAACAGTTTGGCCGCGGGACGGAACGTGTAGGGCCCGATCGTGAACACCGCGTCCTCGCTGTTCTCGAAAATCCGCAGCTGCGCCCGCAAGCGTGCCAACAGGACCGCGAGCTTGAAGGGCTTGGCGATATAGTCGTTCGCACCGCAATCCAGGCCCTTGACCACGTCGGTTTCGCCGTCCAATCCGGTCAGCATGATGATCGGCATGCGGTGACCCTGCTTGCGAAGGCGGGAACACAGATCCCTGCCATCACCGTCCGGCAGGCCAACATCGAGGATAATCGCGTCGAACCGGGCATCCTTGCCGGACAGGCTAGCCTCGGCGGCCTGCAGCGACGCAGCTTCGGTGGCAACGAACTCCCCGTCGACCGCTAATTGATCAACCAACGTCTCACGCAGGGCGTCGTCGTCATCGACGATCAGGACTGGACGTTCTGCCGACATTCTAAACTTCCTCTTACCAGGGTTTGACGTGGCTGGTTTACGGACACCATTGCTCAGAGTGGCACTAAGCCGATGCAGTCACCATATATGTTCCCGAATAAAGACGACATCGGTTCGGCAAGCCGCGCGGCCACCATCCCATCACAAGATTGCGCGCATCCGGGTCAACCACTAGGTTCAAAACCGTCGCCTCGTCCCATCCGCTTCCCTATATGGTTCACTATACCGGGGAATCATCGGTCCGCGGGACGATATACGACTTGAAGGTCAATAGTGACGAAATTTAGTTCTTTTTTTGCCAAAGCCTTACATACGATTGCGGTGTGGGCCTGTGGCAGCATGGCGCCCCATGCAAACTGAACCCACCCCTCACGCCGACCAGACACGCATGCGCCTGCGCCAGGTGCATCGCGCGGCCTCCGAATTGCGCCGCGGGGTCCCGGTGGTACTGGGCGACGCCGCGCCCTTGCTGGTGCTGGCGGCCGAGACCGCCGGTGCCGATGCCCTCGCCGAGTTGGAAGCAATCGCCGGCGCCCGCCCCGTCCTGATCCTCGCCCCAGCCCGAGCCGCGGCGATCCTGCGGACGCCGATGTCGGCGGAAATTGCCGCGGTCGCCGTGGAGCTTCCGGATTCCCTCTACAAAAGAGAGATATTTCAGGCGCTTGCGGACCCGACCGCAGCGCAACCGGCGGTTCGGGACCGGTTGCGTACGGTCCCAACGCCGCCCCTGGCGGACGCCGCGATCGCGCTCGCCAAAATTGGCCGCCTGCTGCCCGCCTTGCTGGCCGTGCCGCTACCACCGAACGTCGCCACCCCGGACGACCTCGTCGCCGTGCCCGTCACCGATATCCTCGGCTATGCGGAAAGCGAAGTCGCCGGCCTGCGTCAGATCGTCTCGGCCGACGTGCCGCTGAACGACGCGCCCGATAGTCGGGTCGTGGCGTTCCGCAGCGCCGGATCGGCAATCGAACATCTCGCGGTTGTGATCGGCCGGCCGGAAACCCACGCGGCGCCGCTGGTCCGAATCCACTCGGAATGTTTCACCGGCGACCTGCTCGGCAGCATGCGCTGCGACTGCGGCGAGCAACTGCGCGGGGCAATTCGCCGCATGGCCGAAGACGGCGCCGGCGTGCTGCTCTATCTGGCGCAGGAAGGCCGCGGCATCGGCCTGGTGAACAAGCTGCGCGCCTATGGCCTGCAGGATCGCGGCCTGGATACGATGGACGCCAACCGCGTGCTGGGTTGGGGCGCGGATGAACGCAATTTCCTGATCGGCGCAACGATGCTGCGGCTGATGAACATCAAGCGCGTGCGGCTGCTGACCAACAATCCCGAGAAATTGGATGCGATGGCAGCGTGTGGCATCGAAGTCACAGGCCGTGAGCCCCATTTGTTCGCACCGAACGGCGTCAATGATGAATACCTCGCGACCAAGGCGGCACGATTTGGCCACATGCTG
>DATARX010000068.1:0-3783 GCA_036263955.1 Rhodopila sp.
TCCCGAGGCAACATCCCTCACGTTAGATGCGTCCGCGCCGAAGGGCCATGGCCCGCTTCGAAAGGACCCGCTTTTGACAGCTCGTTTTCGACAGGGCCGCTTCGGCCGCTCCGACCCGGATGCAGGGACGGTCCACGTCACGCTTGCTGGCTCAGGCACCTGCGTCATCGATACGTTCGTGAGAAGGGCGAACGGCGGGTTGCCGCCAGGGGCTTGTGAGAGAAACGACAGCAATTCGGTGCTGTTTGTCGCAACGAAGTCGAATGTCTGATACATCCAGCCGGAGAAGCCCTGGCCCTGGACCATTACGGAGGTCGTGAGCTCGTCCCACCGGTAACGGCGAAGCTACCATTTTTCACCCAATTCTGCGCCACCGCCGCATCGCTCAAGGCGCCCAAAAGCACCGCGGCCATCGTCGAATAGACGCCGTGGACAAGTGCGTTGGCCATCGGTGACCATCCCCGTGGCGGACACAGCATGTGAGAGTAGACCGCCATGGGACATCCCTGCGACGATCGATTTGGATACCCAATAATTATCTCCACGTGGCATTTGTCAATCAAAAAGGGGATTGACGCGGCGGCGCCGTCTGACGTTCGTTGTCCGGGAATCATTTCGCCGGAATGACACAGCTTTCCCGGTTGGCTCCTCCCTGTTTCCTTGACAGCCCGGTTACCCGCCGCTACGCCCCCGCGCCATCCTATACCTGCCGTAACCTCCCGAGAGACCCCGCGCCATGCCGGTCAACGCGTTCATCTTCCCAGGCCAGGGCAGTCAGGCCGTCGGCATGGGCCGCGACCTCGCCGCCGCCTTCGCCGCCGCTCGGGAAGTGTTCGAGGAGGTCGACGAAACCCTCAAGCAAAAACTCTCCAAGCTGATGTTCGAAGGCCCGGTCGAGGAACTCACCCTCACCGAGAACACCCAGCCCGCCCTCATGGCCCACTCCCTCGCCGTGCTCCGCGTGCTCGAACGCGAAGGCGGCACAACCCTGCAGCGCAAGGCATTCGTCGTCGCCGGCCATTCCCTCGGCGAATACACCGCCCTGGCCGCATCCGGCGCCTTCACCGTCCAGGCCGCCGCCCGCCTGCTCAAACTGCGCGGTCAGGCCATGCAGAAAGCCGTCCCCGCCGGCGTCGGCGCGATGGCCGCCCTGCTCGGCGCCGACATGGCGCAAGCCCAGGAAATCTGCGCCGAAGCCGCACCGATACCGGAAACCGGAAAACTGGAAGTCGTGCAGCCCGCCAACGACAACGGCGGCGGCCAGGTGGTCATCTCCGGCCATCGCACCGCGATCGAGCGTGCGGTGGAAATCGCCCGCACCAAGGGGGTCAAGCGCGCCATGCTGCTGCCGGTCTCCGCCCCGTTCCACTGCGCCCTGATGGCACCCGCCGCCGACGCCATGGCCGAAGCCCTGGACAGGACCGCGCCGGGGGCGCCATGCGTCCCGCTCGTCGCCAATGTCTCGGCCAAACGCGAATCCGATCCTGGGCGAATCCGCGACCTGCTGATACAGCAGGTCACCGCCACCGTCCGCTGGCGCGAATGCGTCACCGCGATGGCGGAGATGGGGGTCGACCGGTTCATCGAACTGGGCGCCGGCAAGGTATTGACAGGACTGGTCAAACGAATCGCCCCGGATGCGTCCGGGATCGCCGCCGGAACCCCGGCGGAGATCGAGGCGGTTTTGAAGACCCTCTGAACACAAGGAGAAAGCGGCTATGTTCCGATTGGACGGCAAGGCCGCGCTGGTCACCGGCGCTTCAGGCGGCATCGGCGCCGCGATCGCCAAGGCCCTGCACGCGCAAGGCGCCAACGTCGCGCTGTCCGGCACCCGCCGCGACGCACTGGAGGCACTCGCCATCCAGCTCGGCGAACGCGCCCATGTCTGCCCTGCCGACCTGCGCGACGCCTCCGAACCCGATTCGCTGATCGAGACAGCGGAAAAGGCCACCGGACCGCTGCATATACTGGTGAACAACGCCGGGATGACCCGCGACATGCTGGCGCTGCGCATGTCCGACCAGGATTGGCAGGCGGTGCTGGATGTCGACCTCTCGGCGCCGTTCCGCCTGACCCGCGCGGCGCTGCGCGGCATGGTGCGCCGCCGCGCCGGCCGGATCATCAACATTTCCTCCATCGTCGCCGCCACCGGCAATCCCGGCCAGGCCAACTATGCCGCCGCCAAGGCCGGACTCGTCGGCATGACCAAGGCGCTGGCGCAGGAAGTCGCCTCCCGCGGCATCACCATCAATGTCGTCGCGCCCGGATTCGTGGTAACCCCGATGACCGACGTCCTGGGCGAAGCCCAGCGCACCAGACTGACCGACTCGATCCCCCTCAAGCGGCTCGGGCAACCCGAAGACATCGCCGGAGCCGTCGCCTATCTCGCCTCGGATGAGGCAGGGTGGGTCACTGGCGCCACACTGCACGTGAATGGCGGCATGGCGATGATCTAGCGGCGGGCGTGACCGTCTGTCTCCCTTTCCCGGCTTCGGGAAACCATGCTAAGCGCCCGGACGCTGTGTCTGGCGCGGGCTCGCTTCGTGAACCGGGACAAGGCGCCGGCCATGAAAGAAAGCCGGACAGTGACGATAATCGTACAGTAGTTCAGGAGTAACCGAGCCGATGAGCGAGATTGCGGACAAGATCAAGCGGATCGTAGTGGAACATCTTGGTGTCGACGAAGCCAAGGTCACGCCAGAGGCGTCCTTTATCGACGACCTGGGCGCCGACAGCCTTGACACCGTCGAACTGGTGATGGCGTTCGAAGAGGAATTCAACGTCGAAATCCCCGAGGATGCCGCTGAAAAGATCGCCACCGTGAAGGATGCGATCGACTATATCGAAAAGCAGAAGCAGTAAGGCCTGCCTTCTGATTAGCGCGAAAGGCCTGCGGTAATGCGGCGTGTGGTGGTGACGGGCATGGGCATCGCCTGTCCCCTCGGCGTAGGCGTGGAACACGTCTGGCGCCGTTTGATCAATGCCGATTCCGGCATCAGCGCCATCACGGCGTTCGATGCCAAGGATTCGCCCTGCAAGGTGGCCGGCCAGGTTCCGGCCGGCACCAGGGAATCCGGCGGCCTCGACATCAACGAATGGATCCCGGTCAAGGACCAGAAGAAGATGGATCGCTTCATCCATCTCGCCATGGTCGCCGGCACCGAGGCGGTCGAGGACTCCGGCTGGGTCCCGGAAACCGAGGACGATCGCTGCGCCACCGGCGTGATGATCGGCTCCGGCATCGGCGGCCTGGAAACCATCTACAACGCCTCGATCCAGGTCTATGAGGGCAAGGCGCGGCGCCTGTCGCCGTTCTTCATCCCCTCGGCCCTGAGCAACCTCGCGTCCGGGCACCTGTCGATCAGGTTCGGCTTCAAGGGCCCCAACCACTCCGTCGTCACCGCCTGCGCCACCGGCGTCCATGCCATCGGCGACGCCTCGCGGCTGATTGCCCTGGGCGACGCCGACGTCATGCTCGCCGGCGGATCCGAAGCCACCGTGTGCGAACTCGGGATCGCCGGCTTCTGCGCCTCCCGCGCCCTGTCCACCGGCTTTAACGACAACCCGGCCGCGGCCTCCCGCCCGTGGGACCAGGACCGTGACGGCTTCGTGATGGGCGAAGGCTCCGGTTGCGTCGTGCTGGAAGAATATGAGCACGCCAAACGGCGCGGCGCAAAAATTTACGCCGAGGTGTCGGGCTACGGCATGTCCGGCGACGCCTTCCACATCACCGCGCCGGCCGACGGCCATGACGGCGCGTTCCGCTCCATGCGCAACGCAATG
>DATARX010000099.1:0-2020 GCA_036263955.1 Rhodopila sp.
TCGAAGGGGATAGGCGCGGAGATCGCGAAGCAGTTGGCGGCAGCGGGTGCAGCGGTCGTCGTGAATTATGCGAGCGATCGCGAGGGCGCGGAGAAGGTGGCCGCCGAGATCGCGGGCGCCGGCGGCAGGGCGGTGGCGGTCCAGGGAAACGTCGCGAGGTCTGCGGACGTGGACCGGATCTTCGCCCAGGCGAAAAGCACCTTCGGAACCGTCGGCATCCTGGTGAACAGCGCGGGAATCTACCGGTTCGGCACGATTGAGGAGGTCACAGAAGAAGAGTTCCACCGGCACTTCGACACCAACGTGCTCGGCCTGCTGCTCGCGACCAAGGCGGCCGTCGCCCAGTTTGGGCCGGAGGGCGGTCGCGTGATCAACATCGGGTCGGTAGGCAGTCGCCTGGCGCCGCCCGGCGCGGCCATCTATTCCGCCACGAAAGGCGCCGTGGACGTGATCACGCGGGTACTCGCCAAGGAACTGGGCCCGCGAAAGATCCGCGTGAACGCGGTCAATCCAGGCGTGGTCGACACCGAAGGCAATCGTGTCGCAGGCATCATCGGCGGCGACTTCGAAAAGCAGGCGGCGCAACAGGCGCCACTTGGCCGCACAGGGCAACCGAGCGACGTTGCACCCGCCGTGGTGTTTCTGGCCTCGGACGACGCCCGCTGGGTGACCGGCGAGATCCTGGTCGTGTCCGGCGGCCTTTAGCGCCTCCGTGCAGCGCAATGCCCACGTCCCACCGTTCGACACCACGGTGCGACGTGGGCGTGGTGGACGAGCGGACGGCACACCCCGGTCGCCAATCGCGAGGCTGAGGGGCGCAAGTTCGGCGTTCTCACCGGGCTGCCCGCGATGGGGCTCGACGGGCTCGGGTCCGCGGCCCGGCGCTCACCACCCTGGCCGCCACTGGAGCGGCCGGGCTCGCGCATATCGGCCGATCGCCTGGGTGATCCTGCTCCCGCTGGCGATCCTTGGCTGCTCGTACTGGCGGACCATCGCCGCCTATGGGATTTTCCGTCAACATTCCGACAAGTCGCCACCGAACTCATCATCTTGGGCGGGGTGCTGTGTTTGGATGGGGCTTCTTATGTCTCCCTCCGCCGAGCACCGCATTGCCTTGGTCAACGCGTTCGCGTTGCTGGTCATGCGTTCCACCGCGGCGCGTGCCTGTCGGATGTTAGGCGGATCGGCAGCCAGCCAGCGCCGGCAGGCGCCGATATTGATCAGCAGGGCTGCCAAGGACTCTCTAATCTCCGGGGCGACAGGAGTAGACCGCCCGAATTCGTTGACGAACTGGGACACGTGGAAGACAGGCAACTCAAGTTGCTGCTCTCTTGCCTGTATTAACTGGTCTGCTTTGTCTTTCGCCACATCCGCCAACGAACTGCTCCGGTAAGCGTTGCCGTGCTGGTCAATGAGGGGCGGTGATGCCGTATCCCGGACGCGTCCGGTGATCTCCCGCGCAAGCCCGCTGTCGGGAATGGCGACACCGGCTACTGGTCTGGGTGGCCCTTTGGTTACGCTTGACGTGATCGAGGTCATTGCCGCCTGCTGAAGCTACAATTCCAGATGATCCTATCGGCCGGCCAGCTCACAGATAAGCAGCGGCGTCCGAATAAGTCGCTAAAAACCATGTAAAAACCTATGAAAAGCGCGAAGCGACGCCGGGGCGAGGTGATAAAAAATATGAAAAACTATGAAAAATCCTTTATATTCGCTCGACCATGCATCCGCCGTCCCAACGACCGGCTGGTATCGCGTTCGGTCGCTTCCAGCTATTGCCGGGCCACCGCGATCTGATCGCAGACGGCAGGCCGATCAAGCTCGGCGGGCGGGCCTTCGACGTGCTGATGGCGCTGATCGAGGTGCCGGGAGCGGTTGTCAGCAAGGACGCGCTGATGGCGCGGGTCTGGCCCAACCGGACAGTCGATGAGAACAATCTGGCGGCCCAGATTGTCGCATTACGAAAAGCGTTGGGATCGGAGCAGGGGCTGATCCGCACGGTCGCCGGACGTGGTTACCT
>DATARX010000132.1:0-2203 GCA_036263955.1 Rhodopila sp.
ACCGTCGACGCTCGATCTCCGTACCCGCGTGGCACCCGGCATCACCCGGCGCGGTAGTCTCGCCGGTACTGCCCTGCGCGACATCGGGGTGTCGTCGGCGCCGGGATGGTCTGATGATGGCCGCCCGGGCAGGACCTGTCCAGACATGGATATCACGCGGATCGCGCGATCCGTGCTTGCTTGCCGCCGCCGCCGCCGCTATATCCCCGCCCCTGTTTGCGAGTCCGGGCCTGGAAGGGCATGCCCGGCCGCGACTGCTTGCCGTTTTCACCCGATGCGGGTGGGCAAGCGCGAACCAGAAGGAGACCAAAATGCCCAAAATGAAGACCAAGTCGTCGGTCAAAAAGCGGTTCAAGATCACCGCGACCGGCAAGGTTCTGGCCGGACCCGGCAAGAAGCGCCATAGCCTGAGCGCGCGCAGCCAGAAGGCCAAGCGTACCAATCGCGGCAGCCAGACGCTGACCCATGCTGACGGGATCACCGTCAAGCAGTGGACCCCCTACGGCATCGCATAAGGAAGGCGGCACAGCATGGCACGCGTCAAACGGGGCACCACCACCCACGCCCGCCACAAGAAGGTCCTTGAGCAATCCAAGGGCTTCGTCGGCCGGTCGTCCACCAATTACCGCATTGCGCGGGAGCGGCTGGAAAAGTCGCTGCAGTACGCCTACCGCGACCGCCGCGTCAAAAAGCGCGAATTCCGCGGGCTTTGGATCCAGCGCATCAACGCCGCGGTGCGCGAGCACGGGCTGACCTACTCGCAGTTCATCTGCGGGCTGAAGAAGGCCGGGATCGAGATGGACCGCAAGGTTCTCGCCGCCATCGCGTATGACGATGCGGCCTCGTTCGCGGCGATCGTACAGAAGGTTCAGGCCGCCCTGTAACGATCGTCACGGCCGGGCGCGGTCCGGCCATCCACGCACCAACGGCGAAGCGAGGATGGCCGGGACACATCGGCCATGACGGAAATCGACGGGGCCGCCTGAACAGGGCGGCCCTTTCCGTGTACTGGACTCAAGATGAACGATGACCTCGAAGCCCTGAAGACCGACACCGACGCTGCTTTGGCCGCCGCGCCCGATCTACGCGCCTGGGACGCCGTCCGCATCGCGGTGCTCGGCCGCAACGGCAGCCTGACCGGCATGCTGCGCGACCTCGGCAAGACCCCGCCGGACCAGCGGAAGGATCGCGGCGCCGCCTTGAACCGACTGAAAGATGCGCTGACCGCGGCCATCGAGACGCGGAAAGTCGAGCTCGAAGACGCCGCGCTGGACGCCAGGCTGCTGACCGAGCGGATCGATCCCACGCTGCCGCCACGGCCGCGGGACAGCGGCCTGATCCACCCGATCGCCCGCACCATGGAGGAAATCGCCGCCATCTTCGGCGCCATGGGCTGCACCGTCGTGGACGGTCCGGACGTGGAAAGCGACTGGTTCAACTTCGGGGCGCTGAACATCCCGGCGCATCACCCGGCCCGCGCCGACCACGACACATTCTATCTGCCGCCGCGCGATGGCGGAGCACCGCCGGTGCTGCGCACGCACACCTCGCCCGGCCAGATCCGCACCATGCTGTCGCAGGAACCGCCGATCCGGGTCCTGGTCACCGGCCGCACCTATCGCGCCGACCATGACGCCACCCATTCGCCGATGTTCCATCAGTGCGAGGGCCTGGTGATCGATCGCGGCATCACGCTGGGGCACCTGAAAGGCTGCCTGATCGACTTCCTGCGCACGTTCTTCGCGATTTCCGATCTGCCGGTGCGGTTCCGGTCCTCCTATTTTCCGTTCACCGAACCCTCCATGGAGGTCGATATCGGCTGGAACCGCAAGACCGGTGAACTCGGCCGCGGCGGCGACTGGCTGGAAATCCTGGGCAGCGGCATGGTGCATCCGCGCGTGCTGGCCAATTGCGGCATCGACCCGCGGGAATGGCAAGGCTTTGCCTTCGGCATGGGCGTGGAGCGCGTGACGATGCTGAAACACGGCATGGCCGATCTGCGGCCGTTCTACGAATCCGATCTGCGCTGGCTGCGGCACTACGGGTTCAACCCGCTGGCCCCGACCATGCTGCATGAGGGGGTCTGACCGATGAAATTCACCCTCTCCTGGCTGAAGTCGCATCTGCAGACTGATGCCTCGCTCGACCAGATCACCGATACCCTCACCCAGATCGGCCTGGAACTGGAGGGCGTTGAGAACCG
>DATARX010000350.1:0-5578 GCA_036263955.1 Rhodopila sp.
TGCCGTTGGGCATGATGCAGGGCATGCAGCGCGTACCAGCTGCGGAAGGAGTGGGACAAGCGGTGGCGCCAGTAATCGGCACAGTCGAGGATCAAGGCATAGATCACAAACGCAAACACCGGATGTCCCATGAGCGGCGGCAGCAATGTCTCCAACGTGGGAGGAATGTAGCCACGGGCCACCAGCCAGCCATTCACCGCGACCTGCACCTGGTAGAAAACCACAAAGCTTGCGACTGGGACCACGCCGACCCGGGACACGCAGGTGTAGAAGATGTCAGGTATGATCGCCTTGCGATCCTCCCACCGCTCGATGGGAAATAGCGCCTCTAGCGGCCAGCATACGGCATACGTCAGCACGACCGCGAACAGCCCGTAGACACAAACCAGCGCCCAGTCGAAAGAAATCTCCTCCCATTGCATCCAGCCAAAGTAATACAGCACCGGCAGGATCACGTATTGATCCAGCTGGCCTGCGATGCCGCTGAAGAAGCGATCCAGAAAGACAAGCATAGTCGGAATCCTAAAGGGTTTCAGCCGTCACGAAGCCAGTCCTGGACATCTCAGTGTTGAGGAAAATGCCATGCGGGGAGCGGCCGACATCAATCGTGTCGTAATGGCCAGTGTCGGGATCGAGCACCGCCACCTGTTCGCGAAAACGCAGTGCGATCCAAAGCTTCCCGTCCGGCTCGACGCCCATGTCGTCGGGACCGCTGGCATGCAGTGGATAGGTGCGGCGGATCTCAAGGGTAGTGGGATCAAGCGCCACCAACGAGCCGCCAATGCGATTGCTGACGTAGAGCGTCGCGCGGTCGGGGGTGAGGAACACGTTATGGGGCCCGACGCCGGTCTTGATGTGGCGCAACACCTCGCCGGTGACCGGATCGACCTCGGCAACGTAGTCTTGGCCCATGACGCAGACCAGAACCTTGCCGTTGTGCCACAGCACACCGGCGGGGGTACGACCGACCTTGCTCTTCCACCGGATGGTCATGTTCGTTAGGTCGAGTGAGACCAGCGTGCCGGAATCCTGCATGGAATTGAAGCTCCAGCGGGAGTCCGGCGAGAAGTCCAGGTGGCTCGGCATCGAACCGGGCGAAAAGCGCTTGACCAGCGTCAGATCAGTCGCGCGATAGACATCGACGTAGTCCAGCCGCAGAGCGTTGATCACCATGTATCTCTGGTCGGGCGTGTAACCGATCTGGTATGGGTCCGGAATGGTCTTGTGGCCGAGCCCGAGCCCGTTCACGGGATCGACGATGAACAAGGCATTGCCGCTGGAATCGGCGATGTAGAGCTTGCTCCGGTCGGGCGCGAGGGCCCAATGGCTCGGTTCCCGTAACGTCGGCAACGTGCGGACTACCGCGCGGGTGGTCATGTCGATGACCGACACACTGGCCTCTCCGGAATTCATCACCATCGCCAAGGGGGGCCTCGCGGCTCTGGCAATTCGGGGTAAGCCAGTCGCCATCGCGGCCAGCGGCACGGCCAAGCCACGCGTAAGCGTTTGGCGGCGCGAAAGCCTCACGGATTCGGGCGGATCAGATCGGGGAGAATCGTGGGTCAGTTGAGGATATCCTGCTTGGCATGGTAACCACGTCACTCTGCCAAACATTCCCCGGACGAGCAAAAAGGTAAACTTGAAACTCGGTAACCTGCTTCGACACATCGGGACGAGGCCGCCGGGCGGGAAGACGCAATCCGCATGCAGGAACAGCAGCACATCTCCGCACGCCGCGACGGCGGCCGCCGCCTATGCCCTGTCCCCGGCCGCCGCCTACGCCCTGTCCCCGGCCGCCGCCTATGCCCTGTCCCCGCGCGCGCGGGCCGGACGCCAGCAGCGTGCCTCCGCCCTCGCGCACGGCCTCAGCGGCCCCGTCCACGCGGCCGCCGTCGATGACGATAATCTCCCGGCTGACCGGCTCGGCCTGCAGCGCCCCCGGACCCCGCACATGCTCGATGACGAGCCGCGACTGTTCTTCATGCACTTCTTGGCCGGTGGCCTTCTATCCCTTGGTTCTATTGCCGATCAGAAACCAAAAATTCACCTTCAGCACCGGGCATGCGCCGGTCTTCCCGCCGATATCATTACAGAAAGATGTTGGTCCCTGGGCCGCCTATGGCGGCGGTGGGTCACCGTCGATCGCGCACGCGTTTGGGTCGACCCCATTCATGACGGGCAAACCCGGACGGTTGCGTTGACCGGTATGACAGGTGGGGTCCCGCGTGGAGGCGATTGACACAAAAGGGTGTGCAGGACCACTTCCGGCGGACAATTGAAGCGCGCATCCACGGCGCTGGTACCCACCCCGCGCGCGGTGTAGCCGTGCATCGCCCCCTGGCGCCACCGTCCCTTGGCGAGCCTGCGTGGCATACGAGAGCTCGTCAGGACTGGTATGGATCCCGGGAGGCAGATCTGGCCCCCGTGAGTATGACCGGACAGCATCAGGGACACACCGCCCGCGGCTGCGGCCATTAGGCCGTCCGTGCTGTGCGCCAAAAGGATCGTCGACTCGCCGTCGGGAATCCCGGTGAGCGCTCTCCCAAGATCGTCCGTTCGGTAATGGTGAGGGTCGTCCACACCCGCGATCCACAGCCTCGACCCGTCCCGCTCGATCGGCTCGTTCTCGTTCATCAGCATCCGGATCCCCATTGCCTCCAGGCCGGGGACGATGCGGGCCGTGTCGTGGTTTCCGAGAACGCCGAACATCGGGGTCGTTACTGGAACGATGGCATCCCGCACGACGTCAAGCGTCCTGGCAAACGGCCCGTAGGTCCGGCCTCGGAAGTCGCCGGTGATGACGCAGGCGTCGTAGGGCAAGGTCCGGATCACGTCCGGCAGCACGCGCATCGCCCTGAGGCTGATATCGGCGTGCAAGTCGGTGATGTGCAGCAGGGTGTAGCCATGGAAGGCATCCGGGAGACCCGGGATCTCGACGGTGTTCCGCGTCACCTGGATCCGTGCGGCGTTGGCCTGTCCTCGATCCAGTATACCGGCCGCCTTCAGCAGACCGGCGATGTACTTGTCCAACAATGCCCAGAAGGACAGGTCGGCCTTCGTCTCGCGACGAGCCCCCTTGGCCTCCCCGGCCAGCTCCAGGCGAGCGCGGCGGCTGGCATATTCCGGCCCCAGCCGGGACACAAGCCAGGCACCCTCGTCCAGTCCGAGCGTCCGCTCGGGCGCTGATCTAACAAAACCATCCACTTCTGATTGCCTCGCCGTGGCCTCCAAGCGGAGGTTAGTCCGCCAGTCCGTGCTGCCCAAGCCGAATGTGCTTCATGCCAGCGCTTGCGGCTGGTCGGGCGTCAACAATCGGGCAGGATCGTCGCGGATGCTCCCAACCTCCCCAAAGTCGCCAGCGGCGATGACGCACGCTGGTTATCTGACGCACGCTGGTTATCTGACGCACGCTGTAACGTTGCCGGATTTCGTGTCGCACGCCGCGGGTTTTTTCTGGCGGAGGTTGTGCTAAGCGATTGAACTTCTGGGCTCTGCCTGTCAGGGATATGTGTCGCGTGGCAGTTGTGAGTAGGCTCGCCATCCTGATCCTCAGTTTTAGGAGACACCATCGCCATGCCAACCACCGTCAAAGACCTGTTGTCCGCGGCCCGGCCGCTGTCCCGGCGATAACGCCGGCCGAGGCGGCGGATCTGGTCAAGACCAAGGGGGCGATCATTGTCGACGTGCGCGACGGCACCGAAGTCGCCGCCAGCGGCAAGATCCAAGGTGCGCTGGCGATTTCGCGTGGGCTCCTTGAATTCAAGGCGGATCCCGCCGCGCCGACCCACGACCCTGCGCTGAACCAGGACCGCCCTGTGATCCTTTACTGCGGTTCGGGCGGACGCGCCGCCCTCGCAGGCAAGACGCTCCTCGATCTTGGCTTCTCGGACGTGCGCAACGCCGGTGGCTTCAAGGACCTGGTTGCGGCCGGGTTGCCGACCGAGCCCGTTTGAAACACCGACGCCGACCAGGCGAGCCATGCTCGCCTGGCAGCACGCAACGCCTCCGAGGGGACCGCGATGGCGAAAATCCCAGGCGGGCACAGTCCCGAATTTCAGCGCGGATGGGATGCCGCACTTGCGGCCGCCCGTTCCTGGCACGAGGCGAAGGCCAAGCAGGCCATGGTGCAGTCGACCCGTACCCGGTTTCCAAAGCAGCTTGAGCGCGAAGCCGAAATCCACAGGCGGTGCGCTGAAATGATCCTCACCTTGTCACCGGACGACGTTTAGCGCCCCGAACCCGCGTTACGCCGTCCGCACCTGCTCCGCGACCCGCGCCCCGGCCTGCGGCATGACCCCGAACCCCTGGTCCGGCCGCATGGCGAAGGCGGCGAGCACCCCCAAGCATCAGCCCCATCGCCCCGACGAACGGCAACGTCCAGCTTCCCGTCCGCTCGACGATAACCCCGAACACCAACGGCGACGGGATCGGCGCGAGCGCCGACCCCGTATTCATCAATCCGGCAGTGGGTGCCGGACCAGGCCGGCGCGATATCCGTCGGAATCGCCGCGTCAGGCCGCTTTGGACGCCTCCGTCTTCCGACCGCGGTTGCCAAGCACGTCCATCGCCGCCGCGACCCCACCCTGCCGGTGCGGGATCCCCGCATCGTGCAGGCCCATCTCGACCCCGGCCAACGTGCCCATCAGCGTCAGGTCGTTGAAATCGCCCAGATGTCCGATGCGGAACACCTTGCCCTTCAGCTTCGCAAGGCCGGTGCCGAGCGACATATCGTAGCGATCCAGGATCACCTGCCGCAGCGCGTCCGCGTCATGCCCTTCCGGCATCAGCACCGCCGTCAAGGCGTTGGAATATTCCCGTGCATCCTGGCACAGAATCTCCAGGCCCCAGGCCCGCACCGCCGCCCGCGTCGCCGCCCCGTGCCGCGCATGGCGCGCGAACACATTCTCCAACCCTTCCTCCCGCAGCATTTCCAGCGCCTCGCGCAGGCCGTACAGCAGGTTCGTGGCCGGCGTGTAGGGGAAATAGCCGGCCTTGTTGTTCGCCATCATCTCCTGCCAGTCCCAGTAGGAGCGCGGCATGCCAGCGGTCTTGTTCGCCGCCAGCGCCTTGGCGGAGACAGCGTTGAAGCTCAGCCCCGGCGGCAGCATCAGCCCCTTTTGCGACCCGGCGACGGTCACATCCACGCCCCAGGCGTCATGTTTGTATTCAATCGAGGCCAGCGAGCTGATCGTGTCCACCATGAACAACGCCGGATGGCCGGTGCGGTCGATCGCGGCGCGGATCTCCGGAATCCGGCTGGTGACGCCGGTCGACGTCTCGTTATGTACCACCATCACCGCGCGGATGCCATGCGCGGTATCAGCGGCAAGGCGCGCCTCGACCTCGGCCGGATCGACGCCGTGCCGCCAGTCGCCGGGGATCACCTCGACCTCCAGCCGTAGGCGTTTGGCCATGGCGCACCACAGCGCCGCGAACTGCCAGGTTTCCGCCATCAGCACCCGGTCGCCCGGCGACAGCGTGTTGACGATCGCCGCTTCCCACGCGCCGGTGCCGGAGGCCGGGTAAATCACCACCGGGCCCGAGGTCTGGAACACCGCCTGCAACCCGGAGAGCACGG
>DATARX010000204.1:0-8516 GCA_036263955.1 Rhodopila sp.
GGGGCCGGGGTTCGCGCCTGGCACCCTCGAGCACATCTTCGACACCTTCTACACGACCAAGTCGAGCGGTCTGGGGCTCGGCCTGTCGATCTGCCGATCGATCACCGAAGCGCACGGCGGACAACTGTGGGCGAGCGCGAACATGCCGCGCGGCGCCACATTCAACTTCACTGTGGCCGCCCATTCGGGCAGCGCATCGTGATGGGGGGCAGGCCCGCCGCGGGCCGACCAATGGCAGAAACGGCATCGCCACCCAGAACCCTCACGACCAAACGATCTTGCTGCCCCCGGCGCCATCGCTGGTGACCGAAAAACTCCCCGAAGCCGGCACCGTCCCAAACGCGAGCTGCATGTTCGCCGCATGCACCCCATCGGTGATCGACACCACCCCGCCGCCATATCGCACCGACGCCGTCGCCGGATTCATGTCGGTGAAATCCAACCAGTCCGACGGCCCGAAATTCGTCACCGAATAGTAATTCATGTTCGCGGTGGCATCCTTGAAATCGATCCCGGTGAACCCGCCGGTGCTCAGCAAGTCGTTGCCGCCGTTCCCCGTCAGCGTCTGGCCGTTCGCCGTCGCGGTCAGCACATCGGACGCCGCCGTCCCCTGGATCAATGTCGGCTGCGTCGCCGCCACCCCCAGCGTCTGCAGTGAGATCGTGGCAAACCCGCCGTTCGGCGCGGCATCCAGATGGAAGGCGCTGCCGGTATAGCTGCCCGCCAGTTTCAACGTCCCCACGGTCGCCGCCCCGTTGGTCAGCGTCAGCGTCCCGGTGGCCTGCTGGAAGCTCAGGCCGGTCACCGTCTGGGTCACCTCGATCTGGTCGCCGGCCGCGAAGCCGCTGATCGTTCCCGTCGGCAACACCGCCAGCAGCAGCGTCGCATTCGGGCCGCCGAACTGGATCGCCGCCGAATCCGCTGCGCCGATCCCAAGCGTGCTCCCTTCCGCCAGCCAAAGACTGCCGGTCCCGCTGATCGTCGGTGCGGCGGAGTAGGGGGCGCTCGCCGCCGTTCCTGTCATGTCGATCAGCAGCGTGCCGCCACCGGGCGCCTGCAACGTGCCGTTGGCGACCACATTGCCATAGATCGAGCCGCCGAACGCCGTGCTGATCCCCGCCGCCAGCGTCAAGGCGCCCTGCGCCGCCGTGGGCGGACCGCCAACCTTGATAATCGAATAGCTGTCGACCGCCAGGACGTTGTTGCCGCCGGAGGTCATCAGGCTGGCGATCTGCACCGTGCTCCCACCCAGGGACAGCAGGGTGCCGCCGGCCAAGGTGGCGAAATAATAAACCACGCCCACGCTGCCGGCGCCCACCTCCCACCGTCCGGTGACCGTCGCGTTGCCGGTGATCAGCCACGCCCCGCCGGCCTCCGCCACGCTGGCGGATGCGCCCGAGGCGGCGCCGATCGTCGTCGTCCACGACACGATCACATGCCCGGTCAGCAGCACGGACCCGGTGACCGCCAGGTTCCCCGCCGAACCGTTGCCGCCGATCGCCACGTTGCTGGCGATGGTGACGCCATTGGTGCTGGCGCCCGGAACCGTGGTCAGGGTTCTGCCCTGCGTTGTGTCCATCCAGTTGGACGCCGTGCTCCAGCTTCCCCCACTAACGCCAATCCAGTTGTACGCGTCATAGCTCGAATTCGCCGCAGCGCTGCCGCTGCTGCTGGTTGCGGGGAGCAGCGAAATCGTCGCGAACCCCGTCGCCGCCGCCACGTCGATCTGGAACCGGGAACTGGCATAATTGCCCAGCAACGTCAGCGTCCCGATCGCCGAACCGCCATTCATCAGCGTCAGGACACCCTGCGACGCGCTGGTCTGGGTGAAGAAACCACCGGTGACGGCCTGGTTGAGTTGGATCGTATCGCCGACACCGAACCCTTTGATGGCTCCGGTCGGCAGCGTGCCCTGCACCTCCAGCCCGTCATAACCCGCACCGGACGCGTGATAAAACAACAGCAAGGCGCTGTCCGGTTCGCGTAGCGTCAGCTGTCCGCCCCCGATCACCGTCCCGATCTGAATCGTGCCGGACCCGCTGATCGCGCCCACCGCGCCGCCGAATCCACCAATCGAGGCGTTGTTCACGATCAGCGTGCCGTTGACCACCAGATTTGCGGCGATCGCCCCGTTTTCCTGCAGCGTGGCGGTTTGCCCGGCGTCGATCGTCAGCGCGCCGCCCGTCGCGCCACCGGCGCTGCCGAACTCGAAGCTCGACGTCGCATCGACACCCAGGGTCCCGCCGCCGATGTCCAGCGCCCCCGCCGCGGTGACCGAGCTGCCGTTGACCACGTTCAGCGTCCCGACAATTTCGGTATCGGCGACCGGTCCCGCGACCGTGATACTGCCCCCGGTTAGCAGCAGGGTACCGTAATCGTTCAGTTGGCCGACGCTGAAACGCGCTCCATTCGCTAGCGTGACACTGTTCGTGCCGCTGCCCGCTATCCAGAACGCGCCAGTGATCGCGACCGTCCCGGTGAAGACGGCGCTGGCCGGCGAATACACCGCCAACGATGACGCCGATCCGGAGCCCGATATGATCTGCGACGTCGACGCACCGGGCGAATCATTGATAACGACCGCATTCCCCGCGCCCGGTGCGGTGACGGCCGCCTTGCCAGTGGTCGTGTCGGTCCAGTTGCCGGCGTTGCTCCAGGCGCCGCCGCCGGTGTTGGTCCATCCATAGGCGTCGGTACCGGTACTGATCTGCGTGCCCGTCGTCGTGTTCGGGGTCGCCGCATAGGTAATAGTGCTGGAGGTGCCGCCGGCCGCCAGCTGAACCTGGAACTGTTGCGCCGAATAGGCACCGGCGAACAACAGCGTCCCGACCGTCGCGCTGCCGTTGAACAGTGTCAGCACGCCGGTGCTTCCGGTCTGGCTGTAGCGCAGGGTCGTCACCGGCCGCGCCAGCGTGATCGCATCGCCTTTGGCAAATCCGCTGATGGTTCCCGTCGGCAGCACTGTACCCAGCGCCAGCGTCCCGCTGCTGGACGCGCTGAACTGGATCGCCGCGCTGTCCGATCCGGCCAGCGCCAGGATGCCGCCGCTGTCGATCTCCAGCATGCCGGCACCGGTCACCGAAGGCGTCGCCAGCCCGAACGCGCCGATGCCCAGGGCCTGTCCGGACGCCGCCAGCGTCCCGTTCACCACCACATTGCCGTCGATCGAGCCGCCCAGGCTGGCCGTCACCCCGGCATCGATCGTCAGCGCGCCGCTCCTGGCACCGCCGGTTAATCCGAACTCGATCGAGGAATTTCCATCCACCGCGATCAGAAGCGGCGAATATGCGTTGTCGCCGTTGGTGATAACGCCACCGAACTGCATCACGCTGCCCTTCAGTGCCAGCAGCGAGCCGGTATTGCTACTGAACGTCACGCTGCCCGCTGCTGTCAGCCGACTGCCGCCGCCAACCTCCAGCAAGCCGCCGACCGTCGCCGATCCGGCGAGTGTCAGACTCGCGCCGCCATCCAGCGCCAATGTCCCGGTCTCGGTCAGCGCCCCGCTGACACCCGGCGTCGCTCCACCGACATTCAGGCTGCCCAGCCACAGCACGTTGCCGCTCGTCGTCAGGCTGGCCGCGACGCCGCTGCCGCTCACATCGGTATAGGAATTCGCGCCCCCGGCCACTGTCACCCCATTGCCGTACCCCGGCAGCTGGGTTGCCGCCGCCGCGGTGGTGACGTCCTGCCAGCTGGACGCCAGGCTGTAGGTACCGCCAAGCGAGGAACCGAACGCGTAGGCGTCGGTGCTGAGCGCGGTGTATTTCAGCTGCGTGCCACCGCCGCCGTCGCTACTGCCGGACCACGAACCAATCCCAAGCGCCGTGCCCACGGAAAGAGTGACTGTCGCGGCATGCGTGCCGTCGGTCACCACCAGCGAGGCCGGAACCGGCGCGGCGTTCGCGCTGACCACTGCCGGTGTATAGGTGAGCGACACCGAGCCCGGCTTCATATCCGTCAGGTCGATCGTGTCGGACGTGACGAACGACGCGATCGTGCTGCCGTTGAGGTTCGCGCTGGTGTCCTTGAAATCGATCCCAGTGAACGCCCCGCCGCTCAATGTATCGGTCCCGCCGTAACCCGTCAGCGTCTGGCCGTTCGCTGTCGCCACCAGCGTATCGCTGCCGATCGTCCCGCCGATCGATGCCGGCTGCGTCACCACGCCGACGATCGATTGCAGCGATATGAACGCATTCGCCGCGGAATCGAGCCGCAGATGGAACTGGCTGCCGCTGTAATTCCCCGCCAACGTCAGCGTCCCGACAACAAGGCCTCCCTTTGTCAGCGTCAGCGTCGCCGTACCCTGGCTCGTCTGCGCATAGCTCACCCCGGTCGCTCGGCCGGCCGGCAGTTCGATAAGGTCCCCCGCTGCGAAACCACTGATGACCCGCGTGGGCAGCGCCCCCAGCACCAGCGTCCCGGCCGGCCCGGCGAACCGGATCGCCGCGCCGTCCGCCACCCCCAGCGTGACCTGGCTGTTCTCATTGATCGCAAGCGTGCCGCTGCCGCCGATGCCCTGCGCCGATCCGAACAGGTCGGCGGTGTCGATCGCCAGGCTGCCGCCCGCCTGGACCGCCAGCGTTCCGTTCAGCACGACATTGCCGTCGATCGTGCCGGAGACCGCCGCCACCCGGCCCGCATCGATAGTGATCGCACCCGGTGCCGCCCCGCCAGCCGTCCCGACCTCGATCGACCCGGCATCATCCACCGCGAGCGTGCCGTAGACCGGCCCCTGCAACCCGGTGATTCCATTGGCGACCCCGTTGGCGACCCCATTGGCAATCAGGGTGCCCAGCTGCACCAGTCCGCGATTCGTCGCCAGCAGGAACCCGTCGTTCAGCGTCGCCATCCCGCTGCTGATTAGTGTGCTGCCTGAACCGACCTCCAGCGTCGTGCCGCCGGCGAGCACCACATTTCCCGCGGTCAGCAGGGCGCCGCCGTCCAGGTCTAGCTCCGCCGCCGCACCCAACCCTCCCTGCAGGGTCAGCGTGCCGCCGATCCCGATCGTGCCCCACAACAGCACGTCCTGCGCGATCGAAAGCTGCGCCGCCGCCCCGTTCCCGTTGATATTGGTGAATGCGTCACCGATGCCGCCGGTGATGCTGACAACGCTGGACGCGCCGGGCGCGCTGGCGGCGACCGAGGCCACGGTCGTATCCATCCAGTACGAGGCGATCCCCCAGGTCCCGCCAATGGAATTGTTCCAGGTGAACGTGTCGGTCGTGGCGGCCAGTGATGTGGCCGACGTCAATCCAACGAGGCGCATCCGCGAGATCCCTGCCGGTTTTGCAACCGAACCGTCTGCCATCGCCCTATCGCGCTTGCTTTTCGGCTCGTCGGGACCACTATGAACCGGCAAGTGCTAACGAAGGCTTAACGGCGAGACCCGCGTCGTTGAGTTGATTGATCCGAGCCGCTACAACTGAAGGTTTAAGTCCGAGAGTCCCATGGCACTCACATACCGGCCGCTCGAGACCGCCCGGCCGCGTCCGCGCGGCCTCACCAGCAAGCCCCAAAAACGTGATGTGACGGATCGTATCGCGACGATGTCGATTCCGCCGGACGAGCCTACATCCGCGCCATGGACCTGATCAGGCGATCTGCCGCGCGCGACCTGCGCGTCGATTTCTTCCGCGGCGTCGCGCTGTGGTGGATCTACACCGACCACATCCCCGGCGACGTCCTGAGCGACTTCAGCCTGCGCAATTTCGCGACCTGCGACGCCACCGAGGTCTTCGTCCTGCTCGCCGGCTACGGCGCCGGCCTGTCCTATGGCATGCGCCTCGGCCGCGACGGCTTCATCTCCACCAGCGCCGACGTGATCAAACGCGCCTGGACCCTGTATGTCGCGCATATCTTCCTGTTCGTGCTGTTCACCGCCCAGGTGACCTATTCCGCCACCGCGCTGAACCGCCTGAACTACCTGCAGGAGACCCGGCTCGACGTCCTCGGCGACGACCCCTATCGCAGCATGCTGGAGGCGCTGTTGCTACGCTTCCAGCCCAGCCTGCTGAACATCCTGCCGCTGTATGTCGTGCTGCTGGTGTTCTTCGCCGCCACGATCTGGCTGTTGCGCTGGCCACGCGTGCTGTTCGGCGTCTCCCTGGCTATTTACCTGCTGGTCCGCGTCACCAGCCTCAACCTCGACGCGTGGGGCGGGGAAGGGTGGTTCTTCGACCCGCTCGCCTGGCAGTTCCTGTTCGTCATCGGCGTCCTGCTTGCCTGCGCCCCGATGCGGCTGCCCAGGCCGCCCTGGCTGTTCGACGCCCTGGCCGTGACCATCGTCGTCCTCGGCGTCGTCGTGACCACGGCGATCGAGCCGCATCCGCGTTGGCTCGAGCGGGTATCCGCCTCGCCGTTCCGGGCGCTGGTGGTGGAAGACAAGACCGGGCTCTACCCGTTCCGCCTGCTGTCGATCCTGGCGCTCACCTGGCTGTGTGTCCGCCTGATTCGGTTCGACGCCAAATGGCTGCGCTCCGCCTGGGCGGCGCCGCTGGTGCTGGTCGGGCAGAACTCCCTGCCGGTGTTCTGCTCCGGCATCGTCATCGGCTTCTGCGCCCGCCTCGGCCTGGAATACGACGATCGGACGCCGATGCAGGTCACCATCAACCTTCTGGGCGCGATCGGCATGGTCGCGGTCGGTGCCCTGGCGGCCTGGTATCGGACCAAAAACAAGCCCAAGGCGCCGCGGGCCGCCCCGGCCCACGCAACAGCGCTCTTGCCGGTCAATGCCCAGCCTGATACCGGTTGAAATTATGCAACGATTTCCGATTGGGCAACGACTTTCGCTTGGCATCCTGCTGCTGGCCCTGATCGCGGTCCGTCCCGTGTGGGCGGCCGGCGGCCTGGCCTGTGATCTGCCCACTGAATTCACCACCCCCGCCGACCCGCTGACCCATGTCGCCGACGCGTTGGCCAAAAAAAGCAGCCTCGACATCCTGGCGATCGGGTCCGGATCCACGGTCGGCGATGCCGGCGCCTCGGGCGGCCCCGCACTCGCCTACCACACGCCGGACGGCGCCTTTCCCATCAAGATGATGGAAGCGCTCAAGACGATACGCCCCAGGATTAACTTTCAGCTCACCGTCAAGGGCGGCCGCAACATGACCGCGGAGGCGATGCTGCCGGTCCTGCGCCAGCAACTCGAGGACCATCATTACGACCTGGTGCTGTGGCAGACCGGCACGGTGGAGGCGGTACGCGGTGCGCGTCCTGACCTGCTGCATGCCGTGCTGGACGAAGGCGCCGACGCGGTGGCGGAGGCCAATGCCGATCTGGTACTGATCGACCCGCAATTCAGCCGCTTCCTGCGTGCCAACGCCGACCTCAACCCGTATGAGACCGTGTTCCAGCAACTCTCCGGCGATCCCGGCGTCACGCTGTTCCATCGTCTCGACCTGACCCAACTATGGGTTGGCAACGGGCAGGTGGACCTGGAACGGGTCAGCCGAGATCAGCGCGACGCCACCATCAGCCTGTTGAACACCTGCCTGGGCGAGGCACTTGCCCGCTACATTCTGACGGATAATCCCGACCACTGAAGCTGTTGGGCATAGCCCCCAAGTATTGCCGTCCAGGTCTTGCCGCCCAGGCCTTGCCGCCCGGGTGTCGCCGCCCAAAGCTGGCCGCCCAAAGCTGGCCGCCCGGGTCTGGCCATCTCGCCAAACCTCCCTCTATCATCCCCCGATAAAAATTCGGGGGAAATCATGGACGACCACGCTGCTTTCGCCGGCCTGAAAGTGATCGATCTCAGCGGCGGCGTCGCCGGCCCGTCCTGCGCCATGATGCTGGCCCAGCACGGCGCCGACGTTATCAAGGTGGAAACCCCGTTCGGCGGCGACTGGTCCCGCATCATCGGCCGCACCTACGAAGACCATTCCGCCTACTCGCTCTACGGCACGCTGGGCAAGCGCAGCATCGCCCTCGACCTGAAAACCGAGGAAGGCAAAGCCATCCTCTGGCGCCTGACCCGCGGCGCCGACGTCTTCATCGAGGGATTCCGTCCCGGCACCATCCAGCGCTACGGGTTCGGCTACGACGCCGTGAGCGCCCGCGAGCCCGGGATCATCTACTTTTCCATCTCCGGCTTCGGCCAGACCGGCCCGCTGGCCGCCCGCCCGGCGATGGACCCGGTATTGCAGGCCTTCATCGGCATCGTCACCGAGAACAAGGGAGAGCACGACAACCACCCCCATCGCATCGCCATCTCCCTGATCGACATGTATTCCGGCCTGCTCGGTTTTCAGGCCATCGCCACAGCGCTGTACGCGCGGCGCGAACAGGAAGTGAAACAAAGCCGCTTCATCGAACTCAGCCTGATGCAGGGGGGCGCCATGTTGTCGATCATCCGCATGATCGCCCACCATCTGGAGCGTGGGACAACCCAGCGCACCAGCATGCCGAACGGCGTGTTCGACACCGCCGACGGCCAGATCAACATCACCATGGTCCGCCCCGGCGACTGGCGCCCGTTCTGCGCGGCGATCGAACAGCCGCAACTATTGGAAGATCGTCGC
>DATARX010000203.1:0-15319 GCA_036263955.1 Rhodopila sp.
CCGGATAGACGGCCAACGCCAAATCGAAGGCTGGGGTGTCGACCTCAATACGCCAACATGCTGTTCAGGATGCCCGTGCCGCCATCGCCACCACGTTCGCATCAGATTGCTTTCCATCGAGGGCGTCCTGCAGAAGCCGCCCCCATAACTGCATCGCCCGGACCTGCTCTGGCCAGCGGGAGGACCGTTGATAGACGCCCAGCACACCGCCGCGCGTCGCGGCCTGCCGGTGGTTCAGGACGGCATCGGCAACGGCCTCGGGGATGCTTGCCTCGCCCAGCGCAGAGGCAAACGAACGGCGGAAGTCGTGCCAGGTCCAGCCGGTTAATGTATCGCCATCACCGTCCGGCAACTTTGCGGCTTCCATCAAATCGGCCTTGATGTCGGTAAAGGTGTCGATCTCCTTGCCGGATCGCGGCGCTGGAAACACCAGCCCAGATCGGGGTGTGCCCTGCACCATGGAGCGCGCCGCCGGGTCGTGATTGCCGCCCGCTTCGGCTTCGGCCCACGCCCGCCACCGGGTTTTCAGAATCTCCTGGGCCAGCGGATGCAGATGTAATCGGTGCGGGTCGCGGTTCTTCGTCAACTTGTCCGGTTGCCGCCACTCCCCTTTCGCAAGGTCGATGTGCGACCAATCAAGGCTTGTAGCCTCCCCCCGCCGGCATGGCAGCGCGATCAGGAACCGAACCAAATCGCGCCAGACGGGTTCGTTCAGCGCATCGGCCGCCGTCCACAGCCGAGTCAGGGCAGCGGGTTCGAGGTATTCCGAGCGGGCCTGGGGCGCCTTGGGACGGCGCGCACGAGCAATCAGCAGGCATGGGTTCGCCTGGATGTGTTTTTCGTCACGGCACCAATCCAGGAATCGCGACAAAGAGGCATACCGCTTGCGCGCGGTCGTCACGCCTTCCGCATCGCTCACCAGCTTCAGCACGTCCGCGTCCGTCAGTTCCGCGGCCGGCTTGTCGGTGGCGTCCATTTCGGCCAGCGCCATCCGGGTCTGGGCGAGTTCTTCCGCCACGTAGGTCGGCGACGGCAGTCCCGCCCCGCGCATCTTCGGCCGCCGCGGCAGAACCTTCTTGTACTCGTCAAGCAATCGCCCCAGCGTGGTGGCGCGCCGCCGTTGCGCCGCCTGTGCGCGGGCCTTCTTTGCCTCGGCCGGATCGACGCCCCCGATCGCTTCCCCCTTGAGCCGATTGACCTCGACGCGGGCATCGTCCGGGGAGAGCGAGCCTGGATTACCCAGGGTGATGGTCCGGTTGGGCCATCGCCGTCCGGTCAGCGGATCGGTCCCGCGCGGCCGATACGCGAAGACCCAGGCCATCGTCGTCGGGTTCACGATCAGCGTCAGGCCGCGGCACTCCTTATCGCGCAACACCAAGCGGCTATGGGGCGCGCGGCGTTTCCATGCCGCATCCACTGTTGCCTTGGTGATCTTGATCGGCCCCTCGCTTTTGACCGCCGTCTTCATGCTCCGCGTCCTGTCTGTGTCCTGTTTGCGTCCTGTCAGACCGGACGCCCTGACAGGACATTGACAGGACAAACAGGACGCAGGCAAGCGGAAAGTGGCGTAACTAGACGGAGAGAGATTGTCATTAAATCAGCCATATTCCTTGACATTAGCGTGACCCCGCGTAACTGGACGGAGACCTGCGGAAGCTCTGCCATAGGTTTTGTAAACCGAAGGTCGTGGGTTCAAATCCCTCACCCGGCACCATGATATCTTCAGCACCTCGCCGCGGCGCTTTCGGGCCAGCCGCGACGGGGATATGCCTGACGCACACGAACGCCCACGCCGGACCCAGCGGCGGGATAGCTAATCCGAAACGGTTGGCTATAACGAACCGACGCGCGGAGGGTGGAAATGAGAACCAGATTGAAGCCGGTCAACCTGCTGCTTGGCACCATAGCGGCGCTTGTCTTCAGCGCGCACCTGGCCGGCGCAGCCACGTTGCGCATCGGCATGACGACCGATCCGGACACGTTGGACCCGGCGGAAAGCGGCAGCTTTATCGCCCTTCAGGTCACCGGGGCGATGTGCGACAAGCTAATCGATATCGATCCCGATCTGAACTATGTGCCGATGCTGGCCACGCAGTGGGCCTGGTCCGACGATCGGCGGGCGCTGACACTGAAGCTGCGGCCGGGCGTCGTGTTCCAGGATGGCGAACCGTTCGACGCCGAGGCCGTCAGGTGGAACATCGCCCGATACCAGACCTCGCCGCGGTCCAAGCGGATCTCCCAGCTCAAGCCGATCATCGGCGTCACGGTTATCGATAAGCTGACCGTGCGTTTCGACCTCGCCGCCCCCTATGCGCCGCTGCTGATGCTGCTGGCCGACCGGCCCGGCATGATGCTGGCCCCGAAAGCGACCGAAGCGGCGGGCGCCAACGTCACCGCCAACCCGGTATGCGCCGGCCCGTACCAGTTCGTCAGCCAGGTCGCGCAGGACAAGATCATCCTGAAGCGCAACGACCATTACTGGGACCCATCCAAGGTGCTGCTGGACGAGGTGCGGTTCGTGACCGTCCCCGACGCGACGCTGCGGCTCACAAGCCTGCGTACCGGTCAGCTCGACCTGATCGAGCGTGTGGCTCCGACCGACCTCGATACGCTGCGCAGTGATCCGCGGCTGAAACTGATCACCAAGCCGGGGCTGGGCTATCAGGCGCTGCAGATCAACCTGAACAACGGACCGATGTCGGAAAACCCGATGGGCAAGGATCCGCTGGTGCGCGAGGCATTCGAGGAATCCATCGACAGGGAGGTGATCAACCAGGTCGTCTTCTCCGGTCTGTATTCCCCGGACAATCAGCCGGAACCGGTTGGCGGCACCTATTTCGACCCGGACTTTCCCGTCCCGCCCCGCAATCTGGAGCATGCGAAGGCGCTGCTGAAACAGTCCGGAACGCTGCACCCGCAGTTTACGATGCAGGTGCCGAATGATCCGATCAGCGCGCAGGTCGCCGAGGTCATGCAGTCGATGTCCGCGGAAGCCGGGTTCGACATGAAGGTGCGGCTGATGGAGGCGGTGTCGCTGTTCGCCGCCGCCGATCGCGGCGACTTCCAGGTGTCCTTTTCCATCTGGAGCGGGCGGCCGGATCCAGACCAGAACATCTCGATCTGGGCGGCAAGCAAGGGATTTCTGAACCGGGGGCTGTACAGCAATGCGAACCTTGACGGCCTGCTCGACCAGGCCGCCGCGACGATCGACAGGGATCGGCGCGTGAGCCTCTATCGCCAGGCCGCGGCGATCTACCTGAGGGATCGGCCGTATCTGTTCCTGTACCACATCACCTGGCTTTGGGGCGCAAGCACCAGGGTGGCCGGCTTCGTCCCCTACCCCGACGGCGTCATCCGCCTGCGCGGCGTCCACCTCGACGAATAGTGCCCTTTCGCTGAATCGGGGCGATCATCGCGCGGTCCTCCCCGAGGCGGCATCGAGGCCGTGCAACCCCCGGCCATTTTCCCGTGTAGCTGCGGGCGGTGCCGGTCTACCCGCCCGCGCGTCCGGGATAGGGCGCTATTCCCACGACACGGCTGCATGCGCGCGTCGCCTGAGGCGTCGTTGGCGCCTGGCAGAGACGCACGGCGTCCGGATGGCAGGCTTTCTCGGCCTCATCCTGGTCATTCTCCAGCACGTCGCGACTGACGGCATCGACCGGCTTCCCTTGCCGCTGGGCCGCATTGATGTCGTTCACCGTCGCACCGAGTTCCCGAAGCGCGGCACCACAGCGGCCGCTGATCACCCCGGACGGAAAGTTCTTCATGGCGGCCACATCGGCGCTGAGGTGTGCAAGCGAGGTATCCGGCGGCCGGTTGGACTGCGTGCAGGATGCCAGAAGTGCAGTCGATAGCCCGAGGATAAGCCGGCGCCGCCAGAAGTTCATCGTTGTCCGTCCAGAATATGTAACCGCGGCCCGGCGCCGGAACCGTATTCTTGCGCGCCGGATGCCGTATCTGCCACAGCGGCTCGGCGGTCGCGACCCGGTTTCCGTCGCCTGCGGCGCTTCCCTTTTGCGGGGGCGCGGCCAGGCGGCCGATGCGCCGGCAAATCGAAGGTCGGGGGTTCAAGTTCCTCATCCGATTTTGCATCTCACGCATAACTCCAATGCTGCGCCGCGCCATTCTCTTCGCCTCCAGCCTGCCCATCTGCCCGATCCTCAAAGCCGGACATCTCGTCCGACGCCGGACATCTCGCCCGACGAGAGATGGAGAATTCCAATGAAGACCGTGATCCTTGCCGCCCTCGCCGTTCTCAGCCTGGGCGCTGGCGCCGCCAATGCGCAGAGTTTCGCCCACGAGATGCCGCCGTCCGCGCATCACGGCAGCGTAAAGTAATCCCGCCAACGGATTTGGTCGCCGCCACCTCGGTGACGGCCAATCCCGCTGGCCAGACGTGGAGGCCCGCTTGGGTACGACCATGAAAAACCTTTTGACCCGCGCGCTCTCTACAGCCCTGGCGATCGCGCTGCTTGGAGCATCCCCGGGCGCTATCGCGCAGGCCCAGACGCCCGTCCGGGTGGGCAACATCTGGGGCTGGCACGACCACCAGCCGTCCGAGATGCAGGTTCAGCAGCAGGAAAAAGCAGCGGGTATCGCGCCGACGCCATCCCAGCAGGCTTCGGACACGGCCACGCTGAACCAGATCTACCGCCAGTTGCTGCACTGAGCCCTGCGCCGCACCTTGTCCCCCGCTACGTCGGTTTTCGAGGGCGCCCGGCTGCGATTAGGATTCCGCCAGGCGCGTGCGCTTTCAAGCGAGGTGACGCGAAACCATGCGCCACGCTGGCGCCATCGCCGGACGCCATGGCGGGCGCGCGCGCGTCGATCGCTTCTCGGTCAACCGCATACCTCCAATGCTGCACCGCGGCATTATCATTGGCCGCAAACAGACCATTTAGCCGCAAGCCAAGCGGGACATCCCGCACGACTAGCCTGGAGAACATCAATGAGGACCATCATCTTAGCCACCCTGGCCATTATGATCGGCGTTTGTGCCGCAGACGCCGGGCCCAAGGGCAATACCGCCGCGGCTGTCCACCAGGACAGTGCTGCCGACTGGGCCAACGGCTGAACATCAAGACAAAACCGCGTACATCCTGACGCCCGCTCGCCCGCGGCCGCAGACGACGCGTGGCGGGCGGGAGCCGAGTACAGGTCATCGACACCGGTGCGCCGTTGCCAGCACTTTGCCTGACAATTGAGCAGTCGAGGCGGCGCCCGCCCCCAGCCCGGTCAAAATCGCGGCTCCCCGCGGACCGACGAAGCCGTTTTGTTACTACTTCCGGGGTAAGTATCCTTATGCCGGAAAACCATTACGAGCCAGCAAGAGTCCTCGCCCGAGCAAGGGAATGGCGGCTGAAGGCGCAGGCGGCGGCAACCTCGGACATGCGCGCTTTTTGCTTGGAAGAGGCATCCCGCTGCGAGAAAATCGTCCAACAGTCGTTGGAAACGCCTGCGGTGATTGAGGCAGGTCCGGCTCCCGGCAGGTCCTTCAGGTCGCTGGCCCGCCGCGCCGATGCCGTATTGGCGAAAACCGCTCCGGCAGCGGGATCAACTGCCGGCCACGCCGGCGGTAACCCGAACAGCCGTGCGGCAAATCAGAGCACCAGGCCGGGTCAGAACGCTGTCGCGCTGGCTGGAAATGACCCGGTGGTCGCCCAGGAGACAACCACCGCGACAAGCGATACCGACGCGACAATCTGACCCGAACGCGGCGCTCGGACGGGCCGCGCCGCTACCGCGTCAGGTTGGCCTCTGCCGTCCGAACCGATGCCAGCACATCAAGCGCCGGGGCAACTTCGTTCGCGTTCATATCGCTGGCCAGAATATGTTGCGCCTTGTCACGCTCGCCCGCCATGGCGAGAACGGCGGCGTAATCCTCTCGCACTTTCCGCGCCGCGTCAGGGCTTTCCGCCAATGGCCGCAGCAGTCCGATGGCTTCGGAGGCCTCGCCACGGATAGCCAGGCACAGCGCGAGATTCACGCGCGCGGCGGTCATGTCGGGTGCCGCGGCAATGGCGGCGCGATAGGACGTCTCGGCGTCGGTGTGGTGCCCCTGCAAGTCCTCCGCAATGCCCAGGTCGTTCAGCGCGACAGCATCGTTTTCGGTCTGCCGCAATACCGTCCGGAACGCCGCCTCCGCCGCCGCCGGATCGACCGGAAGTTCAACGCGGCCGAACGCCATTTGCGCCTGCGCGTTGCGGGGCTGGTTCTGCACCGCCTTGCGCAGGCTCTCGCGCGCCTCCGCCAGGCGGCCAAGCGCAGTCAGGGCGGCACCACGCCGCGTCAGGGCGCCAGTGTCGGCTGGGTTGCGGGCCAGCGCGTCGTCCGCAAGACGCAGCGCCACGTTCGGATTGCCGGCGCTCAGCGCGGCATCGCCGATTTTCGCGTTCCGTTCGGCGGTTTCGGTCGCCATGTCATGCGACGAGCAACCGGCCATCGCCAGCAGCAACGTTAAAACGAGTGAAACTTTACCCTCGGATCGCATGCACGACCTGTACAACGGCTGGGCCGCCAATAACCAGAAAAAGACTGGGCAAAATGAATCCCACCATCGGCAGCGTCAGCAGCACCGGCATGCGTGCCGCCCGCGCCTCGAAACGGGTGATCAGTTCGGCGCGCAACTCCGCCGTCAGACCACGCAGGGCTTCGGTCAGCGGCGTGCCATACTGGGCCGACTGGACCAGCGTGGCCGCCAGCCGCTTGGCGCTATCGACCCCGCAGCGCTGACCGAAGTTCATCAGCGGTTGCTTGCCGTCGGTCATCATCTGCATCTCATTCGCGGTCTGCGCCAGTTCCACCGCGATGGCCCTGTGGGTGACCCGCAACTCCTGCGCCACGCGCACGATCGTCGTGCCAAGCCCAAGGCCGGCCTGGGCGCAGATCACCATCATGTCCAACGCATCCGGCAGCTCATCCTGGATGCGCTGCATATGACGGTTGCGCAACTTCCCTACCACGGTGTCAGGCGCCACCATGCCGACGATGGCCGCGGCGGCGGACGCAATCATCTGGGTAGAAATCGAAACATTCATTCCATTGGTCAGCAGCCACACGCCCGCCGGCGTGCTCAATACCAGCAGGATTTTTGCACCCACGAACAGGCGAAGCGCGCCGGTTCCGGAATGACCGGCGCCACGCAACATCGCCTCCACATCATCTCTCGTGCGGCCCGACAGCAGTCCGAGTTGCAACACCCAGTCGCCGATACCGGATACGAAACGGATCACCACCGACCGGAGGCTTTCGGCCGGCGTGGCTTGTGTCGTCACCTGGGTGTGCACCGGCCGATGCAGCGCGGCGAACCGTGCCGCGAGCCGGCGGTCGTCCCGCATGAAGTTGAACAGCATTCCGCCGCCGACGATCAGCGGCAGGATGAAAAAACCGATGGCCAGCGTGACAAGGTTCGGCATCAGGACACACTTTTCTTCACGATGACCTGCATGACGCCGAGGCCGGTGAGTAGGCTCATGATGGCCGCGATCAGCAGCTTGTTGCCGAGGGGATCGGTGATGAGCAAGCTGATAAAGGCCGGATTCAGTGCCGAAATGCCGCCCCCCACCACCACCGGCAATCCGGTCAGCACATAAATGCTCATCCGGGCCTCGGAGGCCAACGCGTGTGCCCGCTCCTTCACCGCGACCCGCTTACGGATCATTTCGGCAAGGTTCTCCAGCGTGCCGCTCAGCGCGCCCCCGGCTTTACTTTGCAATGTTAGTGCTGTGGCAAAGAAACGGTATTCGGCCAGTTCGGCATGCCGAGCCATCGCCATGATGGCCTTGTCCATCGGCTCACCGATCGACAACTGGCTTGCCACACGAGCAAACTCTCCAGCCGTAGGCTCGGGTTGTTCGTTGGCGACAATGTGGATGGCTTCACCAACTGGCACGCCGACGCGAACCGATCGCACGATCATCATCAGGGCATCAGGAAACTGAACCAGCAGCTTGTTACGCCGCTTTGACTTGAACCAGGCAAATATCGCTCGGCTGGCGAAAATCCAGCCGACCGGGAAGGCCAGCCAGGCGAACGGTCCAACCAGCGCCGACAACCCTAGCAGGGCAACGTAGGCGGCGATGGCCGCTGCGGCAACGGCCGTCCACCACGGCAACGGGCAGGCCTCCGGCCGTTCGAGATCGATGCCGTACCATGCCGCTGCCCGAACGCGGAAGGTGGTATCGTCGGCAGCTGGACGGGCAAACACGCGCATATCGATCTGCTGCACGCGGATATGCGGGCGAAGCACGCTTTCACGCCGGGCGACCAGCCGCTTTTCCACTGCCTGGGCGCGGGAAACCAGCAAGCCGCTGAAGCCGAATCCGATCAGGACCACCAGTCCGATCGCGACCAGAACCAGGGGCGAAGCGGTGGGGATCATTCCGCCATGATCTCCTGCCAGGCCTTGTCGAGCCCGAAATAGGACAGTCGCGGCATGAAGCTGGGCGCCACGCGGCTGCGCTTGTAGTGGCCGAACAGGCGGCCGTCGCGATCCTGGCCCTGCAACTCCAGAGTGAAGATATCGTTGATGGCGATCACATCGCCTTCCATGCCGCAAATCTCGGTCACCTGGGTGACACGCCGGCCACCGTCGCGCTGGCGGGCAACCTGGATGATCAGGTCCACCGCACCGACGATCTGGGTGCGGATCGCCATCGACGGCAGACCCATATGACCCATCTGCACCATGTTCTCGATGCGGATCAACGCGTCACGGGTGTTGTTGGCATGGATGGTGGACATGCTGCCGTCATGGCCGGTGTTCATCGCTTGCAGCATGTCGAATGCCTCGCCGCCGCGCACCTCGCCGATGATGATCCGGTCCGGGCGCATGCGCAGCGCGTTGCGCACGAGATCCCGCTGGGTCACCTCGCCCTTGCCCTCCAGGCTGTTGGGGCGGGTTTCCAGTCGCACGACATGGGGTTGTTGCAATTGCAACTCCGCGGCGTCCTCGACCGTCAGCACACGCTCGTCCTGGGCGATAAAGCGCGACAATGCATTCATCATCGTCGTCTTGCCGGACCCGGTGCCACCGGAAATGATGATATTCAGCCGGCACTTCCCGGCGATTTCCAGCGCCTTGGCGACCGGCACCGTCAGCGCGCCAAACTCCACCAGCTTGGCAAGGTCGATCGGTTTCTTGCCGAACTTGCGGATCGAGACGTACGGTCCGTCGAGGGCCAGAGGCGGAAACACGATGTTGACGCGGGACCCGTCCCTCAATCGTGCGTCCACCATCGGACTGGATTCATCGACCCGGCGTCCCACGGCGGCGGCGATACGCTGACAGATGCCAGCCAAGTGCTGCGTATCGCGAAACCGCACATTCGACTGTACCGTCTTGCCCCGGCGCTCGACGAAGACACGATCCGGGCCGTTCACCATGATGTCGGCGATGGTGTCGTCGGCCAGCAGCGGTTCCAGCGGGCCTAAACCAATGATGTCGTGTACCAGTTCCGTCGCCAGGCCGCGCTGCTCGCGCGCGTTCAACTGGATCCGGTTCTGCGTCGCGATTTCGGAAACCAGCCGCTCCATATCGCTGGAGAGCCGTTCCGGAGACATGCCGGCCACCACCGCCGGTTCCAACCGGCCCAGACACAAGGCGCGGATTTCATTGATGGCCTGCGCCGGCGGCGTCGCCTGCGGGAGATCATCGGCCGCCGGAGCAGGCGTGCGTATCAGCGAAACCGGCAAATCGGTTGCCCGCCGGCCGAATTGAGGCTGCATGGTGATGCTCATTTCCCGCGTCCCCGGCGGAACCAGCCGCCACGTTCGGGGGTCGCTTCAACCGGGGCTGATGCGGCCAGGGAGTCCAGCAATCCCGCCCCCGCAACGGAACGGGCGAGTTCGGCGATCACCTTGCGATAGGCAGTATTGGAAACGATCGCCGGTTCCCCAAGATTGGCGGCTGTCCGCAACGGACGGGGAAGGTCAGGCAGCACGACATCAGGCTTACGCTTCAAACCATCCTCCACCTGCCGGCGTGTGAGCCCACCAGGCAGGCCCAGCCGATTGAGCACCATCAACGGTGCCTGGCCCCGGGTTGCCGCCATCTGCGCGGTGCCTTGGGGAGTCGCGGTCAGGCGCAGCACGTCCCGCAAACTCACCAGGCTGGGTTCCATCACCAGGATCCGCTGGTGCGCCTTGGCCAGCAGTTCGTGGTACAGTGGCACCGGTGCGAACGGCACATCCAGAATGATAAAATTGTATCTTTTACGCAACGCTTCAATCAGCGCCTCGGCGGCCCCGGCTGCGTATCTGGGAACCGTGTCGGGCGAGCACTCGCCCGCCAGAACATGCAAGCGGTCCGCCGCCGGCTGCGCCGCGCGCTCCGCCAGCAATGTGTCCACCCGCTCGGGTGATTCAAGGGCGGAGCGCAGACCGTCGCCGGGATGGATGTTCAGCAGATAGGCGGCGTTGCCACGATACAAATCCGGATCGACCAGCACGGTATGATGTCGCAACGTGACCCCGAAGTGCCAGGCGAGGTTGACTGCGATCGAACTCGCGCCCGATCCGCCGCGAACTCCGGTGACCGCCAGCACACGCCCGCCCAACGCGGTGGATTCGGCCGGCGAGCGCCCCAGGACGAAGCTACCGAAATGCCGCGTGACCTGATCGCGGGACAAGGGTTTCGGCAGATAATCGGCCGCGCCCAGGCCGCGTGTTATCTCGCGGTAAAAATCAAGCCCGTCGATATCGCCGATTACCAGCACGCAGACATCGGGCTCCACCACCGTCGCGAGGTCGGCGAGGGCCTTCAGCGCCTGCTCCTCACCGGAGACGTCGACCACCAGGATGCGTGGCGAGGTGGTCTTCTGCATCGCCGCATAAGCCGCGCGAATGCCGCCACGACGCATATCGGGTGGTTCCGGCAGCATTTCGGACAGCGAGGTCCGCAACACACGTTCTGATTCAACATCGGTAACGAATGCAATCAGATGGCGCCGGTCATGCCGCAACGGGCCGGGCGCATGCGAGTCCAGCGCGCCATCCGCGAGGCCAGCAGGATTATCCACCGCTGGATCCTCCACCGCTGGATCCGGCACCGCTGGATCCGCCGCCCTCGGCCCCGCCCGGGTTGGGCAACGTCTTTGGGCGATCGGTCAGCAAGCGCTGCACCGGCGCCACGGCGGTCGTGCCATCGACCCGGTCCTGACCGTGGCCGCGCACCAGATCCGCGGGATTCACCACCATCGCCGCGATGTTGGCGTCATTGGTGCCGCCAAATGGTATCTCGTTCAACTTCGCCACGGAATCGGTGTTATGCGCGCACGCGGTCAGCATCGCGGAGACCGCCAAAAGCAAGGGCAGGATCGGAGAGATTCGCATGCCAGGCCTCACTGCACGATGAAACCGGCGACGCCGGGCGTTTGCGCCAGGGTCCGCTGGTTGCTGCCGGACGTCCGCATATACAGCAACCGGTCGAGGTCGCTGGTCGGCGGGGCCTCGTTGGGAACCTGCAAGGCGGATTGGTCGCTGACCGGGCGGACCGTGTAGGGGGTCACCAGGATCACGATCTCGGTTTCGCCGCGCTGGAACTGGTCGTCGCGAAATGCGGGGCCCAGGATCGGCAGGTCCGAAAGGTACGGCAAGGCGCTGCGATTGGCGGTGACCGAGTCCTGCAACAAACCGCCGATCGCGAAGGTCTGGCCACTGCCCAGTTCAACGGTGGTTTCCGCCCGGCGGACCGTCAGCGACGGAACCACGACCGTGGACCCGCTGCTTGCAACCGACACGGCATTCGCCGAACTGAGCTGGCTGACTTCCGGCGCCACATGAATGGAAATGCGCCCATCGCTAAACACGGTGGGAAGAAAGCTGAGCGACACGCCATAGTTCTTGTAGCTGACCGTTACTTGGCCGGTCGCGCCGCCCGGAACCGGAACCGGGAACTGGCCGCCGACCAGGAAACTGGCGGGCTGGCCGCTGATCACCGTCAGGTTGGGCTCCGCCAGGGTTCGAACCATGCCCTCGGTAGAGAGCGCATCCAGGACCGCACCAATACCAACATTCGCGCCGCCGTTGGCGGGGAACGTGGTCTGCCCGTTGGAGAAAACGCCACCGTTCAGCGAACCGGCAACTGCCTTTACGACACCGATCTGACCAATATTGCCCACCGCCGACCAATTGACCCCCAGCTGGCGCGAGAGCGAACGCGACATCTCCACGATGCGCACCCGCAAAGTGACCTGCACCGAGGAATGCACCGTGAGCTGGTTCTCCACGGTCTGCTTTTCCGCCGCGAAGGCCTGTGCAACGGCAACCGCTCGGGTCGCGTCTGCCGGCGTTTCCACCGATCCGCTCAGCATCAGCGTCGTGGGCAGGGCGCGAACGCTGACATGGCTGTTCGGCACCAGCCGGGCGATTTCCGCCTGGGCCTGCGCGGCGCCGAAATTGGACGCGTGCACGGTGACATCAAACTGCGACACGAGGGCGCCGTCGGAATCCATCGCCGCAACAGTGGTGCGACCAGGAGCGACGCCGTAGACGAACAAGGCGGAGGCGCTTGCAGGCCGTACCTCAGCCACCTTCGAATCCGCAACGAAAACGTTGGCGGCGGCGTTTGGCAGTTCGAGCACCCGCCCGGTCCCGGCTTCCAATAGAACGCTGGAGGCCGCCTGTGTGCGGTCGGCGGCGACAGACGCCAAAGGGGCAATAAGGGTCGATGCGCCGATCGCCAACGCAATCCGCAAAATACGCAGCATCAGAATTTGAAATCCTTGCCATCGCCGGTGCTCGACCAGACCTTGATGGAGCGGGTAACGGGCGCCGGGTGCGCGAGATCAGCGGACAAAGCCGGGCTCACGTCGGACGCGAACGTCGTGGTGGGTGGCCGCCGCTTAGCCTCTTCGGCGGGCGTGCTGTCCGCCGGCCGCACACTCAGCGACAGGCGGCCAAGGCGGATGGCGACCTGCACGGCCTGGGCGTCGCTCTTGCTGACCTCCAGCGTGACGGTGCGCGCCTCGGGCGTGGGGCCGCCATTGGCTGCGCCCTCGACCATGCGCTGATCGATGGCGATGACCCGGACGTTGGAGACAACCGTTTCGGCCACGATGCGATGGCCCAGCGGCAGTGCTTGATCGGCGATCGTCTGCGTCAGGATCAGGTCCACCCGGTCGCCTGGCCAGATCAGGCCGGCGGTGCCGGTGGTCGCATCGACCCCGACGGTGACCGCGCGCATGTCGCCGGTGAGGACGGCCGCGAGGAACCCATGGTCGCCCGGGCGCAGCGCATCGACGAGCCGGATGATTTCGCCGTGTGCCAGGCCGCGGCGCAGCATGGCGCCGACCAGATCGCGGCGTTCGTCTTCGGTATCCATCGTCGCGCCGGCCGGAACGGCAGACGCCGGAACCTCCTTCGTGCCGAGGTCGCCTGGCTTCAGCAGGTTTCCGGCCGCGATGTCCTTGGCCGCCGTCAATACGCGGACCGTGACAGGCGGCGGAGGGGTGCCGGCTGCGGGGTGCGGCGGTCGCGTCGAGGCAAAGGCAATGAAGCCAAGGCCGAGCAGGCCGATTGCCATCAGGGCGAAGAACGTGACCCGAAGTACCATATTATTTGCTCAACACGAACAGGGTTCCGGCGGCGATCGCGCAGGCGTAGGGCAGCGGACCGCGATGGCGGATGCGCCAGGCCTCCACGCGCAGAACACGCGGCAGCAGCCGAAGCGGGCGTTGGGCGGGGGGGCGGGGGACCACGAAGCGCCCGAGGAGGTAGGCCAGGGCGAGCAGGCCGCCAAATAATGTAACGGCCAGCAGGAATGTTTCCGCATCGGACGGCGCGACGACGATCGCGGTGGCGCCAAGCAGCTTAACGTCCGCGCCACCCATCCAGCCGCGCTTCCACAGCACGATGCACAGAAGGAAGATGGCGAGGCCGTAGCCCAGGCCCCAGAGCAGGCGAAAATTGACGGCGGCCAGGGCCGCGCACAGCACGACCAGTGCGAGCGGTAGCCAGTTCGGAATGATACGAGTCATGATGTCGCGTGCGGCAGCCAAAATCAGTAGGCTGGCTATAGCGATCTTCAAAGCGGGCGTCAGCAGCAGAATACAGTTGTGAAGCATCGTTCACCTTGTTTCGCCAACGGACGCAGTCGACCGGAGGACCAGCACGGAGGAGTTCCACGCTGGCCATCGCGATGTCCAACAAATTTTCGATCAGTTGATGGATGCAGCGATCGAGCTGATCGTAGAATTCAGATTCGTGCCCAGGGTCTTGAACGCGGTGATCACCACGACGGCAACCAGGGCGGCGATCATGCCGTATTCCAGAGCAGTGACGGCACGCTTGTCGACATTCAGTCCGTTCAGCAATACCCGCATGTATTCGATCATGTATTCCATGTCATCAATCTCCTTGCCTGTTTTGGCTTCAACCCCCACCGTTTTTCGATTGGATCCCGAATAAGGTGTGATCTCGCAAACAGATTGAACGCGATGACCAGTTACAAATTGCTTTCAATTAAAAAATTTCGTCGCCAACGGCATAACCACGATGCAATTCGAAATAGTCGACGCCTCTGTAACCATTTTGTAGGCATCAGAATGCAACGATTAAGCTTGAAATACCACGGACCGCAAGCCCCGGGGACACCATGTCACTGTCACTAACTGACTTTCATGCTCCCCGAAAGGCAATCGCCGCACGCGCGCTTCCCCATGACGTGGCATTGGCATTCATCGCCGGAGCAGCCGTCTTCGCCGCCATGTTGTGGCTGGAAGTCGTCCTGGTGGATCCCGATACCCTCTGGCACATCACAACAGGCAACTGGATTCTGGCGCACCACGCGGTACCGACAACCGATTTCTTCTCCTTTACCGCATACGGGCGTCCTTGGGTCGCACATGAATGGCTGTCCGAGGTGATCCTCGCGGTTGCTTACCGTGGCTTAGGGTGGAACGGCGCGGTTATTCTGGCCGCCGCCGCATTCGGCTCGGCCATCGGCTGCATCGCCTATTATGTGCGGCGTCGAGCCCGCGCCGATATCGCGGTGATGCTAGTCCTGCTCGCGATCACCTGTGGCGGGGCGTCCTTGCTGTCACGTCCGCATTTGTTCGCTCTGCCGCTGGTGGCACTGTGGACTATTGGCTTGGTATCGGCGCGCGCCCGTGGCGCTTCTCCGTCACTGGTTCTCTTGCCGTTAATGACCGTGTGGGCAAACCTGCATGGCGGCTTCATGATTGGTCTTGTGCTGGCGGGGGCGCTTGGCGTCGAAGCCCTGTTCGATCCAAGCTGCAATCGTCGAGACACCATTCGCCGCTGGGGGCTTTTTATACTGGGGGCGCTGATCGCAGCCACTATCACGCCGCACGGGATCGGT
>DATARX010000261.1:0-9531 GCA_036263955.1 Rhodopila sp.
CGGCTGAAGCTGGTCGTCGACACCCAGCAGCATGTCCCAGATCAGCAGGGAGCCGTTGCGGACGACATATTGCGTGGTCCAGATCGGATCCAGGTTCGCCAGGTTCGCCTGAGGAACGAAGCGCAGGACCTTGCTGTCGGCTGCCAGGGAAAGCCGCGGTGCGGCCAGTACAGTTGAGGCCGCGACGGCGGCTGTTTTCAGAAATCCCCGACGATCGACTCCGCCGGCGCCGCCTTTGGCCATCTTTACCACCATCCCTTTTGGTTTATTTGCAAAGTCGCGTTGTCCCAGACCACGCGCGTGCAGCGTGCCTCAGTGCGCGACGAAACGCCATAGAGTAGTTGCTCATGTCCGCCGCAGATTCCAGAACAGCGCGAATCCGTTCACCCGGTCCGTCAAATCGGCGCGCGTGGCAGTGAAAGAACTGTAGCTGCCGAGCGGAATGTAGGCGACCTGATCGAGAGCGACGTGCTGGATGTCGCGGCAGATGGCTTTGCGCGCGGCTTCGTCCGGTGCGTCGAACCATTGTGACCGCAGGCTTTCGAGCTCGGGCGTGACCGGCCAGCCAAACCAGCCGCCGGCGCCGTTGCCGCGCAGCAGCGGATGCACGGCGGGATCGGCGAAGTCGAAGCTGGAGAACGAGGTGCACAGCGCCGACCAGCCGCCTTTGTCGACCGGTTCCTTGCTGGAGCGGCGCTGGATCACGGTTCCCCAGTCCGACAAGGCGAGATCCTGGTTGAAGCCGAGGCGCTTGAACAGATCGGCGGCGACCTGGGTCATCGCGGCGGGTGCCAGGATGTCGGTCGGGCCGATCAGCCGCGTCGGCTGGTCTGTATAGCCGGCCTGTTTCACCAGCTTCCGTGCCAGGCCGAAATCCCGGGGACCGGTCAGATTCGTTGCATCGGTATCGTTCGCCATCGGGGTGCCGGGGGTGAAGACACCGCCGACCCGTTTCCAGTCATGTGGATCGGCGCCGACGATCGCCATCATGAAGTCGGCCTGGTCGATCGCCGGCAGCAACGCCTGGCGAAGCGCCTTGTCGTTGAACGGTGGTTGCGACGCATTGAGCCGCATCGCGCCGCACATACCGTTCGGGTCCAGCAGGTCGACGACGATGTTCTTGTCCTTGGCGAACAGCGCCCGCAATTCCGGCGTCGGCTGTTCCCACCAGTCGATCTCGCCTTGCTGCAAGGCGGCGGCGGAGGTCGCGGCGTCGGTGATGATCCGCCATTCCACGCGGTCGAAGAACACGCGCTTGGGGCCGGCGGTGAGGCTGACGGTCCCGTCGGGACGTGGCCGATAGCCGACATGGCGTTCGTAGACGACCAGGCTGCCGGAGTTGAATTCCTGCTTGTTAAAGCGGAACGGGCCGGAGCCGGTGGGGTCGTTGATCTGCTTGAACGGGTCGGTGGCGGCAATCCGCTCCGGCATCACGAACGCTGCGTTGGCGATCGAGGCGAGTGCGTTAAACAGGAGTGGGAAGGGCTTTTTCAGGCGAAAGCGCAGTCTGGTGTCGTCGATGGCGCTGAGTTCGTCGATGACCGGTTCCAGCGCCTGGCCGTAGGGATTGCGCTTCATCCAGCGGCGCAGGCTGGCGACCGCGTCGATCGCGCGAACGTTTTCGTTGTCGTGGAAGATCAAGCCGTCGCGCAGGGTGATGGTGACGGTGCGGCCGTCGTCTTCGATCTGGTGGCCCGCGGCCATCTGCGGCTGGGGCTGCAGCGAGGCGTCCAGCCCGTACAGCGTGTCGTAGACCATGAACCCGTGGTTGCGGGTGACGTTGGCGGTGGTCCAGATCGGGTCGATCGAGGTCAGGTTCGCTTGCGGCACCATCCGCAGCACCGATTGGGCCGCGCGCGCGATGTTGGGCGCCGCGAGGCCGGCGACTGAACCCGCCAGGAATGACCGTCGATGCATAGCGTCTCCGTGTCACGACACGGACGTCGGCTCCCCGTCACCGCGCTGCTGACGGCGTGGTTGACGGCGGCATTGAACACGGGATTTGCACGATGGCCAAGGGGGTAACATGACGGGGCGGCGCATTGATTGGCAGTGCGGTCCTGTCTCCTGGACCGTTGCGCATTTGGTGGGCATTTTTTTAAGGCAAATGGGTTCTTTGAGGGCGCGTATGCGCGGATGTGCCGCAATCGCGGCTATTCCACGACGCGCCTGGTACGCCCGTCAGTGAGGCGCGATACGTCGTGTTGTGCCTGAAGTATCCAATTCACGCGGCGAATCGTGGTCTCGGTGCAACTCACGCTGCCCTGCGATCGGATCCTGGCAGCGGTGGCACCCCGGCGGATGTTACGCGACGGTCTGGATGACCTCGAACCCTTCGAACTCCGGGTGGCCCAGATAGAGCGGCTTATTGCCGCCGGCGCTGCGATGGGCCTGGCGGAACGCTTCGGATGTTGTCCAGGCCTCGAAGGCCGACTTGTCGCACCAAATGGTATGAGAGGAATACAGCACGTGGTCGTCCCGGGTCGGTCCACGCAGCAAATGGAACGACACAAATCCCGGAACGCCGGGCAGTTGGGTGTCGCGGGAGGTCCAGACGTCCTCAAACGCGGCTTCGGCGCCGGGCAGAACCTTGAAGCGGTTCATCGCGATGAACATGGGGGCATCCTTATGCGAAGCGGCTGGCGTCGATCTTGGTCAGGTCGCCAATCGCGTCGATGGCAATGTCGGCGGGCGGGCGCGTACGCAGTTCCTCGGGGTCGAACGCGTAGTGGCCCTGGCGCGGGAATACCGTGGTCACGCGGTCGCCCCATTGCGCCTTCAGCGACTCCAGGATGCGCAGCTTGTCGTCGATCATGACGTAGCGGCGGGCGGGATACAGGCGCTCGACGTCGTCCAGCGCCTGTTCCTTGTGGACGTAGATCAGCACGTTGTCGGCGAAGGCGTGCCACAGGCCGGAGCGTTCGACCTTGCGCGGCTGAAAGGCGGCGTCGCCGTCGGACAGGATCACTGTCGGCCCCCAGGCACCGACGTGGCGCACGGCATCCAGCGCGCGAGGATAGAGGCGGTCGGCGAACGGATAGTCCGCCAGCCAGTTGACGATGCGCAGGATTTTCGGGTTGTGCAGGTCCTCCAGCCTGTAGCGCTGGAGCGCGCCCAGGTAGTCGGCGTAGCCCAATTGACTGCGCAAGTCCTCAAACAACGCCCAATAGCGATCACGGGCGGCGTGTCCGTACTGCGCCGCGAGATGGTCGCTCAGGTCGCGCTGGACCTGATCGTTGTCCAGCAGCGTGTTGTCCACATCGAACAGAAAGACCACATCGTCCATGCCCTTTATAAAGGCATGATTAGGGCTCGCTGGCGATGACCCCTGCGAGGAGTTGATCGATTTTTTCGGATTCCCGCCAGGCGAGGCCGACGCCAATGACGGTGACGCGAGCACGGACGGACGGCGGCAGCCGGACGGCGTCCTTCGGTGTTGTAACCAGAATGGCATCGTGCTCGTGGGCGTCCTTTTGCAGGGCGTCCAGTTCCCGCGCCGTATAAAAGTGGTGATCGGGGAAGGCGTGGGCCGCGACCAGGACGGCGCCGGCCTGGCGCAATGGGGCGAAGAATTTCTCCGGCAGCGCGATTCCGGCGAAGGCGACGACCGGGCGGCCAGCCAGGGCCGCGATAGAGGGGTCTTGCTGCAGATCCGCGCGCAGCACGGGCAGGTCCGACGGCAAGCGGGCGGCGGCGTGGGCGAGGTCCGGACCGATCAGCACCGCCGCGTGGCAGCGGGCGGAGGCGGTGGCGACCGGCTCACGCAGCGGGCCGGCCGGCAGCACCCGGCCGTTGCCGAAGCCGGTGCGGCCGTCGATCACCAGGATGGACGCGGTCTTTGCCAGCGTCGGGTTTTGCAGGCCGTCATCCATCAACAGGATCCTGGCACCGGCCTCGATCGCGGCTTTCGCGCTGGCGGCGCGATCGGCGCCGGTCCATGTGGGCGCCGCCTGGGCCAGCAGCAGCGCCTCATCGCCGACCAGCGTGACAGGATCGTTCGGTTGCACGCAGTGAACGCCGCGGGCGGAGCCGCCGTAGCCGCGCAGCAGGATATGGACACCGCGTCCGGACAGCCGGTTTGCGAGGTCGAGAATCAAAGTGGTCTTACCTGCGCCCCCCACGGTGACATTGCCGCAGCAGACCACTGGCACCGGCGCGTGCCATCCAGGACGCGCCACGCGTCGCGCCGTCAGGGCTGCCCCGATGGCCGACAAAGGCGACAGGGCTCGGGCCAGCAGACCATCATGTGACCAGAACGCCGGCGCGGCCGGCATCGTCAGGTTCGGGACAGGAGGGACAACAGCACCTCCGCGGAACGGGCGGGCAGATCCGCGTATCGGCGGATCGAGGCCGCCGCGTGTTCGGTCAGGCGGCGGCGCTGATCGGGGCTGTCCAGCATCGTCGAGACGAACCTGGCCAGTGCGGCCGGGTCTGGCACCTCGACCAGGGCGCCAGCATCACGCAGCAGACCAATATGATCGGTGAAGTTGCCGGTGTGTGGCCCGACGGCGATGGCGCAGCTGAGGCGCGCTGGTTCCAACGGATTCTGACCGCCGCCGGGCCCGACCAGGCTGCGCCCGATGAAGGCGATCGGGGCGAGGCGGTACCACAGTCCGAGTTCCCCCATTGTGTCGGCGATCCAGATGCCGTCGTCCGGTCGCGGCTCCTGCCCGGCGGCGCGGCGGGGCGCATTCAGCTCCGCGGCCAAGGCGGGGCCGCGATCGGGGTGGCGGGGGGCGATGATGGTCAGCAGGCGGGGATGGGTCTGCGCGATGGTGCGATGGGCGGCGGCGATGAGCGCTTCCTCACCCGGATGGGTGCTGGCCGCGAGCCAGACAGGACGGCCGGCCAGGACATTGGTCAGGCGATCCAGCTCCGCCTGGTCGGCCGGCAACGGGGGGGCCGCGAATTTCAGGTCGCCCGGGCTTTCGACGCACCGCCCGCCCAACTGGCGCAGCCGGTCGGCATCCTGATCGCCGCGGGCCTGGATCTGGGCGAATCCGCCCAGGACGCGACGGGCAAATCCTGGCGCGCGCCGCCAGTAGGCAAAACTGCGATCCGACATGCGGGCATTGAGCAGCATCAGCTTGATGCCGCGCGCCTGGCAGGCGGCGAGCTGGTTGGGCCACAACTCGCTTTCGACGAAACAGACCGCGTCCGGCTGCCAATGCGACAGGAAGCGGCCGGTCCAGGATGGGACATCGAGGGGCGCGAACCGGTGCAGCACGGCGTCCGACAGACCTTGCTCCGGAATGCGCTGGTCCAACAGGGCCTGGGACGTCACCGTGCCGGTGGTCAGCAGCACTTTCACCCGGTGCCGCAATGCGTCCAGAACCGGCAGGATCGACATCGTCTCCACCACGCTGGCGGCGTGCATCCACACCAAGGGGCCGGCTGGGCGCGGTGTCGGGTCAATGCCGAAGCGCTCCGGCAGGCGTTCGGCGATTTCGCGACCGTTCGCCGCGCGGCGGCGCAGATTCAGCCGGAGCGCCGGTGCCAGCAGCGTGGCCGCCACGGTCCAGCCGGTTCCGAGCAGGCTCGCGCTCATGCCAGGCACAACGCGTCTGCTCGTGCCAGGCACAACGCATCCGCTCGGGCGGCGGCCTGATTGAGCGCCTCGGTGATTGCGGGGAGGGCAGCCTTCCAGTCATGCCGGGGCACCAGGATCGCCGGGCCGCACACCATGACGCCGCGACCGAACGGCAGCGGCACCGGCATGCGGTCCCAGGTGCTCAGCCGGACGTGCCGTGTCGTGCGGGCTGCGAGCGGCACGACAGGGACCCCGGCCAGCGCGGCGAGTTGGGCGACGCCGGCGGCGGCCTGACGCGGCGGCCCCTTTGGACCATCAGGCGTTATACCAATCAGATCGCCGCGGCGGAGAACGGCCAGAAGGTTGCGCAAGCCGGCGGCTCCGCCGCGGGTGGAGGATCCCAGGATCGGCCGAATGCCGAAGCGCCGCACCACCGTGCCGATGAATTGTCCGTCGCGGTGCTGGCTGACCAGGGTGTGGATTGGGGTTGACCGATAGAACGGCAGCTTGCGGGCGATCAGCGCCAAAGCTGGCATCAGCGGCAGGAATTCATGCCAGAATGCGAACACCGCGGGGGCCCCTTCACCATGCGGGCGAAAATGCTCCTGCCCGTCCAGCGTCCACCGTGTGGTGCGCAGGGCGAAGGTCAGGTAGCCGCCCAGCAACGACGCCAGCAGGGCCTGGGCTTGGGGGGTGCGCAGCAGGGATTTCATCGCCGTGCCGGGTAGCACGGCGGGACGATGTCACGGAAGTGTCGTGCGGCGCTCTTTGTGCCGGCAGACCCAGAGCAGATCCCGCTCAGATCGCATACCTGAGCGGGTGACGATGCTCGCTAAAACAATGTGCGAGAGCCGATCTGGCGAGCCGATGCGAACGGAAAAGGCTCTCGCCGTGGCATTTCGGGGCGTTCATGGCCTGAGGGGCGGCAGGAAAATGGAGACGCAGGTGCCTTCATCGGGGGCGGAGCGGATGGACAGTCCGCCGCCGAGCTGCTTGGCCAGACCCAGCACCTGCGGCAGTCCGAGGCCGGATCCCTTGCCGACCTCCTTGGTGGTGAAGAACGGCTCGAAAATCCGCTCGCGCACAGTGTGGGGGATGCCCGATCCGGTGTCGGCGACCCGCACGGCGACGTAGTCGCCCGCCACCGGCTCCTCCGGCTGGATGGGTTCGCCGCAGGAGACGTTGGCGGTTTCGAGCGTGATCGTGCCACCGTCCGACATGGCATCGCGTGAATTGATCGCCAGATTGAGGATCGCCAGTTCGAGTTGCGCCGGATCGGCGAGCGCCATCGACGCAGTCGGATCGGTGTGGACGACGATCCGCAAATTGCTGCCGATGGTGCTGCGCATCAATGGCACCATGTCCTCGATCAGCCGATTGAGGTCGACCGCTTCGGTGGCGAGAAACTGCTTGCGGGAGAACGCCAGAAGATGGGCAATCAATCTGGCCCCACGCTCCGCGGCGGTTTGTGCCCCTGCGATCAACCGTGCGGCGCGCCGTGGATCTTGCGACGGGCGGCTTGCCAGCAATTCGAGATTGCCGAGGATCGCCGTCAGCAGGTTATTGAAGTCATGGGCGATGCCGGCCGTGAGTTGGCCGACCGCGTCCAGCCGCTGGGCCTGGCGCAAATCCCGGTCGGCGCGCTTTTCGGCGGTGACATCGGCGATCGCCGCCCAGCTTCGAATGAAATGACCGTCGACGTCGAACTCCCCCGACGCGGCGAGACGGCCGTCGAACACGCGGCCGAATGCGGTCACGAACTGGTAGTCGACGACGCGCAGCTGCCCGCGGCTGGCGAGCATCCCGGGCCAGGCGCTGGTTCGATAGCACTCGGCGGACTCAGGCGTCATGAAATCGGCGGGACTGCGACCGAGGACGGCCTCCCGCTGGTATTCGAACAGGGTAAGCCAGGTGTCGTTCACATCGATCAGCCGCGCCTCCGCGTTGACGGACTGCAGGGCCATTGGGGTGCGGTTGTAGAGCTGGCGATAGCGCGCTTCGCTGGCGCGCAGGCCTTCCTCGATTTGCCGTCGCTGGAGAATTTCGGCGGTCAACTGTCGATTGGCCGCCTGCAGTTCCGCTGTGCGCTCGCTCACGTGTTGCTCCAGTAATGCGTTCGCGTGCACGACGTCGTGGATGTCGATCGCGGTTCCAAGCCAAGCCTCCAACCGGCCGGCGCGGATGAGGGGCTTGTTGTGGATCCGGTGCCAGCGATAGGCGCCATCATGCCGCGGAAGCCTGGCTTCAACGATATAGTCGTCGCTGGTTGAAACGGCACGCTGGCGCGCCGCGATCCAGCGAGGCCGATCGTCCGGATGCAGCAATGCGTCCCAGGCGGCCGGCTCGGCGTCGGGACGAAACCCGAGATATTCAACCAAACGGCGATTATCGTATTTGACCCGGCCGTCCGGCGACATCACGAAGGCAATGAACGGCAATGTATCCAGCAGCAGATGAAAGCGTATCTCGCTTTCGGGAAGCCCGTCCTCGATCAGATCGAGTGGCGGATCATGCATTACATGCCCGTGATCATGCGTCGAGGCGAACGGGACAGGATGCGGACGGCTTTCCGGCGGGCGAGGCATATAACGGGGTGACGATGCCCTCTCCCCAGATCACGGTGTCGTAGCCAAGCGCTTTCGCGCCTCGTTCGATCTGCCGCTTGGCGTCGGAGGCAGACCGGCCGGTCTGGTAGGTTGCCAAGTGATCCGAGTCCGGTGCGCCGTCGGGGTAGGTTGCGAAGAACACGCCGCGTTCGATTTCGCACAAGGTTGCTCGAAGGGTCCGCCCGCGCACTGCTTCCAAGGACATCATTGGGTGACGATCCTGCCACAGGGGCGCCGCAAGGCGGGCCCGGGTTTGATTTCGATTGCCAAAGATGTTAGCCGGTTCGCTGCTTCGCGAAGAGTCGGTAATAACGATCGATGGATCACGTTTGAGCGATGCACGCGTGATCCTGGCGCGGAACGCCGGTCCGAGCGGGTCCGGCCGGGGGGCTGGCCGCTCTTCGCCCCTCCCGCGCCAGCAAGGGCGTACCGGATCAGGCGCATACCCGATCAGGCCTTTACCGGTGGCCACTTCAGGCCCGCTTTGCACGTAGGGCCGCCAGCCGCTCGTCCAGGTTTTGCGGCAGGGCGGGCTGGCCCTGTGTGATCGCCATGGCGGCGGCGATATTGGCGTCATCCTCCTCCGGCTTGGTGGGCCGCAGCAGTCGCGCCTTGCTCATGGCTGCATCGGCGGACGCGAGATTCTTCGAGGCGTTATCCTGCATCGCCTTCAGCGCCACCGTCAGGCTGCTCGTGGTGCTGGCGAGGCCGGCCGCGCGCCGTGCGGCTTCGGCCTGACGCTCTGCCTGGTCACGCTGCTGGGCGGCTCGACCCATGTCGCGTTGCGCCCGTTCGAGTTCCGAGCGCGCGGTCTTCAGCTTGCCGCCGGCTTCCGCATACGTGCTGGTGAGCATGTCCAGGAAATCCTTGGCATCGATCGCATCCTGCTTTTCCCGCGCGACATCGGGCGCCATTTGTTCGAGCATCGTTACCAGTGTGCTGAGGCTTTTTTCGAGGGAGGCTTTGCGCGCCGGGTCCGTTTCGGTTGCCGTTTGACGCTGCAGTTGCTCGGCCGCCGCCATGCGCTGGTCGGAGAGGATCTGGATGGTGTCTGCCTCCTTGCGTTCGCGATCGAAGGACTGGCGCGCCAACGCGACCTCACGGCCCAGTTCGTCGAGATGCTGCTCCATTGTGCGCAGTTCCGCCTCGCTCGCCGATTTTGGATCCCATTGCACCAGCGCCTGGATGCCAGCCTCGACCGCCTGATCCATCTTCACGCCAAACATGTTCTTAACGAATTTCAGCATTTCGAAACCTCCGTTGATTGCATCAGGCGGGCACCATCGCCGCGGCGTTCAGCAGGGCGACGGCGATCTGCGTTGCGGCGACAGTCAATGCGGCGGCAATATTTCCGCCGTCGATCATCATCCTGAGGTGCCGCAGCAGCAGCAGCGA
>DATARX010000281.1:0-2449 GCA_036263955.1 Rhodopila sp.
GCTGGCGTTCCGTAATTCCTCGCATATCGGCCGGATCGGCACCTACGCCGAACTCGCTGCCTCCGAGGGCTGCGCCTTCACCGCCTTCGTCAACGTCGCCGACCATCACGACGTGCAGGCCACCTGGGGCGCGGCGGAGCCCCGCCTCGGCACCAACCCGTTCTGAGCCGCGGTGCCCGGCACCGACGGACCGGCCGTGCTGCTGGACATGGCAACCACCACCATCGCCGCCGGCAAGGCGCGTGTTGCCTACAACAAAGGCGTGCCGGTGGCCGATGGCTGCCTCATCGACGCCGCCGGTAACCCCACCAACGATCCCGCCGGCTTCATCCGCGACCACACCGGCGCGCTGCGGGCGTTCGGCACCCACAAGGGCTCCGGACTGGCGGTGATGTGCGAGATCATGGCCTCCGCCGTCGCCGGCGGCCAGGGTGCATTCGCGGAATCCAAGGGCGGCGTGCTGAATTCGATGCTGGCGACGGTGATCGACTTGTCGAAGCTAGGCAATGTCGAAAAAATCGCTTCCGACATCCAGGCGGTAAAGTCGCACGTGAAATCCGCTCGCCCGGCACCAGGATTCGACGAGGTGCTAACGCCCGGCGAACCCGAAAAGCGCTACGCCGCCAAGCGCTCGGAACAAGGCATCGACGTCGACGACACAACCTGGCGCGACATCCGAACCGCGGCGGCCAGCCTTGGCATCACCGACGCGGAATTCGAGCAGGCGGTCGGGGCAAATAAGCCCTAACCGTCAGACACGAAACCGGCAGGCGTCGGCGCCCCCCGCGCCGACGTCCCGCACCAGCAAGCCAGCCCGTCGTCGCAATCCGGAATCATCGCGTTTCTCGGTGCCTCGGTGCCTCGGTGCCCTCGGTGCCTCGGTGCCTCTGCGATGAAAATCGCGGTCTTTCCACCAGTACGCCCTATATCCCGGAATCCGTCGACCAGCCTCCCACCTCCACATCGGGTGGCCAGAATATGACCGCTTCGTGTAAGACCCGCTGCCCAACCCTTTTCGCAGCCAGGACTGGATAGCCAACCCCATGCCGGACTCGCCCGCGCAGCAGGCCGTCGCCTTCCTCGATCGGAAGGATCCGCGCGACGCCGCCGCCAGCCGAAGCGTCGCCCGCACGCTGGAAATCGAACAGCGCGGCCTGGAAGCGGTCCGCCAGGCCCTGTCCGGCGACCTCGGCACCGCCTTCGCCGCCGCCGCCGATCTGATCGAGGCGGCCGGCGGCAACGTCATCGTCACTGGCATGGGCAAATCCGGCCATATCGGCCGCAAAATCGCCGCAACCTTGGCCTCCACCGGCACGCCCAGCCATTTCGTGCATCCTGCCGAAGCCAGCCATGGCGACCTCGGCATGATCCGCGAAACCGACATCGTGCTGGCCCTGTCGTGGTCCGGCGAGACGCCCGAACTGTCCGACATCGTCACCTATGCGCGCCGCTTCGGGGTCAAGCTGATCGCCATCACCTCCCGCCGCGACAGCGCCCTCGGCAACGCCGCCGATGTCGGCCTGTTCCTGCCCACCGCCCAGGAAGCCTGCCCCAACGGCCTCGCCCCAACCACATCAACCACGATGCAGATGGTCGCCGGCGACGCCCTTGCCGTGCTGCTGCTGGAACGCCGCGGCTTCACCTCCATCGACTTCCAGCGCTTCCACCCCGGCGGCAAGCTGGGTGCCCGGCTCACGAAGGCCAGCGGCCTGATGCACACCGGCGCCGAGGTGCCCGTCGTGCCAACCACCGCCGGCCTGTCCGACGCGATCGTGGAAATGACCTCCAAGCGCTTCGGCATCACCGGCGTCGTTGACGCGGCCGGGGACCTGGTCGGCGTCCTCACCGACGGCGACCTGCGCCGCGCCTTCAAGCGCGGATTCGCCGATGGGCCGGTGACCGAGGCCATGGGCCGCCACCCGCACAGCGTCGGCCCCGACGTGCTGGCGGTCGAGGTCCTGGCGCAGATGAACCAGTCCCGCATCACCTGCATCTTCGTGGTCGAGAACCGCAAGCCGGTCGGGCTAATCCACGTGCACGACCTGCTACGGGTGGGGATTGTCTGACCGCTATATCAAGGGCCGTTGACCCCTAACTCTGGCGGTTCCCTCACGGCTGGGCGCCTGCTTCCGGCGATCCGGCCATCCGCGCACCGACGGACGAAACGCGGATGACCCGGCCATCTGGAATCGGCATCGACGGCGATTCGCGTTATACCAATCCGCAAAAAATTGATGCATCGAGGCGGACAACGACCACCGTGTCATGGCCGGCCCTGGGCCGGCCACCCACGACTTTCCCGTGCCTGGACCATCCAAAACGTGGGTGGCCGGCCCAAGGCCGGCCATGACACGGGGAGAGTCGGCACCATGGCGGATTGGTATTACTCGTATTCCTTGCCCTCATAGATAACGAACCCGACCGGCCGGTGCGTGAAATGCAGCACCGG
>DATARX010000297.1:0-3945 GCA_036263955.1 Rhodopila sp.
CCGGCCCGAACCACCCAAGCAGGCTGGGAAGCCGAACTCGCGGAACTGCGCCACCGCCAGGCCCTCGCCCGGGAACTCGGGGGGCAAGACCGCGTCGCCCGCCAGCACGCCGGCGGCCGCCTCACCGTCCGCGAGCGGATCTACCGCATGCTCGATCCCGGCAGCTTCAGCGAAATCGGCAGCATCGCCGGCAAGGCCAGCTACGACGCCCAGGGCAACATCACCGGCTTCATCCCCGGCAACTGCGTGTTCGGACGCGGCACCGTAAACGGCCGTCCCGTCGTCATTGCCGGCGACGACTTCACCCTCCGCGGCGGGTCCGCCGACGCCTCGATCAAGGGCAAGCCCAAGATGTCGGAGGAACTCGCGACCCGGTTCCGCATGCCGATCATCCGCCTGGTCGAAGGCTCCGGCGGCGGCGGATCGGTGAAGACGATCGAAACCACCGGACGCGCCAATCTGCCCGGCGGCCTGACCGAGACCACCTCGTTCGACCTCATCGCGAACCAGATGGCGCAGGTCCCGGTGGTTGGCCTGGGCCTCGGATCGGTTGCAGGTCTCGGCGCCGCGCGCCTGGTCGCGTCGCATTATTCCGTGATGGTCAAGGACATGGCCGCGGTCTTCGTTGCCGGGCCGCCGGTGGTGGAGCGCCTCGGCGAACCGCGCTCCAAACAGGAACTCGGCGGCTGGCAGATCCAACTCCGCTGCGGCGCCGTCGACCACGCGGTCGACACCGAGGACGATGCCTTCGAAGCCGCCCGCCGCTTCCTATCCTATATGCCCAGCTCGATCCATGACGTGCCGCCGCGGGTGCGCGGATGGGACGATCCGCACCGACGGGACGAATTCCTGATCGCCGCGATTCCGAAGGTGAAAAAACAAGCCTACCACATGCGCCGCATCATCGGGTCGGTGTTCGACAAGGACAGCTTCTTCGAAATGGGGGCGCTGTTCGGCCGCTCGATCATCACCGGCCTGGCGCGCCTGGACGGCTGGCCGGTGGCGGTGCTGGCCGGCGATCCGCTGTTCGATGGCGGCGCCTGGACCGCGGATGCCTGCAGCAAGATCGTCCGCTTCGTCGACATGGCGCAGACCTTCCATCTGCCGATCGTGCATCTGGTCGATTGCCCCGGCTTCCAGGTCGGCCTGCGCGCCGAAAGCACCGCCGTCATCCGCTGGGGCGTCCGAGCGCTGTCCGCGATCAACCAGACCACCGTCCCATGGTGCAGCATCATCGTGCGCAACTGCTACGGCGTCGGTGGCCTTGGTCACCAGCCCGTTGGTCACCTGTGCGTGCGCTATGCCTGGCCGTCCGCGAGCTGGGGCTCCCTGCCGCTGGAAGGCGGAATCGAAGCCGCTTACCGCGCCGAAATCGACGCCGCCCCAGACCCGGCCGCGAAACAGGAGGAAATCGAGGCACGCCTGAACCGCCTGCGCTCGCCGTACCGCACCGCCGAGGCCTTTTGGGTAGAGGACGTCGTTGATCCGCGCGATACACGGAAATTGTTATGCGACTTTGCCAACCTCGCAGCCCCGTTGCGTACGCCCGGCCCTTCGGCGTTCGGCATGCGCCCCTAAGCTTTCACGTAACGAAAATGCGCCCCACCCATCGGCCTGCCAATTGCCTGACATCTCGATAAGACCTAGTGTGAGTTGACGAATGATTGGCCAGGGCAGCACAACGCCCGGCCGGCGGGGCAGGACCTACAGCAAGTAGGCCCACACCGCGGGAGGGAAAGGAGTCCGACTTGCAGCCGACCGACATCCGGGATCCCGACTATTTCCACAAGGTCGTCGATTGCCAATGGGCCTGTCCCGCCCATACACCAGTCCCCGAATACATCCGGTTGATCGCCGCCGGCCGATACGCCGATGCATTCATGATAAATTGGCAGTCGAACGTCTTCCCGGGGATCCTGGGCCGCACCTGCGACCGCCCATGCGAACCCGCCTGCCGCCGCGGGCGGGTCGAGGAAGAACCCGTCGCCATTTGCCGGCTGAAACGGGTCGCTGCCGACTACAAGGGTGACATCAGCCATCTCATGCCGGGCGCAACCACAACGCGTAACGGCAAGAAAATCGCCCTGGTCGGCGCTGGCCCAGCCTCTCTAACGGTGGCTCGCGATCTCGCACCGCTCGGCTACCACGTCGTCATCTACGACGGCGACACCCGCGCCGGCGGCATGATCCGCAGCCAGATTCCAAAGTTCCGCCTGCCGGAAGAAATCATCGACGAAGAAGTCGGCTACATCGCCGCCATGGGCCCCGAAATGCGGCTCGGCCAGCGCGTGGACAGCCTGAAATCGCTGCTCGACGAAGGCTATGACGCGGTCTTCGTCGGCTCCGGCGCCCCCCGCGGGCGCGACCTGGATCTGCCGGGCCGCAAGGAAGCCGCCGCCAACATCCATATCGGCATCGACTGGCTGTCGTCGGTTTCGTTTGGCCATATCAACAAGATCGGCCGCCGCGTCATCGTGCTGGGCGGCGGCAATACGGCAATGGATTGCTGCCGGTCCTCCCGCCGCCTCGGTGGCGACGACGTAAAAGTCATCGTCCGCTCGGGCTTTGAGGAAATGAAAGCCTCTCCCTGGGAAAAGGAAGACGCGATCGGCGAAGACATCCCGATCCTGAACTACCTGGTGCCCAAGGAATTCAAGCACGACAACGGCCGCCTCTACGGCATGACCTTCGAGAAGGTGAAGGCCGAATACGACGCCCGGGGCCGCCGCAAGCTGGTCCCCACCGGCGAACCCGACCCATTCTTCGAATGCGACGACGTGCTCGTTGCCGTTGGCCAGGAAAACGCCTTCCCATGGATCGAACGCGACATCGGCCTGTCGTTCGACGAGTGGAACATGCCCGTCGTCGACGAAACCACCTTCCAGTCCACCGAACCACGCGTCTTCTTCGGCGGTGACTCGGCATTTGGCCCGAAGAACATCATCTGGGCCGTCGCCCACGGCCACCAGGCCGCCATCTCTATCCACCAGTTCTGCGAGGGCGCCGACGTCAGGGACCGCCCGCCGCCGATGGTCACCCTCGCCAGCCAGAAGATGGGCATCCATGAGTGGAGCTACGACAACGGGGTCTCCCTCGATCTCCGCTTCAAGGTGCCGCACCGCGACAAGCGGATCGCGTTGAAGGACATCAAGGCCGAGGTCGAACTCGGCTTCGACGACAAACTGGCCTTCGCCGAAGCGCAACGCTGCCTGAACTGCGACGTGCAGACCGTCTTCACCGACAAACTCTGCATTGAATGCGACGCCTGCGTCGATATCTGCCCGGTCGATTGCATCACTTTCACCGCCGACGGCCCGGAAGACGAACTTCGCACGCGCCTGATGGCGCCGGCGCATAACAAGGACCAGGCCCTGTACGTGTCCGGTCATCTGAAGACCGGCCGCATCATGGCAAAAGACGAGGACGTCTGCCTGCACTGCGGCCTCTGCGCGGAACGCTGCCCGACTGGCGCTTGGGATATGCAACGTTTCTTGATCGATGTGGCCCAGGCGAACGGCAAAAGGGCGGAACACACATGCTGCAGCAAGTAGACCGCGAGACCAAAGGCGCCGCCCATGGGGCTCACGCCCTACAGCGGGTCAACGAGTTCGTCGTCAAGTTCGCCAACGTCAATGGATCGGGATCGGCCAGTGCCAACGCGCTGTTCGCCAAGGCCGTCCTGCGCATGGGAATCGTGGCGACGCCCCGCAACATCTTCCCGTCCAACATCCAGGGACTTCCGACCTGGTATGAGGTTCGGATCTCCGAAGCCGGCCACCTCGCGGCCCGAGGCGGCGGCGTCGACCTGATGGTCGCGATGAATCCGCAGACCTGGGACCAGGACGTCAAGTCGCTCGAGCCCGGCGGCTATCTGTTCTACGACAGCACCAAGCCGATGCCGCCTGAAAAATTCCGGTCCGACATCGTGGTGCTTGGTGTGCCGCT
>DATARX010000361.1:0-2509 GCA_036263955.1 Rhodopila sp.
GGTTTCTTCGTCGGCGGCAACGGCGCGGGCGGCGCGCCCTTCGCGATCCAGGCGCTGCAGCAGGTGACCACGGTCCATGTCTTGTCGTCGCCGGAACTTTTGGTGCTGGACAATCAGCCGGCCCGGCTACAGGTCGGCAGCGTCGTTCCCTATCTCAGCCAGACCTCGCAAAGCACCGTTACCAGCGACGCCCCGGTGGTCAGTTCGATCAACTACCAGCAGACCGGCGTGATCATGGAGGTAACGCCCAGGGTCAACAGCGGCGGCCTGGTGACATTGGATGTGATGCAGGATGTCAGCAGCGTCGCAACCGGAATCACCACACCCGGAATCAACTCGCCAACGTTCAACGAGCGCAACGTGACCTCGCGCGTCGTGGTGCAGGATGGACAAACCATCGGCCTCGCCGGGCTGATCACCGACACCGCCTCCGTCGGCAACCAGGGCATACCCTGGCTCAAGGATGTGCCCCTGCTCGGGCTGCTCGCCGGCACTCAGAACAACACGCGCCAGCGCACCGAATTGCTCATCCTGATCACCCCGCATGTGGTCCACGACCAGCGCGATGCGCGGGCACTGACCGAAGATCTGCGGGATCAACTCATCAACGCCGCGGCGGTGCCCGATATGCTGAACAACCTCCGCCCGTCAGGCCAGTCCGATCCGTCCGCGCGGCTTCGCAAGCAACTCAATCTGCAGCAGTAGCGCGTGATCGCCTGAGGTTGACGCAACCTCAGGCGTGACGAACGCTCTCAGGCGAAGGCTTACACCGATCGGCGGACGGGTTGACCTGGCGGGACGGTGCCTCACTCCTTGCGCTTGGCAACGGTGCGCGGCCCTCGTTCTTTTTCCGCGCTGAATGGAGCAAGCAAGCACAAATTCGATTCTGGCCGAAGCCGGTCGCGGACAGGGACGTCGCCACGCCGGACCGATCCGTTTCCATATTGGGCATGGCAGCCATTTCGACTATTCGATGGAATGGCGGACCGACGATGTCAGCCTCGCTTCGGCACCATGGCGCGGGTGATGTCCGTATCTTGGCGCGAGGTTTGGCCATGTGACGCCGGTTCGGTTTCTGGCCGGCGGATTTTGGGCGCGGAGGCAGCGCGAGGGCCGCGAAGGGTCGCTGAGAAATGCGCTGTTTCAGACGATCATGCCGCGTTTCGTGGCGGCGAAACGTGCGACGGCGGTTTCCAAGGGGGCCTTTGCCGGGCGCCAGAAATGGCCTGCAATCGCTTTAGCTTGAACGATCGCAGGCCAATCCCAGGCGGTGATGACGAGCGGGAAGCGACGCCGCTAACGCAGTAGGCATAGGAACGTGATGTCTTCAACCTGAAGCCACCATACCCAGGCTACTGGTTGCAGATTTCCTGATCGCCGCCGGCGCCGGTCGGTCCTTCCGAACACAAATCGTAATCATGCCCCGCGCGGGAGGATGGTTCACGATACACGTACGGATGGTTCCAGGGATCGACCGGCACGGCGCCCTTCACATAAGGGCCATTCCAGTTCGAAGCATCGGTGGGCCGTTCCACCAACGCCCGCAGGCCCTGGTCCGTGGTCGGATAGTCGCCCGCATCCAGCTTGTACATATCCAGCACGGACCCGATCCGCTCGATCGACTGTTTGGCAACCGATGTGCGCGCACTGCCTAGCTGGCGCAGCGCGGCCGGCGCGACAAGCCCGATCAGCAGGCCGAGGATGGCAATCACCACCAGCAGTTCAAGCAAGGTGAAGCCACGATCGTCACGGTGGGTATTCATGCACGGGTCAATCCGGTTGGAGGGTGTCGCTGCTCTACCGCGTCCGGCCCTGCCTTCCGCTGAACAGCGTCGCCGCGGCAGCTACCACCTTTTGTTGATAGGCGGAACTCAGCGCGGGCGTATGGGAGTGATAGTGGCCGATGGCGACCATCAGGTTGCCATGCGCCTCGGTCAGATACAGCCGCATGACCGCGGCCGACGCCGCGATGTTGAAGCAGGGATCGTTCAGCAGGCGCGTGACCACCACGCGCGGTTCCATGTGGGCGTAGCGCGCCAGCGGTTCGATCCAGATGGTGTTGATCTGCATCAGCCCCAGATCGGCCGTGCCGTTTGCATTCGGCTGGATCAGATTGGGCCGGCCACCCTCGACCGCCTGGATCGAGGGCAGCACGCGCGGTGGCAAATGATAGAATGCCGCCGCGGTGGCCATGCAGGCCAGGAACGGGATGCTCATGCCGCTCGCGCGCGATCGTCCGAGGGTGCACCGACCTCGGACGTGAATCGCCCTCTCGACCAATGCAAACCAGCATCTGATCGCTTCAACCCGAAGCTATCAGACGCCGGTCGCCGGGCCGGAACCCGGACGCGAACTTGTTCGGCCGCAACGATATCCATCCGCGCTCATCCAATCCGGACGCAAACCAGAGCCAGTATAGCGGCAACCGACCAGTCGGGGTGGTCAAATCGGCAGACAGTTACCTTATGACGCAGGGCGTGCCGCATGATCGGCAAGCAGCCCCCGTAAC
>DATARX010000337.1:0-1601 GCA_036263955.1 Rhodopila sp.
CCACGTGCTCCAGGCCGGGCGCAACCCGAAGCGGATGGCCGAGCTCGGGCTAACCGAATATGGACTCGAGCGGTTCGCCCTCGCCGGCGACGTCAACGCCTGGATCGAGCGCATCGGCGAACTCGCGGAATTGGGAGCCTCCCGGCTCTGGCTCAGCACGGAAGCCGGCGACCTCGACCGCCAGATCCACTACATGAAAGTGTTCACCGAACAGATCATGCCGCATTTTCGATAAGCTGCTGGGGCGTCTGTCGAACGGGGCCGCGGCCGGTGCCTCGGGTACTCCGCAGTATTCATGCCACGGTTCTGGAAGCGATCTAATGCAATGACCGGGTTCCCCAATGCCACCGACTGGCGAGCGGGTTGCGCCTCGGATGCGGTCCTCGGCACCTGGGCTGGGCCATGGTCAGTCTGTTTCGCGGTCACGTCGGGAAGCGACACGACCATCTTCAATCTCATCGACGGACAGGTAGCCGCCGATCCGGGCATGCCCGCCTTCATCCTGGCGGCGCCTGAAGCGACATGGGCCCGGTTTCTCGAACCCGTTCCGCCGCGTCATCATCACGGCATTTTCGCGATGATGTACCGGTTGCCGGAATTTTCGATTCAAGGCGACGAACTTGCCTTCATGCAGCACGCCCATGTCGCGCGGCGGGTGCTCGAGGTCGGGAAGTGGCTGGCATCGGGTCGCGCACTGCCGGTGCCGGTATCGCTGCATCCCCGAGAAGGCGCCCGAGCCGTGCCCACGGTCGCCGGCCGTTATGTGCCAGTAACCGTTGGCGGCGTAACCTATCAGATCTACAGCGAGTCGGCGGGGTCGGGGCAGGATGTGCTGTGCATGCACACAGCCGGCGCCGACGGCCGGCAATTCCATGGCCTTATGGCCGATCCGCGCATCGTCGAAGATCACCGGCTGGTGTCCTTCGACCTGCCCTGGCACGGCAAATCGCCACCGCCGGAGGGCGCGATACAGGGCTCCTGGCGGCTGAATACCGACCTTTATGTCGCCCTGATCATGGGCTTCATCGCCGCCACGGAACTGGAGAAACCGGTGGCGCTGGGAGCGTCGATGTCAGGCGAGATCTGTCTGGAATTGGCCTACCGACATCCCGATTCCTTCGCCGGCATCGTCGCCTGCGAGGCTTGCGACAAGATCAACCAACGACAAACCGTTTGGGCGGCCCACCCGCACGTCAACCAGGCGCAGTTCGTGCCGGAGTGGATACGAGCGCTCAGCGCCCCGCAAAGCCCCGCCGAATACGTGGAACAGATCGCGTGGCACTATGGCCAGGGCGGCCCGCAGGTCTTTTTCGGCGACATCGCCTTCTATTCCGGCGAGTGGGATGCCCGGGAACGCATTGGCCGCATCGATACGAACAGGTGCCGGCTGTTCATGCTGACGGGTGAATACGACTACTCCTGCACCGTGGAATTGTCCGAGGCGACGGCGGCCAAAATCTCCGGGGTCCGGTTCCAGGCGATGCAGGGTATCGGCCACTTCCCGTTCGCGGAGAACCCCAAGCGCTTCGCCGAGTACCTGCTGCCGATCCTGGCGGAGCTAAAGAGCTGAGCTACGGTGACCGCCGATTTCTCCACCACGT
>DATARX010000340.1:0-5660 GCA_036263955.1 Rhodopila sp.
GCTGTGCAGGTGCATGGCGGGTTCGGGTTTACCGACGAATATCCGGTTTCCCGGTTCTATCGCGGGGCGCGGTATGGCTCGATCGGCGGCGGCGCGTCGGAAACATTGCGGGATCTGATCGGCAAGAAAATCGTCGGCGAATTCGATGTCGTGGACGGTATCATGGGACTGGGGACGTTCTGAGGTGCTGCTGATCGAGGCTGACGGGAAGGCGCTGCTGGCGGAGCAGGGGATTCCCATTCCGGCGGGCGTCCTGGCGACCGGCGTCGTGCCGCCGCTCCCTGGCGATGGTCCTTGGATGGTGAAGGCCCAGGTGCCGGTGGGCGGACGCGGCAAGGCGGGTGGGATCGTCCGATGTGATTCGCGCCCTGCAGTCGCGGCCGCCGTCGCCAGTCTGCTCGGTAGCCGGCTGAAGGGACACCAGGTCGAGGCCTGTCTGGTCGAAACGGCCGCATCCGGGCAAGAACGTTATTTGGCCGTCATGGCGGATGCGACAAGCTATGGATTGCGGGTGATCTATTCCGCGCAAGGTGGGGTGGAGATCGAGCATTCCGGGCCTGCCCAAGGCCGGCTTTGCGCGCCGCATCCTGGCGCGGTGGCGGAAGCCCTGGCGGATCTGATTGCCGAGGAACCGGCGACGTGGCGCGATCAGGTGGCCAGGATCGGCGAGGCGCTCGGGCGGTTGGTTGTGGATCGTGAACTCGCGCTGGCGGAAATCAACCCGCTGTTCGTTTCGGAGTCTGGTTGTGTCGCCGGTGATGCCAAGGTGGTCATCGATCTCAACGCGATCGACAGGCAGCCGCAACTCGCCGCCATCGTTGCCGCTCGGCCCGGGCTGTATGCCGATGCGTGTCGCAAGATCGCGGAGGGGTTTGATTATATCGAACTCGATCCGGAAGGTGAGATCGGACTGGTAACAACGGGTGCGGGTTTGTCGATGATGCTGATCGATGAACTGACGGCCCGTGGCGCGAAGCCGTTGAATTTTTGTGATATCCGCACAGGGCAGATGCGCGGTAGCCCGGCGCGACTGATCCGGGTGCTGGCGTGGATCGCTTCGCGACCGTCGCTCAAGGCGGTGCTGGTCAATATCTTCGCGGGTATCACCGATCTGGGCGAATTCGCGACGCTACTGGCCGCCGCGATCGAGGCATCGCCGGCGTTGCGGGTTCCTGTCGTGGCACGCCTCGTCGGGCGTAACGCGGAGGAGGCGCGGCGGATCCTCGGGGCGGCCCAACCGGGCATGCTGGTGACGGAGGATCTGGAGGAGGCGCTTGCCAGGGTCGGAACGATTGTGGGGGCGGCGGCATGATCGGCTCCCTGTCACGCGCCACGCCGGTTATCGTCCAGGGCATCACGGGCCGTATGGGCCGCAGCCATGCGGCGCTGATGCGGGCTTATGGAACGAATATCGTCGGTGGCACCTCGACGCGTATCGATATCAAAGAGGCCGCCGGCGTGCCGGTATTCGCGTCCTGTGCGGACGCGGTGCTGGCGACGGGCGCGGTCGCGTCTGTGTTGATGGCGCCGCCGGCGGAGACCTGTTTCGCGGTGCAGGAGGCCCTGGCGGCTGGGGTCAAGCTGGTCGTCACGATTGCGGAAGGGGTTCCGCTGCACGACGCCATCAGGATCGGGCGGGCGGTCAGGCGGGCCGGGGCGACCTGGGTCGGCGCTTCCACACCCGGACTGGCGATACCGGGCGAGTGCAAGCTGGGTTTCCTGCCGGATGTCTGCCTGCGGCCCGGTCCGATCGGAATCATGTCGAAAAGCGGCACGCTGTCCTACGAGGTTGGCTACCGGCTGGCGCGGGACGGGCTTGGACAAAGTATCTGGGTCGGTGTCGGCGGTGACCCGGTGAAGGGCATCCGTTTCGCCGATATGCTGCCGGTGTTTTTTGACGATCCGCGCACCAAGGGCATCGTCCTGGTTGGCGAAGTCGGCGGCACCGACGAAGAGGAATGCGCCGAGGCCTATGCCCGTCTGGGCGCGAAAAAGCCATTGTTCGCCCTGATCGCGGGGCGTGAGGCGAAGGAGGGCGTCTCCATGGGTCATGCCGGCGCCCTGGTGCATGGCGAATCCGGGACGCTGGAGTCGAAGACCAAACGTCTGACGCAGGCGGGGGCCTTGGTGTTCGGTTCTATCGAGAGCCTGGTTGATCGTTGCTCTCGATATTACCGCTTCGACAAACGCTAGAAAACCTCGACGCCGGCCGGGAAGGCGTCACTACGAGATGGAGATATTCCGCACGAACCCCGCCCTTTGCGTGCTGGCGCTGAGCAGGAAAGCCAAATCCGTTCCGGTAGAAACAAACCGGGCACCAATTTGGACGAACTGGGTCATGAGGTCGTCGCGGGCGGCCAGGCCGCCGATCCCGACGTGTTTTCCGGCCTTCTTCGCCGCGGCGATGGAGCGGGCAAACGCTTCCTTCAGCCTTGGATGGTCGTATTGCCCCGTGATCCCCATTTCGGCGCACAGATCGTTACTGCCGATCAGCAGCATGTCCACGCCCTCGGTCGCGATGATTTCTTCAACGTTTTCCAGCGCCGCGACCGTTTCCATCATCACCACCAATGAGGTCGCGTCGTTCATCGCCGCGTAGGTCTCCTGGGTTGGGAAGTTGCGATACTGGTAGTGCGATAACGCCCCGCCGGCCGAGCGGCGACCAAGCGAGGGGAATTTGACCAGTTCGACCATGGCGCGGGCTTCGGCGGCGGAGCGGACATGGGGGGTGATGACGCCCATCGCGCCGCCATCCAGCACGCGGCAAATGTATTCGGGCGTATTCGCCGGCACGCGCACGAGCGGCGTGATTCCGATCTGTTGGGCGAACATGCAGATCTGGCAGGTCGTATCGATCGACAGCGTGTTGTGTTCCAGATCGACGTAAAGCGAATCGAATCCGGCGGTCCTGGCGATCTGTGCGATTTCGATCGATCGGGCGAAGCGCACCGTCATCGACGCCACGACCTCATCGCGGGCCAGTTTTTCTTTCATGTGGTTGCGCAGGATGGCGCGAATTTCCGACATTCGTTCTCTCCCCAAGGGCGGCCGCAGCCTGGGGACAAGACGGCCGCGATGCAAGCCTGTATGGTGGTTCGCAGGGAAACACGAACGCCAAGGGGCAGAATGCTCGACACAACCCAATCGCCGCCGCTGCTGGATGTACGCGGCGTCACGCTGCAATACAAAACCCGGGAGCACTTGGTCACCGCGACGTATCGCGTGGATTTTTCCGTCCAACGCTCCGACCGGTTCATTCTGCTCGGTCCGTCCGGCTGCGGGAAGTCGACACTGCTGAAGGCGGTGGGCGGCTATATGGCGCCGACCGAGGGCGAGATTCAGCTGAAGGGCCATCGGATCATCCGGCCGGGACCGGATCGCATGATGGTGTTCCAGGAATTCGACCAGCTTCTGCCGTGGAAGACGGTTCGCCAGAATGTGGTGTTCGCGCTGGAGACGTCGGGCAAGCTGAAGGGCAGGGCGGCCGACGAAAAGGCCATGCAGTATATCCAGAAGGTCCATTTGGACCGCTTCGCGGATGCCTACCCGCACACGCTTTCGGGCGGCATGAAGCAGCGGGTCGCGATCGCCCGCGGCATGGCGATGGAGCCGGATATCCTGCTGATGGACGAACCGTTCGCCGCGTTGGATGCATTGACCCGCCAGCGAATGCAGGAAGAATTGCTGATGCTGTGGGAGGAAACGAAATTCACCGTGCTGTTCGTGACCCACTCGATCCCCGAGGCGGTGAAGATCGGCAACCGTATTCTTCTGCTGTCGCCGCATCCCGGCCAGGTGAAAGCCGAACTGAACAGCGTCCCGGCCAACAGTGATCCCGCGATCGCCGCGGCGCTGGAGGCGCGGATCCACGATATGCTGTTCGTCGACCGGGTCGAGGAGGAAGTCCATGTCTGATACCGCGTCTGATACCGCGCTGCCTGATATCGCGCTGCGACCGGAAATCATCCAGACACCGCGCGGTGCGCAGGATTTCGGCATCGTCCAGAAGAAGCTGACGGTGTTTGAACGCCTCTACAACCAGGCCTGGCTACGAAAGACCCTGCTGATCGTTGTCTTGCTGGTTGTCTGGGAACTGTATGCGCGGCATCTGGACAATCCACTGCTGGTGCCGACGTTCACCGATACGATCACCGCGTGGTGGGATGGGATCGTATCCGGTGTGCTGCCGGAACGGGCGCTGGCGTCGTTGCAGGTGTTGGCGATCGGTTTCAGCGCCGGCGTGGTGCTGGCGTTCATTCTGACCGTGCTGGCGATTACGACGCGGATCGGCACCGATTTCCTGGAAACCATGACGGCGATGTTCAACCCGTTGCCGGCGATCGCGCTGCTGCCGCTGGCGCTGATCTGGTTCGGGCTGGGAATCGGCAGCCTGGTGTTCGTGCTGGTGCACTCGGTGTTGTGGGCGGTGGCGTTGAATACCCACGCGGGATTCCGCGGCGTGTCGCAGACGCTGCGGATGGTGGGTCGAAACTACGGGCTGTCCGGCCTGAAGCTGGTGCTGCGGATCCTGATCCCGGCGGCGTTTCCTTCGATCCTGGCGGGGCTGAAGATCGGCTGGGCGTTTGCCTGGCGCACCCTGATCGCCGCGGAGCTGGTGTTCGGCGTGGCGTCAGGGAAGGGCGGGCTGGGCTGGTATATCTTCGAAAGCAAGAATGAGCTCGACATTCCCGAGGTGTTCGCCGGCCTGCTGACCATCATTATGATTGGCCTGCTGGTTGAGAACGTGGTGTTCCGCACGATCGAGAATCGCACGGTCCGCCGCTGGGGGATGCAGTCCTGAGGATTATTCGGCTGCTTGCGGAACGCGGCTGTATTTTTCGATCCAGGCGCGGCCGAGTTCCACGGCTTCGTCGGGAGTCAACCAGGACCAGTCGGCGCCGCGGGAGCGAAGGGCAACCCAGACGGTATCGCCGTGCACGTGCTCTTCGACCGCGAGGGGCGTGGCGTTGGACATGATATTCCTTCGTGTATGTAAGCAATGTGATCGGCCGCGACTGTCGTCCCGCGGAACCCTAAGTGCACATCTCGGTGTCTTCGCGACATCGTGATATTGCCAGCCATATTTTTGCCGCATCTGCGACGCGCGTCGCAACTGGAAAATCGATGTCGTTGCAGTTCCGGAGGCAACGCTGCTCGGAACCTGCCAGGCGTGTGATCCGCGCAACAGCGCGCGGTACGTTGCCACACCAGCACAAACGACCGGGCGCTGCTTCCGTATCTCCCTGACACCGCGATTGACCACTAACGGTTGGGTAGCCGATCTGGATAGGCTTTCCCTGGCGTCAAGGTTCCTGCACGGTGATGCCGGGTTAAAACCCGAACATATGGTCCAGGGAAAACCCGCCGGCGTCATCCATCAGGCCGTGATAGCCGAACAAGCGGCAGGTTGCGTCGCGGATCAGGACATATCCGTCGGCCCCGGCGGCCGTCAGCGTCGCGCTGTCGAACGCCGTATGCGGCCAGACAATGGCCGACCCGCAACAGGGGATGGCGATCGTGACCTCTGCGATCCGAGCACCGCTGCCATCGTGGAGTTGCAACGTGGTCGCGGACAGTGGCTGCCACGGCCCCGAGGCCGGGTAGATCAGCGCGGCGAAGCTATGCCGGGTGGCATCGCCAAGTTTGAGGAACAGGCGGGT
>DATARX010000351.1:0-4556 GCA_036263955.1 Rhodopila sp.
CCACAGAATCCGACCGTCATGATTGAGGTCGAGCGCGTAAACCGCATTGGGAAACGGCGTGTCAAAGTACATGACGTCGCCCACGACCAGCGGGCCGCCTTCATGTCCGCGCAGAACGCCGGTCGAGAACGTCCACGCCACCTGCAACTTGCCGACGTTGCTGGCGTTGATCTGGTCGAGGCCGGAGTACCGCTGATTGTCATAAGTATTGGTCGGCATCACCACATTGGCCGCGTTCTTCTCCATCCTCAGGAGATCGTCGCCGCTTGGGGTCTGCGCATGGGGGCTTCCCATCATCAGGAGAGATGACAGGACGGTTCCTGCCGCGACGTGCCGCGACGCGATTCTTTTCATTGTTTCCTCCTACCGGCGAATTTTTATCTTAGCGACGTTTCAGACCAAGCAGCGGTGCCCGATTCCCACCCGACGACCCGGATGGCCAACCTGAGGTCAATTTCCGGTATTTTTCCTTAGACTCACGTCGGCGGGCTCACGTCGACTTCTTGTGCGTCGCAAGAAACTTTCACCGGAAACCGTGACCGTAATTTTTACCGGAAACCGTGACCGTCCGGTAATCCTGAACCTAGGCCACGCAGGGTCAAGCACGACATCATACGAACATGGCAACATCACACAGTGTTGAGTAACACGCCAGGATGTTATCCTTCGATGCTGAAAAAAAATATCTTGGATAGCGCTACCATGCACCATCACGCCCCGCGATTATACTATCTGCTGATTTGCGTTATCTTTTGGTCGATCCATTGTCCCTGGCCTTCGCAGGCGCAGCATCCCTTGCCAGATCGGCGTTTCTCGATCGAGCCGGTTGCCGACGGCGACTACGCGCATTTCGGGCGAGTGGCGCTGACGAGTCCGGAAAATGCCGGGGACATTGCGAACCTTGGTGTCATCGTCGGACGCGATGCCGTGGCGGTGGTCGACACGGGCGGCAGTGTGCAGGTTGGACAAAGTTTGCTGACGGCGATTCGAACCGTCACCGGCAAACCGGTCCGCTATGTCATCAACACGCACGAGCATCCTGACCATATCTTCGGAAACGCGGCGTTCGGCCCCAGCGTAACCTTCGTCGGCCACCGCAATCTGCCGGCGGAACTGGCCAAGCGCGGCAGCTTCTATCTGCGCGCCTTCCGCGACGCGCTTGGCCCGCGGGCGATCGGGGCGGTGCGCATCATTCCTCCGACCGTACTGGTCAACGATGAGATGACCCTCGACCTGGGTGGCAGGCGCATCCGGCTGACCGCGTGGAGGCCCGCCGCGCATACCGCCTGTGACCTGACCGTGCTGGACGAGACGACCGGGGTGCTGTTTTCCGGGGATCTCGTCTTTCTGCACCACGTACCCGTCATCGACGGCAGCCTGGTCGGGTGGCTATCGATCCTGCCGCGCCTGGCGAAACTGCCCGCTCGGATCGTCGTACCGGGCCATGGAAGGACAGCGGCACCCTGGCCGCGGGCGCTGGATGACGAACAGCGCTATCTGACCGTGCTGGCCGCCGATACACGGCGCCTGATCGCCGAAGGTGTGCCGATGGCCCAGGCGGTGCTGCAGATCGGACAGTCGGAACGCGACCGCTGGGCGTTGTTCGACGACTACAATACGCGCAACGCGACGGCCGCGTTCAGTGAGTTGGAATGGGAGTAGCGTCGCGCCGGACCGGCCGCCCGCGGTAGATGTAGGTCGTTTCCGTCCCGGCCGCGTCATGTTCGGCCAGCGCCCGCATGCGGCCGTGCAACGGCGACAGGTTGCAGCTTGGGTCAGTCGCGGCGGCGTCGCCGGCGATGGCCAGCGCCTGGCAGCGGCAGCCGCCGAAGTCCTGTTCGCGGAATTCGCAGGAACGGCAGGGCTCCTGCATCCAGCCGGTGCCGCGGTACGCCTGGAACGCCGGCGAATGCGCCCAGATCTCGCCCAGGGTGCGGTCGCGCACGGACCAGAATTCCAGGCCGGGGATGGTCTGCGCCGCGTGGCAGGGCAGTACCAGGCCAGACGGGGTGACGTTGAGCGACCGGCTGCCCCAACCGCCCATACAGGGCTTCGGACGGCTGGCGTAGTAGTCGGGAATAACCGAATCGATCGCCAGTTTGCCGGCGTAGCGCGCCTGGAGGTGCTGCATGTCCTGCATCGCCTGGTCGACCTGCGCGCGTGTCGGCATCAATGCGCCGCGGTTGCGCAAGGCCCAGCCATAATACTGGACATGGGCGATTTCGACCCGCCCCGCACCCAGGGCGGCGGCTAGATCGACCATCTGGGTCAGGCGGCCGATGTTGGCACGATGGATCACAGCGTTGACGGTCAGCGCCATGCCAAGCCCCGTCACGGCGCCGGCAAACGCCAGTTTGCGGGCGTGCGCGCCATCGTAGCCGGCGATGTGGTCCGAGGTCGCCGGATCGGTGTCCTGGATCGACACCTGCACATGATCCAGCCCGGCCACTTTCAGGCGTGCCAGCCGGTCCGCATCGAGGCCGATCGCCGAGGTGATGAGGTTGGTGTACAGGCCGGCCTGGCTGGCCGCCTGGGTGATTTCGGTCAGGTCGCGGCGCGACGCCGGCTCACCGCCCGAGAGGTGCACCTGCAGCACCCCGAGGTCGGCGGCCTGGCGGAAGACCTCCGCCCACGCCGCGGTATCGAGTTCGCCGGCGCGATCATCCAGTTGCAGCGGGTTGGAGCAATACGGACAGGCCAGCGGACACCGATGCGTCAGCTCCGCGAGCAAACCGAGCGGTGCGGGCGCGGTCATGCGACCAGGAGGCCTTTGCCAGCCATCTCCGCCAGCATCTCGGCCACGTCCTGGGCAATGACCGAGCGGTCCGCGGCGAAGACGACGGCGAGTTCATCGATGATGGTGTCGAGGGTGCGCGTACCGTCGCAACGACGCAGGATCTCGCTGGCGGGCCCCTCCGCTTCGATCACCTTTTCCGGGCATAGCAGTACCCAGGCGTTGCGGGTTTTGTCGAAGTGCAGGCGAACGCCGGGCGCCAGCCGCGGACGTTCGGGAAGGATGGGATCAGGCATCGGACGCACGCGGAACGAAGGCGCCGGGGGAAATCAGGCCCGGCGTGACGTAGGCGTAATGCAGGGCGTCCATCATGCACCACAGGACGTCGCATTTGAACATCAGCGTGTCCTGCACCGCCTGTTGCTGTTCCGGTGTGCGGGCGTGCTGCTTCACCCAGTCCAGGGCGAAGGTGGCGTCACGTTCTGCCTGCGGCGGGCGCTTGTCGAAGTAGGACAGGATCTCCGGCGTGATGTAGTCGTAGTTGGCGAGCATCCCGCTCATGCGTTCGGTGATGATCTGGGGCGAGAACATCTCGGTCAGGCAGGAGGCAACGGCTTCCAGCATGCTGCGCTCACGGACATAGTGCACGTAGGCCTGAACGGCGAAACGCGTCGCCGGCAGCAGGAGGCGCGTCGATGTGACGTCGGCGCGCTCCAGCCCAAGCCCATCCGTCAGTTTCAGCCAGCGTTCGATACCGCCCGGGCGATCGTCGTCGCCGTCATGGTCTTCCAGGCGCTTGCGCCATTCGCGACGCAGGGCCTGATCCTCGCAGCGTCCGATCAGGGAGGCGTCCTTCAGCGGGATCATGGCCTGATAGTAATAGCGGTTGAGCGCCCAGGCCTGGACCTGGCCCTTGCTGCACTTGCCGGTGTGCAGCATCCGGTGAAACGGATGATGGATGTGGTAGCGCTTGCCGCCGATCGCGCGCAGCCTGGCTTCGAGTTGGTCGGGCGTCAGCAATTCGGTCACAGATGTAGCTCCATGCCATCGAAGGCGACTTCGAATCCGGCGGCTTCGACCTGCCGGCGTTCGGGAGAGTCGCTCAGCAGAATCGGGTTCGTGTTGTTGATATGGAGAAGGATGCGGCGCGCGGAAAGGCCGGCGAGACGAGTCAATGACCCGGTGGGGCCGCTGATCGGCACATGGCCCATGCGGGCGCCGGTCTTGGTGCTGAGGCCGGCGGCGATCATCTCATCGTCGGTGAACAGCGTGGCGTCGAAGAACAGCAGGTCCGCCTGCCCGAGCTGCGCCAGGACGCCGTCGTTGATGTCGGCGCAGGCGGGGGCAACGATCACGGTCCGGCCGCCCGCCTGCAGCATCGCGGCGTAGGTTGGGCCGGCTTCGGGTTCGGTGGCACCCGGTTGTTCACGGTAGAGCGGGACCTTGCCCGGCATGGTCAGGAGCGTCAGCGTGAGATTGCCGCCACAGGCAACCGGCTGCATCGGCACGATCTCCACCCGTTGAACGACCGCGGGATCGAGCACGTTGAAGACGTCGTTTTCGGCGAGCAGTTTCAGCAACGGCGCCGGCGCATAGATGGTGAAGGGCTGGCGTTCCCGCAGCACCAGCAGGCTGGCGATGGCGTCGATGTCGCCGCCGATCAGCACCACGCCGGTGATCTGGGAATGGCGGCCGTCGGTTCGCGGCCAAAGGGCTGGTGTCTGGGAGAGTTGCTGTCGCAGGTCCGGCGACGCGCCGACAATAATCCAATCGGTGCCGTCGCCGGTAACCGCCACGCTTGCCTGGGTGGCCGGGCGAACCC
>DATARX010000428.1:0-2000 GCA_036263955.1 Rhodopila sp.
GTTGGGCGGAGGGTGGCAGCGTCGCGGCGGCTGTCAAGCTTCGGCGGGATTTGCCCGGCCGAGGCGCTATGCCCCGCCGATCCGCAGGCGGTCCCCGCCCGTTCCGCCCAGCGCGTTGCGCAGCGCCGACAGCAGCGCAACGATCGAGGGTGCGGCGCGTGGCGGGCGCCGCGCCGCCTGGCGTTCCGGCGTCTGGTAGAACCAGCGCAGCGGGCGCAGATCGGGATCGGCGCGGGCGACCGTGAAGTGGCCGATCGGGGTTTCGATCGCGAGGCCGTCGTCGCGCGCGGTGACCGTGCCGGTCACCTCCCACAGCTTGAGGCAGTCCAGCAGCAGCGACCGAAGCTGCGCGTCGGTCATCCCAGGCGCGGCGCGGTGAACATATCGTCCGCGACTTTGCGGTGCTGCCATTTGCCGTCGCTCAGGCTGCCTTTGAACGTGCCGTTCTCCACCACCACCTTGCCGCGCAGCACGGTCAGGCAGGGCCAGGCATCCATCTTGCGGCCTTCCCACGGCGTGTAGTCGGCCTCATGCAGGTCTTCTGCCCGGATCACCCGCTTATCGGCCGGATCGAGCACGCAGATATCGGCATCGGAACCGGCGGCAATGGCCCCCTTGCGCGGATACAGCCCCATGATTTTCGCCGCATTGGTGGACACCAGATCGACGTAGCGCCGGAGCGAGTAGCCGCGCTTGCCCACCATTTCGGTATACATCAGCGCCACCCGGGGCTCCACGCCGGCATTGCCGCCGGTGGTGTCGTCGATCCGCACGCCTTGCACTTTCTGCTTGAGGGTACAGCAGATTTCGTCGGTGGCGACGCAGTTGATCGATCCGTCCAGGGTGCCTTGCCACAGCGCGGCGTGATCTTCCGCGCCCTTCAGCGAGGGGTAGGTATGATAGATCTGCCCGTTCGGTTTTTTGTAATCCTCGCTGCTGTACAGCATGTACTGGTGCAGGGACTCGCCGTAGATCGGCACGCCGCGACGCCGAGCCTCGTGGATCGCGGAGACGCCGGTGGCGGCGGAGACGTGCATCATGTACAGCGCGGTGCCCGGCACCTTCTCCGCCAGCCGGATGATGCGTCGGAACGATACGTCTTCCGAGAGCGTATTGTGCACCTCGGCCATGTGTTCGAACCCGGTACGGCCTTCGCGGATCAGCTTGCCATACATGTGCATGACAATGTCATTGTCCTCGGAGTGGATCACCCAGAGTCCCTTGTTCGCGGCCAGAACCTGGAAGATTTCCCAGATATCGCCGAAATCGACCATCCGGCCCTTGCGGCTGGGGGTGATGTCGGTGGTGAAAATCTTCACCGTTGCGAACCCGGCCTGGATCGCCTCTCCGACCTGTTCGGGAAGGTCCACCGGCAAGGCGCCTTCCACCATGATGTGCTGCGCATAGTCGCAGGCGCAATGACCTTTCCAGTCGGCCTCGCGCTTTTCGATCGCGTCACGCACGTCCCTGCCCTGGGATGCCCGAGTGAAGTCGATCATGGTGGTGGTGCCGCCATGCACCGCGGCCTTGCTGACGACGTCGGGCGGCGCCGTCTCGGTCGCGGTGCCGTCCGGATTCGGCAGATGCCATTTGCAGTGCACATGCGGGTCGATCCCGCCGGGGATGACGATCTTGCCGGTGGCGTCGATCACCCGCGTTCCCGCGGGCAGGGCAATGCTGCCGGGCGCCGCGACCGCCGCGATCACGCCGCCGGCGATCAGGATATCGTGCGCACCGACGCCCTGGGGCGTCACCACGGTGTCGCCGCGGATCACCAGATCTATCATCGTTCCCCCCTCCGATTTTGCACGGCATCGTCGCCCGTTCCGATCGGATCGGCAAGCCCCGCGGCCTCAATCGGTTCGGTCCGATCCTTGCCGGCCGTCGCCGACGCGATCGCCGTGGGGGTCACGACGGCGGAGCCGTGGGGGTCACGACGGCGGACGGCGCCGTCTTGGCCGTTCGGGTGTTGGAGGCGATGCAGGGCGTTGCCGAACAGG
>DATARX010000440.1:0-3803 GCA_036263955.1 Rhodopila sp.
GACGCGCATCGTGTCCGGTGCGTCCTCGATGCTGAGGCGCATGTTCATCTTCACCCGGCCGACGGCGGACAGGTCGTAGCGGTCGCCGTCGAAGAACAGGCCGCGGAACAGGGCTTCGGCGGTTTCCGGGGTCGGCGGCTCGCCCGGGCGCATGACGCGGTAGATGTCGATCAGCGCGTCGTCGCGGTTGGTGTTCTTGTCCACCGCCAGCGTATTGCGGATCCACGGGCCGTTGGACTGATCGACCGCCAGCGTGGGCAGGCTGGTGATCCCGGCCTCTTCCAGGGCGGCGAGGCGGGATTCGACCAGTTCCTCACCGGCTTCGGCGAAGATCTCGCCGGTTTCCTCGTTGACCAGGTCTTCCGCCATGTAGCGGCCGAGCAGGTCGGCGCGGCCGACGAGGACTTCCTTGGTCTTCTCGGCGATGCGGCGGGCCTGGCGCGCGGTCAGCTTCGCTTCGGCCTCGGCCACGATCTCACCGGTGGCGGCGTCGATCAGCGGTTCCAGCAGCTTGACGCCGCGGAATGCGTCGGGATCGAACGGACGCGCCCAGCCCTTCGGCGTGTGGTCGAACACCACCTTGGTGTAGAAGTGGCGCAGGATCTCTTCCTGGTCCATGCCGCGGATTTCGCTGGGGTCCAGCGGTTCGCCCTTGGCTTCGCGGGCGGCGCGCAGCTGTTCGGTGGCGGCGCTTTCCAGCGCGTACAGCAGCGTGGTGACCGGCAGCTTCCGCTTGCGGTCGATGCGGACGTAGACCAGATCCTTGCTGTCGAACTCGAAATCCAGCCAGGAGCCGCGATAGGGGATGACGCGCGCGGCGAACAGGTATTTGCCGGAGGAGTGGGTCTTGCCCTTGTCGTGGTCGAAGAACACGCCGGGCGAGCGGTGCATCTGCGACACGATCACGCGTTCGGTGCCATTGATGATGAACGTGCCGTTATCGGTCATCAGCGGCATGTCGCCCATATAGACGGGCTGTTCCTTGATATCGCGGATGGAGCGGGCGCCGGTGTCCTCATCGACGTCCCAGACGATCAGACGGAGGATCACTTTCAGGGGAGCGGCGAAGGTCATGCCGCGCTGAATGCACTCCTCAACGTCGTATTTCGGCTCTTCCAGCTCATAATAGACGAACTCCAGGCGGCCGCGGCCGGCAAAGTCGTCGATTGGGAACACAGATTTGAAGACCTCTTGGAGCCCGGACTGTGTACGGCTATCCGGACGGACGTTCATCTGCAGGAACGTCTCGTAGCTGGCGCGTTGAACATCAATCAGGTTCGGCATTGGAGCCACTTCGGGGATCCGGCCGAAGCTCTTGCGGATGCGCTTACGCCCAGTGAAGGACCGTGTGATCGCGTTCATCGATGACCCACCTTAACCGTTAACCTGACCGTGCGTGCCGCCGGTCAGGCCGGGGGCACGGGAAAACTTGCCGCCGAAACAGGAATGCGGGCGGAAATCGGCTGATCTCCACCCGCCCCTTAAACCGAAGGCCGTGCCGTCTCGGCGGAGACGGCAGGCCGAAGCAAAATGTGCGAGGGGAAGCGTTACTTCACCTCCACCTTCGCACCGGCATCTTCCAGCATCTTCTTGATCTTGGCCACTTCGTCCTTGCTCACGCCTTCCTTCACGGGCTTCGGCGCGCCTTCGACCAGGTCCTTGGCTTCCTTCAGGCCCAGGCCGGTGATGGTGCGGACTTCCTTAATGACGTTGATCTTCTTGTCGCCGGCATTCGCCAGGATGACCGTGAACTCCGTCTGCTCTTCCACCGGAGCGGCGGCGGCAGCGGCAGCGGGAGCGGCAGCAGCCGCCACCGGCGCGGCAGCGGACACGCCCCACTTCTCTTCCAGAAGCTTGGACAGTTCGGCGGCTTCCAGAACCGTCAGCTTGGACAGTTCTTCAACCAGGTTTTGCAGGTCGGCCATGTCGTGTGTTCCTATAATTAGACTTTGGTTGGTTCCATGCAAGCCGGAGAATCCGGCCAGCGGTCAGGTATGCGTCGTGTGCCGCCCCAGTCTCTTGGTTTGACGTATCCGATTCACGCGGCGAATCGTGGTCGCGGTGCGACGCACGCTGCTTGGCGATCGGATACTAGGCGGCTTCGGCTGCACCCTCGTCCCTCTTGGCGTAGGCCCCGAAGACCCGAGCGAGTTGGCCAGCCGGCGCTTGGAGGACACCAGCGATACGAGTGGCCGGCGTGGCGATCATGCCCACCAGTCTCGCACGCAGCTCATCCAGGCTCGGCAGTTCGGCAAGCGCCTTGATCCCATCCGCATTCAGCGTTTGGGAGCCAAGCGATCCACCGACCAGCACGAACTTCTCATTGGTCTTGGCGAACTCAACGGCGGTCTTCGCCACTGCCACCGGGTCCGTCGCGTATGCAAGCGCGATCGGGCCTTTCAGCATTGGCTTGATGCCGTCGAACGGGGTCCCGTCCAGAGCGAGATTGGTCAGCCGGTTCTTCGCGACTCGATAAGTTGCCCCCGCGGCTCCCATCTTGCGCCTCAGGTCGGTCACCTCGGCGACGGTCAGGCCCGCGTTGCGGGTCACGACAATCATCGAAGTGGCGGCCAGCGCCTGATTAAGCCCGGCGACGAATTCGCGCTTCTCCGTACGATCCACGTTTCGTCTCCGTTCGACCCACTCTCCGCACGGGGCGGACCAGCGGGTCAGGTTGCCCAAAGAGTATCCGGATTGCGCCGGACACTCCGGTTCGCCTGTCCTGGAACCACCAAAGACCCACGGGGGAAACCCCCGGAAACCTTGGCATCCCCATCTCCCGCGCGCGGACCCGAGGGTCCATTAAGTCTTGCCCGGCAAGCCGGGACAAAAGACGAGCGGTCTTGGACAGGATCGGGAAGGCAGGCCCCTGGGACGAGCCCAGGGATAAACCTTCCCTGCCCACCAGCTTTCCAAGATTGCCTTGGAAGGCCGGCGTATCAGGCAGTCAGCGAGCTCACGTCGACCCGAACGCCGGGCCCCATGGTCGAGCTGACCGAAACTTTCTGCACATAGGTGCCCTTGGCGCCCGTCGGCTTCGCCTTGACGATCGCATCGGCCAGGGCCTTCGCATTCTCCAGCAGCTTGTCGGCGTCGAACGACACTTTGCCGATGCCGGCGTGAATGATGCCGGCCTTTTCGGCACGGAACTCGACCTGGCCGCCCTTCGCGGCGTTGACCGCGCCCTTGACGTCCATGGTCACGGTGCCAAGGCGCTGGTTCGGCATCAGGCCGCGCGGCCCGAGGATCTTACCCAGGCGACCGACGATGCCCATCATGTCGGGCGTCGCGATGCAGCGGTCGAAATTGATCTCGCCGGCCTGAACTTTTTCCATCAGGTCTTCGGCGCCCACCACGTCGGCGCCGGCGGCCAGCGCCTCATCGGCCTTCGCGCCGCGGGCGAACACGCCGACGCGGACGGTCTTGCCGGTGCCATTGGGCAGGTTGGTCAGGCCGCGCACCATTTGGTCGGCATGCCGCGGGTCGATGCCGAGGTTCATCGACATTTCGACGGTTTCGTCGAATTTTGCCTTGGAAACCGACTTTATCAGCGCGATGGCGTCGGCCAGCGGGTAGGCCTTGCTGCGGTCGACAGCCTTCAGGGCTGCGGCGAGGCGCTTATTCTTGGCCATGGATCAGCCCTCCACCACGGTGAGGCCCATCGAACGGGCGGAACCGGTCAGCATGCGAACCGCGCCATCGATGTCGTTGGCGTTGAGGTCCTTCATCTTGATCGCGGCGATTTCGCGCAACTGCGTGGTCGTCACGCGACCGACCGCGGCGCCCTTGCCCACCGTTGGGCT
>DATARX010000479.1:0-10777 GCA_036263955.1 Rhodopila sp.
GACGCCGGTCAGCGTATCGGCCGCGCCCGTATCCGTGATGGTCAAGTAGACGACGCCGGTATGTCCCGCCATCGCCGCACGCGACCAAGCATTCTGGACTTCGATATCAGGTGTCCCGGCCGATGCCGCCAGTGGCAAAGCCAGTAAAGCGAGTGCTGTCAACAAACGATACATTTGATGTCTCCCTCCGGTCGTCTTGTCCGCGTCGGCAGGATTCCGCCGGCGATTATTGAAAGTGTTTTGCACGATCTGGCGTCTAGCATCGCGCATCAGTGAAGCGTTGTGCTCGAAGTATGGTGGTCATGCCCGCCCCCCGTGGCCGTCGCGAGTGGGTGGGCGGCGATGTCGCGGATCACGGCCGCCAAAACCCGTGGGTCGTTCCAATTGTCGGGATCGCCTGGGCGCCACCGGGCGCGCAGCCAGCCGTTCTGATCGGCCAGAGCCTGCGTCTGTGCCAGCGCTTCGGGTGTCACGCCCAGCAGGATGGAGAAAGCGTTCCAGGCCGCGGGCTCGACTGTTACGCAGGCCGTGCCAACGGGCTTTGCCTTATGATCGGGTGGTGCGAGGAGGATGGTGGCGACGTCGAGGCCGTCCGCTCCCGCCGCGGGCGCCGGCACATCCTCGACGTCCGCTATGATGTGCACCAGGCGGCCGCGCAGATCGTCACGATCGATCGTTGATCCGTTCGCACAGAGAGCGTCGAACTGCGGCAATGGGGTCGGCATGGTCCAGCGCCCGGTGAGACGCGCGCTCTGTCCTGCGTTGTTTGCCCTCAGAAAGTCGATCAGCGCCCAGCGGTTGTCGCTGGACAGCACGTTGCCGAAGGCCGGCATCGCCACGGCGCCGGATGCTGCCGTCATGCCATGCGAGATGTACCAAAACAGGTCACCTTCGGTGTGCGCCCGGAAATGGGGCGCGGTCAGATCGGCCGGCGGCACCGGTAGCGACTTCGCGATTGGTCCGTCGCCCCGCGCCTCGGCCCCATGGCACATGGCGCAGTTTGCCGCGAACAATGTCGCGCCATGCACAATCGAACTGTCGGCAAATTCGGTCGGCGAGGTGGCGAACGTGGTGGGATACGCCTGGATCGTCAGGAGCGATGCCAGCTTCGGGACCGCCAGCGCCAGAGCGACGACAAACACCGCCAGCAACAGCCAGAAAGCGCGGCGCCAGAACCAGCCGACGATGACCAATCCCCCGGCGATTGCGCTGGGCAGCAAAATGCGCAGCAACTCCCGGCGGCCAAACGGGTCGGACAACACGGCCAGGTTCGGTCGCCACGCGAACGGCCAGATCGGTGCCTCATGCGTCGCGGGCATGGAAGAGGCCATGAAGGCCGCCGCGGTGACGATCGCCAGGCCAAGGCAAGTCTCGATGCCGACCGAGACCTGCAGATGGCGGCAGGCGTGGGTGTGACGGGCTGCCAGGCGGTCGGTCAGCCAGAGCCGATTAAGGGCGGCCAGCGCGAGGGCGGCCAGGAACAGCGTGATCTTCAGCACCGCGATATGGCCGTATTGGGTGCCGAACAGCGCGGGCAGACTGCCGATCAATGCCAGCCCCTGGGCGAAGCCGGTGCCGGCGAGGACCAGGACGCAGGCCAGGCCGATCGGCGTGAAGCGCGCGCACACCGAGGCCGCCTGGTCGGGCGCCAGCGCCTGCAGGCTGAGCCAGAGGGGAAGCAGCGCACCGAGCCAGATACCGGCGGCGAGGAGATGGAGGGATTCGGAGAGCACGAGGGCGTCGCCGGTCGCGCCGGCCGTGGCACCGGCGTGGCCGATCACGGCTTGAAGCGCGAGAGCGACGGCGGTGAGCACGAGGGACGAATATCGCGCCGCCGCCATTCCGCGGCCCGACGGCAAAGCGAATAGGGTCGCCACCAGCACCAGCCCCAACCGCGCCGCGATTGTGTGACCATAGCGGGTATGCAGTGCCACCACGGGCAGCGCGTCGAGCGCATCGGCCAGGGTATCGGCACCGGCGATGGTGACGGACTGGATGATGAACCACGCTGCCCCCGCCAGCAGGGCGATCAGCCCGCTGACCCGCCACAGCTGGGTCAGCCGGTGTCGCAAACTGTCGGGTACCACCGACGCGGCGGGCAGCATCCAGGCGATGAAGCCGACCGTCCCCAGCAGCGACAGGGTCGCTGCCAGGTGCAGGCCGCGGACCATCGCCATGACCGTGGCGATGGTGATCATTCAGGGCTTCACGGTGAAGGTGAAGTGTCCTTCGGTCTTGTGCGTATCGACCGAGGTGACGTGCCACTCCACCGCGTACACGCCCGGCGGCAGCGGCTTCAGTTTGACCGACAGCATACGGCCGTCGTCCAGCGCGGTGGGTTTGCCCTGGTCCACCCGCGCGCCGGCGCTGTCCGTCACGTGGACGGTGCTGAACAGCGGCTCCACCGGTTCGGTATAGGTCAGGTTCAGCGCCGGCGGGGAGCCGGACACGGCCGACCCGACCGCGGGGGAGGCGCGGTCCAGGAATGCATGGGCGAACGCCGCCGGACTGATCAGGCAGGCGGCGGCAGCGAGGAAAAGAATTTTGTTCACGGGTGTCAGAACCACTCCACGATTGGCTTGCCCAGCGAGTGCGGTAGGAGGTCGTCGAAGTAGAGATGGAACTGGGCAATCACCCCCAGATGGGAACCGGTGTTGGCATTGCCAGGGACCAGCATCTCCAGCCCGGCGGCCCAGCCCGTGGTGGTGTAGTTGACGCCGATGCCCCACAGGTATTGCGTGGAGTCCTGGTTCGGCTGGCTGGCGACGGATGACCAGGAGAGTTCGACCACCGGCGTCAGCTTGTTGACGAAGTCCGGCAGTCCATAGTCCTTCACCTGCGACGACAGATAGCGGATGCTGTACTGGAGCGACAAACCGCCCTGCCAGGCGTTCGCGATGCCGTTGTTGATCGGCGTGTTGGTGGCCGGGTCGACCTTGAGTTTCTTGTCGGCGATCGCGTAGCCGAGTTCTCCGGTCAGGGCGAACGGGCGCAGCCAGCCCACCGGGATATCCCCAAAGCCCTTGCCGAAGTAGATCGTCGGGACGGTGGAACTGCTGTCATCGTTGCCCAGCACCGCGCCGTTGGTGCCGTTGGCACCGGTGCGGGCGAAATCCCGTTCCACGCCCACGGACAGCATGAATTCGTGTTCGGCGTTGACATAGGGTTTGTATTTCAACGTGACGGCGAGGTTCGACCAGCCGGTGTTGGTCTTCGCGCCGGGCTGTTTCAGCCAGTTGTAGCCGCTATCGATGGCGAATCCGAAATTCTCGGTGATGCGTTTGTCGAACTCGAAGCCAAGCCCGTAGGCGACCGGCGAGCCGTCACCGTCGTTCGGCTGCGCCAGGGCGGTGAAGGTGGGGATGCTCGCCTCATCGGCGACGTTGGGGTCGTCGATCAGCAGCGTGCTGATGAACATGTGGTCGCCGGCGAAGCCGTGGGCATGGGCGTAGCTGGTCAGCGCCAGCGTGGCGACGGCCACCGTGGCGAGCAGGGTACAGGGATTCATAACGGATGCTCCTTAAGCAAATAACAATCGGCTCGATCGGGCGAGCCGGTGGGGTCTTGCTCAGGAGTAAAGCGGCGGGGCTCGAGGCTGGCTGGGCGCGCGACGCGGCGACGGCGGCGCGGTCGATGGCGGCGGCAGTTCGGCGCGCAGCAGCACGACCAGGGCCGACGGCGCGAGGACGGAAACGTCCGACACCAGGACCGCGGCCGGCGCGTGCAGGGCGACGCAGAACGGACACATCAAACAGTCGAACGGATGCATCGGCGCCGGAGTCCCGCCGGATCCGGCTGGCGGGTGGCAGAGGATTTCGGTGCCGATCACCTGGGCAAACGGATCGAGCCGCGGCACGCTGGCGCCGACGCCAAGCTGCGCCATCAGCGCGAGCAGTGCCACAAGCAGGCCGTGAAGCGGGATGCGTCGGTTCGGCACCATCCAACAGTCATAAACCACAATCGTTTCTGGTGGAAGCCGGGCGGAGGGGGACGATCTTGCGGTTGACTGGTCCCTGCCGTTGACTGGTCCCTGCCGTTGATTGGCCCTTGTTGTTGACTGGTCCTTGTTGTTGACTGGTCCTTGCCGTTGAGTGGCCGATCAGGCGCAGGCGGGACGCCTGGCTCCCGAACCCGCCCGGGTCTTGACGGTTCTCCCAAGCATCGGATGGACGAGGGCGCGGACGATCCTCAGCCAGGCCGCGAAGCCTGAGGCCGAGCAGGGTCCAGGGCGCGTCGGGGTGGGCCCGCGTGCGCGACCGCGGCGGGCAGGGCAAAAAACAGCGGCGCCGCAACGGTGAAACGTCTTCGAGTTATAAAAGTAACAACATGGAAGCGGTGCGCCACCGCACTCGGTGCGGAGGCCTAACAACCTTGCATGGGTCGCCCGGCGCCGTTGTCAACCTGCAATCGCCGCAACGTAGCCCGCATGCCCGCACCGGTATCGAACCGGTTAGCGACGATATGCGAACGTCCAGGACCCGTGTAGTGACATCGGTTCCGAAACCACGGCCTGGAGCTTCCGAATGAAGTCGATATTTGTTGGATTTTTCGTGGCGGCCTGCGCGCTGACACCAGCTTTCGCGCAAACGATCCAGGACATCGATACCCGGCAGCAGGCCGTCGCCGATGCATGGGAGAAAACGCCGCTTTCCGTCCGCCGCGTTCTGTTCGTGACCGAGAAGGCGCCGATCTTTGGCGCCTACACCGAGCGCCAGACGAACAAGTTCAAGGCGGGGGAACCAATCCTTACTTACATGGAGCCTGTGGGATATACCTGGAAGCCAACAGCGGACAACGCGCTCCAATTCGGCGTTATCGTGGACTTTTTGGTTAAAACGTCCAGTGGCCAGGTGCTGGCGGGAAAGGACGCGATGCTCAACTACAAGGTCGTTTCGCGGAGCCGACTGCAGGAATTCATGGTCAACACGAGTATCAACATTAACGGGATCAAGCCAGGCGACTACATCCTGACGTTCACAATTCATGACGTGAACGACCCCAGCCGGACGACCCACGTGGATCAGCACTTCACCATCGTCGGGTAGGGCGGGATCGTTTCAGGTAAAGCGATCTCGCCTCGGCATTCGTTGTTTTACCTCAACGACCGTTGAGTGCGGCGTCATGGCCGGGCACGCGCCATGCGTGTTCCGGCCATCCCTGCCTGGTTCGTCATGGCTGGGACGCCGGAAGCAGGCGCCCGACCATGACGATACGGCGGGCGAACCCCGGACGCCGGGTCAGGCCATGTCCGGGAGGCGGCGATCCGGTCGCATGACGATACACATGGCGGCGCCGACCAGCAGCAGGCAGAGCGACGCGCTGAACGGAATAGAATAGTTGCCGGTCAGATCGGCGATGAAGCCGAAGGCCAGCGGCGCGCAGATCGAGGAAATCGCCGAACCGGTGTTGAGCATTCCGCCCGCGACACCGGCCCAGGCCGGCGCGATGTCGGTGCAGACGGCCCAGGTGGGCGACACCGCCATGCGGATGAAGAAGTAGCCGCCGGCCAGGGCGAGCGCGGCCAGGTTGACGTCGCGGATGAACAGCACCGGGCCGATCGAGCAGGCGGCGGCGACCAGGGCGGTGGCGATCAGCGCGCTGCGGGCGATGCGCAATTTGCCGGTGCGGCGGAAGATGGCGTCGCTGAGCCAGCCGCCGCTGATGTCGCCGAACACGCCGGCGAACAGCACGCCGAAGGTGAAGATGGCGGAGTCTTTCAGCACCAGGTGATAGCTTCTGGCGAAATAGGTCGGCAACCAGGTCCAGAACGTCCAGAACGTCGCGCTGAGGCACATGTAGACGACAGACGGGGGCAGCATCGCCGGGATCAGGCGGCCCCACGGCGCCTGGGCCTTTTCCTTGCGGGTGACGACGAGTTCGGCCAGTTCCTCCGGCGTCACGGACGGGCAGGTGCGCGGATCGTCGCGGAACCATGTCGCCCAGACCAGCACCCAGGCGGCGCTGAGTACGCCGAGCATCAGGAAGGCGCCACGCCAGCCGACGATGCCCATCAGCCAGGCGACCAATGGCGGCGTCAACGTGGTGCCGATGGAAACGAAACTATGTGTCAGCCCTTGCACGAAGCTGCGGCGGGTGGGCGGTGTCCAGTCGGCGATGACTCGCGTCATGGCCGGAAACGGCGCGGCCTCCCCGAGGCCCAGCACGGCGCGGGCGGCGATCGGCCGCCCAGGCTGGCGGTCAGGCCGCAGGCGATGGTGGCGCCCGACCAGATGGTGCCGAAGACGGCCAGGCCACGCCGGGCGCCCCATTTGTCGCACAGCCAGCCCACCGGCGCCTGGAGCAGATAGGCAAAGCCAAAGACGGAAAAGGCGAGTCCGAGCTGGGTGTTGCTGAGGGCGAATTCCTTCTGGATTTCCGGCGCGGCGACCGAGACGATGTTGCGGTCGATCATATTCAGCAGGTAGCACAGCGATACCATGATAATGACACGACCGGACGTCGTGAACGGGATCGCTCGGAGTTGCCGGAGAATCGTCCGCTCCGGATCGGCAGTTTCCATCGTTGTCATCGCGGCTCCCACATGCGTCCTTTTGATAACGCAACTTGATTCATGGCTCTGGGAGCCGGGCCATGGATCCGCCGTCCGGTCGAGACGCCCGAACCATCGGGCTTCCGCGGCAACAATGGTTGCTTTTGTGCGACGATCCCTGGACCGTCGACCATCGCCGCCTATCCGGGTGGGTTTATGGCGGCAGTCGGACCGTTCCGCAACGTTGAAGATGGCCGGTGGGGATGGATTGCCGCCGCGGGTTCGGCGTGCCGGGACGGGCTGCTGTCCGGGCGCGTCCGGACAGGGGTTGCGGCCCTATCAGGCGGCGGCGACCGTCACCGTATCGCCGACCGAACAGACGCCGTCGCTCAGTACCTCGAGATAGATGCCGAGGTCGGTATGGCCGACGTGCTGCATGATCGCTTTCGGTAGATTAGCGTCGCGCGCGGCGGTTTCCGGGTTGACGTTGACGGCGGCGCAGCGCCGTGTCCGGAGTGTGCCGCGAAAGCGCGTGCCGGCGATCTCGACGTCCCGCCCGACCCAGTCGAGTTCCGCCCAGGCCGGCACGCCGTCGAGATAGATGTTGGCGCGGAAGCGCAGGGGGTGAACCGGGGTCCCGGTCGCCGCCTCGAGGTCGCGCACGGAGGCCAGGTTGATCACCGAGATCGCTTTCATCATGACCGGCGAGATGACGCTGACATCGGTGAATTTGTGGCCCGCGGCCGAGACCAGGCGGGGGTGGCCCTCGGTTGCCTCGCCCAGATAGGCGGCCATGAAATCCTCGATCGCGGCGCGGCCGGCGCGGGTCGTCACCGCCGCCTCCAGCACGGGTTCGCCGCGATGGCGGATGGTCAGCGTGCCGGTTGCGGGATCGAGCCGCGTGGCGAGGGCGGCAAGCTGTTCGTTCTTGCGCAGCATGAGGAAATACCCCTTGTCGAGCGGTTCGGGGGCGTCCGGATCGAAGCGTGTGGTGCCGAGCGCCAGGGCGAATGCGCGATCGAAGGGCAGCCCCTGACCGTGGCTGACGGAGATTTCGGTCAAGGGTTCGGGGGACAGGCCCTTGATCGGATAGCGGTAGAGGTTGGTGATCGTCGCCATTCTTGCTTTCCATTGCGGAAGTATCGCGCGTAGGTGGGGGAAACAGCGGGGATTCCAAGGGCGGCATCGCGGCCGGATATCGGTTGGGCGCGTCGGCGGCGTGGCCGAACAGGGCGGCGGTGGCGAGGAAGAACGGGCGCCGGCGGCGTTGCCACGAGCTGGCGTCGGCGCCGCAATAAACGGCGCGCAGGAATCGGCCGCGGCGGGTTCGTTACGATTGAAGTTGGAAAGCCCGCCGCGTGCGGTGGCGGACCGCTGTCCCGACCTGCCGACGGCGATCGTGCAGCGCGGGCATAGCGTTTCGGCGCATGGGTGGAGCCAGGGCACCCTGCCCGCCTATCCGACCGCCGGACAGGAAGCGGCGGATATCGCGCGGTGCATGGGGTGATCGCGGTGCATAGGGTGATCAAAGCGACGCGACGAGCCGGCGGCGTTCACGCTAATCCTGGCGAAGATGGTCGAGGGCTGGCCGCGGCTGGGGAACCCTTATGGCTGCCTGGACATCACGGTGCACGCGCATGTGTTCGGGCGGCCGTACGGGCACTGGCGTTGCCGGACTCGCTGGCGTGGCTGGACTCGCTGGCGTGGCTGGATTCGCTGGCGGTGGTGAACCAAAGCCCGCATTGCTGGCTGACGGACCATGCGGCGCTGGCGCGGCTGTGGGGGGCGCGGCTGTGGAGGGCGCGGCTGTTGGAGGCGCGGCTGGCGCGGCCGGGGGGCGGTGTGCTGACGGCGCAAGCCGACAGGCGGCGGCTGTTTCCCGCAACGGTTCGTCGGCGCGGTTCGCTGGTTACCGGAACTGCAATGTAACGCTTGGCGGCGGCCGCGGCCTGAGAAGGGCCCGGGGGTAACGTCTCTGCGAATACGGCGAGGGCGACGAAAGAAAGTTTCGTGCCGCACCTATTTCGTGAAACGATACCACCGGCGACGGCCGGCAGTCTATCGACGCGACAAGCGGTTAACCGGATTCCGGTTAATGGTTGATATTGCATTGCACCATCAAGGATTTAACACCTCGGACGCTTGTCGGGACGTCGGATATGCCGTTAGTGACCGACGACGTGGTTGGCAACCGTTAGCGGGAGGTGGCGATATGGCGCAAGCGGCCGAGGCAAAGAGACGCGGCAAACCCAAAGACAAGGCGGTGGACCAGGATGCGCTGCTGAAAGCGTATCGCTCCATGCTGCTGATCCGGCGGTTCGAGGAGAAGGCCGGACAACTTTACGGCATGGGGCTGATCGGTGGTTTCTGTCACCTTTACATCGGCCAGGAAGCGGTCGTCGTCGGCATGCAACTGGCGCTGTCGCAGGGCGACGAGGTCATCACATCGTATCGCGATCACGGGCACATGCTGGCGACCGGCATGGAAGCGCGCGGCGTAATGGCGGAACTGACCGGCCGGTCCGGCGGCTACTCGCACGGCAAGGGCGGGTCGATGCACATGTTCAGCAAGGAGGAGAACTTCTTCGGCGGACACGGCATCGTCGGCGCGCAGGTCAGCCTGGGCACGGGGTTGGCGTTCAGCAATCTGTATCGTGGCAACGACCGGGTGGCGATCACCTATTTCGGTGAAGGCGCTTCGAACCAGGGCCAGGTGTTCGAAAGCTTCAACCTCGCGGCGCTGATGAAGCTGCCGGTGGTCTACGTGATCGAGAACAACAAATACGGCATGGGCACGTCGGTGGAGCGGGCCTCGGCCAGCCGCGACCTGTCGCAGAACGGCGCGCCCTGGGGCATCCCCGGCATGCAGGTGGACGGCATGGACGTGCTGGCGGTGAAGGACGCGGCGGAGCAGGCCGTGGCACACTGCCGGGCCGGCAAGGGACCGTTTTTGCTGGAAGTGAAAACGTATCGGTATCGTGGCCACTCGATGTCCGATCCGGCGAAATACCGGACGCGCGAGGAGGTGCAGTTGATGCGCACCCAGCACGACTGCATCGAGAACGCTCGGCACCGGCTGGAGGAGGCGGGTGTGGACGAAAAGACGTTCAAGGCGATCGACGACGAGGTGAAGGGCATCATCCAGGATGCCGCCGACTTCGCGCAGAGCAGCCCGGAACCGGAATTGTCCGAACTGTATACCGACGTGATGCTGGAGGGTTGAGCGATGGCAACGCAGATTTTGATGCCGGCGCTGTCGCCGACCATGACGGAAGGCAAGCTGGCCCGCTGGCTGAAGGGCGTCGGTGACGAGGTGCGCGCCGGCGACGTGATCGCCGAGATCGAGACCGACAAGGCGACGATGGAGGTCGAGGCGGTGGATGAGGGCAAGCTGGCTCGCATCCTGGTCGATGAGGGCACCGAGGGCGTGGCGGTGAACACGCCGATCGCGGTGCTGAGCGTGAACGGGGAGGATGTCTCCGACGCGGCGCCGGCGCCCAAGCCGGAGGCGTCCGCGCAGGCCAAGCCGGAGGCGTCCGCGCAGGCCAAGCCGGCGGCGGAACAGAAGGCGGCCGCGAAGCCGCACATGGCGGAGGCGGCGCCGGCGCCCGAGAAGGACTGGGGGCCGACCAAACCGATCACCGTGCGCGAGGCGCTGCGCGATGCGATGGCGCTGGAGATGCGGCGCGACGGCGATGTGTTCCTGATGGGCGAGGAGGTCGCGCAGTACCAGGGCGCCTACAAGATCAGCCAGGGGCTGCTGGACGAGTTCGGCGCGCGGCGGGTGATCGACACGCCGATCACCGAACATGGCTTCACCGGCCTGGCGGTGGGCGCGGCGCTGAACGGGTTGAGGCCGATCGTCGAGTTCATGACGTTCAACTTCGCCATGCAGGCGATGGACCAGATCATCAACAGTGCCGCCAAGACGTTGTATATGTCCGGCGGCCAGATGGGCTGCCCGATCGTGTTCCGTGGGCCGAACGGGGCGGCGTCCCGGGTGGGGGCGCAACACTCGCAGTGCTATGCGAGCTGGTATGCGCATGTGCCGGGGCTGAAGGTGGTGTCGCCGTGGTCCTCGGCGGATGCCAAGGGGCTGCTGCGGGCGGCGATCCGCGATCCGAACCCGGTGATCGTGCTGGAGAACGAAATCCTGTACGGGCAGACCTTCGAGTGCCCGGTGGACGACGATTTCATCGTGCCGATCGGCAAGGCGAAGATCGAGCGCGCCGGCAAGCACGTCACGATCGTGGCGTTCAGCATCATGGTCGGGGTGGCGATGAAGGC
>DATARX010000490.1:0-7139 GCA_036263955.1 Rhodopila sp.
CGGCCATGGATCGCGCCGACGAACTGGGTGCCGAACATGTCGGCCAGATACGCCGGCACCGTCGCGAACCCGCCGCCATACATCGACAGGATGACGCAGAAGAACGCCACGAACAGCACCTTGCTGCCGGCATGGGCCGCCCAGGGCGCCAGCGCATACATCGCGATCCCCAGCAGGAAGAACACGACGTAGGTCGCCTTGCGGCCGATATGATCCGACAAAGACGCCCAGAAGAACCGCCCGCCGATGTTGAACAGCGACAACAGACCGGCGAACCCGGCCGCGATCGCCGCCACCGCCGCGCGCTGCGTGCCGCTCAAGGCGGTGAACGAGACATCCGGCTGGCCCAGCAGGGAGCCGCCGAAAATCTCCTGCAGCATCGGCGAAGCCATGCTGAGGACGCCAATCCCGGCGGAGACGTTCATGCACAGCACCATCCAGATGCACCAGAACGAAGCTGTCTTGTGCGCATCCCTCACGTGTACCTGGCCGTGCGTGATCATCGCCTTCAGGTTCGCCGCCGGCGGTGTCCAGCCGGCCGGCCGCCAATCCGCCGCCGGCACCCGGTAGCCGAACGCCCCGCCCATCATGAACACGAAGTAGATCACGCCCATCACGACGAAGGTCTGCCAGACGCCGGCCGACTCCGGCGTAGCGAAATGCGCCATCAGCATCTGCGCCAGCGGGGCACCGATCATCGCGCCGCCGCCAAATCCCATGATCGCCATGCCCGTCGCCATGCCACGACGGTCCGGAAACCACTTTATCAATGTCGATACGGGGGAGATATAACCGAGTCCCAGGCCAATGCCGCCCAGCACGCCGGTGCCAAGCCAGAGGATCCACAACTGGTGGGTGACGATGCCCACGGCACCCAGCAGCAGGCCGCCGGACCAGCAGATCGCCGCGATCACCCCCGCCTTGCGCGGCCCGGCGCGTTCCAGCCAGCCGCCCCAGGCCGCGGCGGCGATCCCAAGCACGACGATGAACAGGGTGAAAACCCAGTTCAGGTCGGCAACGAGCCAGTCGCAGCTGGTGGTGAACAGGGCATTTACGATGCCGGAACCGGCCGGGCAGGCGAGTGCTTTGCTGCCGCCAACGGCGCGCGACAACGGGAGCCAAAAGACGCTGAACCCGTACGCCATGCCGATGCAGAGATGGATGGCGAGCGCCGCCGGCGGCACCATCCAGCGATTATATCCGGCCTCGGCAATGATACGATTTCGGTCCAAAAGCCCGAACGCGGGCCGCTGCCCGCCGAGGCGGGTTGTGCTACTGCTCATTGGTGCTCCTCCCAGACGATTTTTTTCTTTTTGGCGCAGGCGTTTGGCCGCCCGTTTCGGCAAGGCGTCGGCAGTCTCATACCGGTCGGGGCTTGAACTGATCGGTATGCGTTTGAAGTGATCGATATGCGCGCCGGGTTGGCCGGCGGCGGCGTGCGAAAGGCGACTCTTTGTCGGCCGGCGCGCGCGCGTCGACTGGCATCAGACCGGCGTATGGCTCCCTATTCGTTCGACCGCCTGCCGCACCAGCGGATCGAGTTCGATCTGGCCGTCCGCCAGCTGCGCGACAATCGCCTCGCGCATCCGCGGATCCCAGAACTTCAGGATATGCTCCGCGATGCCGGCAACCGCGGTTTCGGGTTTCTGCGACTGAAAGAAACGACCGATCTGGTTGGCCATGTAGGCCAGCTTGTCATGCGACATGACGCGTCATCCGTGGATTGATCCTGTCCAAATGTGTAAATACTTCGAAACCGTCGGCGCGTGCAATGCCGATCAGAGTAATGCCCGCCCGTTCGGCCACCTCGATCGCCAGCGAGGTAGGGGCCGAGATGGCGACGATCACCGGCGCACCCAGCGTCGCCGTCTTCTGTACCATTTCGACCGAGACACGGCTGGACAGCAGCAGCAGCCCCTCGGACGCCGCGACACCGGACCGCAGCAGGGCACCGGACAGCTTGTCCAGCGCGTTGTGCCGGCCGACATCCTCCCGCAGCGCGACCAGCCCCTGTTCGGGGGTCCAGAATGCGGCGGCGTGAACGGCATGGGTGGCCGCGTTCAGCATCTGCGCCGCCGGCATCGAGCGCATGGCATCCTGAATCATCGCCGGGCTGAATGCGCGGCCGGCCGGCACCGTCGGTGCGGGACGGATCGCGGCCGCCAGACTGTCCAGCCCGCACAGCCCGCAGCCGCTGGGACCGGCCAGCCGGCGCTGGCGTTTGGTCAGCGCCGCCAACCGCTCCAGCGCCAGGTCCATCCGGCACTCGATGCCGTCGGGCACTTCCACGATCTCCAGCGCCAGGATATCGGTGGCACTGTCGATAATGCCTTCGGACAGGCTGAAGCCGAGGGCGAAGTCTTCCAGATCCGCCGGCGAGGCGAGCATTACCGCATGGGTTGATCGATTATAGGTCAGCGCGACCGGGGTTTCCCGCGGCACAATGCGGGTGCCATCGTGTGCGCTGTCTCCGCGCCAGGCGATGCGCGCGGCCGGAACGGTTGGGTCAGGCATGGCGGGGGGCGCTCCCGTTGAGGTCACTGCCACTCACGTGGGACGCGTCCCCGTCACTGCAAGCCGCGGCCGGCCGGGACACCCCCGCGGCCGGCTCTCTCGCGCGCCCCGGGCGCGGCCGGCCGGAACACCTCCGCGCTCGGCTCTCTCTCGGCCGCCCGGCCACGCTTGGCACCCGCGCGCGTCCTGCCAGGACACGATCGGCAACTCACTCGGCCGCCGGCACCTCTTCGATCCGCCGACTCTCCGCCGACAGGGCCCGGTACTCGACCTGCCAATCCGACGGCCCGTTCGATGGCGACACCTGCACCGCCGTCACCTTGTATTCCGGACAGTTGGTCGCCCAGTCGGAATACTCGGTCGTAACGACATTGGCCTGGGTCAGCGGATGATGGAACGTCGTATAGACAATCCCCGGCGCCACCCGCTCCGTCACCGCGGCCCGCAGCGTCGTCTCGCCCGCTCGGCTCCGCAGCCGCACCCAGTCCCCGTCCTTCACGCCGCGTTCCTCGGCATCATGCGGGTGGATCTCCAGCAGATCCTCGGGATGCCAGATGACATTCGCCGTCCGCCTTGTCTGCGCCCCGACATTGTACTGCGACAGGATACGCCCCGTGGTCAGCAGCAGCGGGAACCGAGGCCCGACCTTTTCATCCGTTGGCACATATTCCGTGATCACGAAATTGCCCTTGCCGCGCACGAAATGATCGATATGCATGATCGGCGTGCCCTCCGGCGCCGCGTCATTGCACGGCCACTGCACCGCCCCCTGGTCCAGCTTGTCGTACGAAACACCGGCAAACGTCGGCGTCGTCCTGGCGACCTCCGCCATGATCTCCGACGGGTCGTTGTAGTGCATGGGATAGCCCATGGCGTTGGAGATCGCCTGGGTCACCTCCCAGTCCCCCATTCCCGCCCGAGGCGCCATTACCTTGCGCACCCGGTTGATGCGGCGTTCGGCATTGATGAACGTGCCATCCTTCTCCAGGAAGGTCGCTCCCGGCAGGAACACATGCGCGTAGTTGGCCGTCTCATTCAGGAACAGGTCATGCACCACCAGGCATTCCATCGCCAACAATCCGGCGGTCACATGCTTGGTATCGGGATCGGACTGGGCAATGTCCTCCCCCTGAACATAAAGCCCAAGGAACGTTCCCGCCACCGCGGCATCGAACATGTTGGGAATCCGCAGCCCCGGTTCCGGGTTGATCTTGACGCCCCATTCGGCCTCATAGATCGCCCGCGCATCCGCCTGGCCGACATGCCGGTACACCGGCAGCTCATGCGGGAAACTGCCCATATCGCAGCTCCCCTGCACGTTGTTCTGCCCACGCAGCGGGTTCACCCCCACGCCGCGCCGCCCGATATTCCCCGTCGCCATCGCCAGGTTGGCGATCGCCATCACCGCGGTGCTGCCCTGGCTGTGCTCCGTCACCCCAAGCCCGTAATAGATCGCGCCGTTGCCGCCGGTGGCGAACAACCGGGCCGCCCCGCGCACCAGCGCCGCCGACACCCCGGTGGTCGCCTCCAGCGCCTCCGGGCTGTGCCGCGGTTCGGAGACAAACGCCGCCCAGTCGGCAAACGCATCAGCGTCGCAACGTTCCGCCACGAAATCCTGCGCCACCAGCCCCTCGGTCACCACGACATGCGCCAGCGACGTCAGCATCGCCACGTTCGTCCCTGGCCGCAGCGGCAGATGATAGGATGCTTCCACATGCGGCGTGCGCACCATGTCGATCCGTCGCGGGTCGATGACGATCAGCTTCGCCCCCTCCCGCAGCCGCTTCTTCATGCGCGACGCGAACACCGGATGCCCATCGGTCGGATTGGCGCCGATCACGATCATCACGTCGGTGTCCTCGACGCTGTCGAAATCCTGTGTCCCCGCCGAGGTCCCGAACGTCTTCCCCAGCCCGTACCCGGTCGGTGAATGGCACACGCGCGCACAGGTGTCGGTATTATTATTTCCGAAAGCAGTACGAGTCAGTTCCTGCACCAGATAGGCTTCCTCGGCCGTGCAGCGCGAAGACGTAATGACCCCGACCGAATCCTTCCCCGCCTTCGCCTGGATCCGCTTGAACTCGGAAGCCACCCGCTCGATTGCCACCTCCCAGCTCACTTCCCGCCACGGATCCGAAATCTTCTCGCGGATCATCGGCTTCAGGATGCGATCCTGGTGTTGCGCATAACCCCAGGCAAACCGTCCCTTGACGCAGGAATGCCCGTGATTGGCGCGGCCGTCCTTCCACGGCACCATGCGCACCACGTGGTCGCCGCGCATCTCCGCCTTGAAGCTGCAGCCGACGCCGCAATACGCGCAGGTCGTCACCACCGAATGCTCCGGCTGTCCCATCTCGACCACCGACTTTTCCATCAGGGTCGCCGTCGGGCAGGCCTGCACGCAGGCGCCGCAGGACACGCATTCGCTGGTCAGGAACGGCTCATCCATCCCGGCCGCCACCTTGGACTCGAACCCGCGGCCCTGGATGGTCAACGCGAACGTGCCCTGGACTTCCTCGCATGCCCGCACGCAGCGCGAGCACACGATGCACTTCGACGGATCGAAGTTGAAATATGGGTTCGACCCGTCGACCGGGGCCGACAAATGGTTCTCGCCCTCATACCCATACCGCACATCGCGCAGCCCGACCTCGCCCGCCGCCGTTTGCAGCTCGCAATTGCCGTTGGCGGAGCAGGTCAGGCAATCCAGCGGATGGTCGGAGATGTAAAGTTCCATCACCCCGCGCCGCAGCTTGCGCAGATCGTCGCTGACGGTGTGCACCTTCATCCCCGGCGCGACCGGCGTGGTGCAGGAGGCTGGGGTGCCCCTGCGGCCCTCGATTTCCACCAGGCACAGACGGCAACTGCCGAAACTGTTCAGCGTGTCGGTGGCGCAGAGTTTCGGGACTTTGATACCGGCTTCCATCGAGGCGCGCATGATGGAGGTACCCTCCGGTACCGTCACATCGCGTCCGTCGATCGTCAGCGTCACCAGTTGTTCGGCGGCGACGGCTTGGGTGCCGTAATCGATCTCCTGGATCATGGACATAGGCGGAATTCTCCCTCTTATTCTGCGGCCAGGCGTTTATTGGCGGAACTTCCAGGGGCTTGCCGGAAATCGTCCGGAAAGAAGTTCATCGCGCTCAGCACCGGGTAGGGGATGAACCCTCCCAATGCACATAACGATCCAAACTTCATTGTGTGGCAAAGGTCGCGCAGCAATTCCAGATTGGCGTCGACATTGTGGCCGGCCAGGATCTTGTCCACGGTCTCCACGCCACGCACCGAACCGATACGGCACGGCGTGCACTTGCCGCAGGATTCCGCGACGCAGAACTCCATGGCGAAGCGCGCCTGTTGCGCCATGTCGACGGTATCGTCGAACACCACGACCCCGCCATGGCCGATCAGCCCGTCCTTGGCCGCGAACGCCTCATAGTCGAACGGCGTGTCGAACAGCGCCGGCGGGAAATACGCCCCCAGCGGCCCGCCGACCTGCACCGCGCGAACCGGACGGCCCGACAGCGTGCCACCACCGATATCGTTCACGAGTTCGCCCAGGGTGACGCCGAAACCGGCCTCGAACAGTCCGCCGTGGCGGATATTGCCGGCCAGTTGGATTGGCATCGTCCCGCGTGACCGGCCCATGCCCAGCGCCTGGTACGCCTCCGCCCCGTCGCGCAGAATAACCGGAACAGTCGCCAGCGTGATCAGGTTGTTGATCGCCGTCGGCATGCCGAACAGGCCTTCATGCGCCGGCAGCGGCGGTTTCGCCCGCACCTGCCCGCGCCGCCCTTCCAGGCTTTCCAGCAGCGACGTCTCCTCGCCGCAGACATAGGCGCCGGCACCGACGCGCTGCTCGATGTCGAAATCGCCGCCCAGGATGCCGGCCGCCCGAGCGATCGCCAGCGCCTTGTCGAAGGTGGCGACGGCGTGCGGGTATTCCGATCGCGTGTAGACGTAGCCCTTGCTGGCGCCGATCCCCAGGCCGGCGATCACCATCCCTTCGATCAGGCAGAACGGGTCGCCTTCCAGCAGCATCCGGTCGGCATAGGTGCCGGAATCGCCCTCATCGGCATTGCAGACGATGTATTTGCGGGCGCCCGCCGCCTCGGCCGTCGTCTTCCACTTGATACCCGTTGGAAAACCCGCGCCACCCCGGCCGCGCAGGCCGGATTTCGTGACAGCGTCGATGATCGCCGCCGGCCCCACCGCGCGGGCTTTCTCCAGCCCGGCCATGCCGCCATGCGCCCGATAGTCGTCCAGCGACAGCGGATCGACCACCCCGCAGCGGGCGAAGGTCAGCCGCGTCTGCCGCGCCAGGAAGGGAATGCCCTCGGGAACCCCAAGCCGCAGGCGTTGCGCGGCACCCGTCAGCAGCCCGTCGGCCAGCAGGCCGGGGACATCGGACGCCTCCACCGGACCGTAGGCGATGCGCCCCTGGTCGGTTTCGACCTCGATCATCGGCTCCAGCCAGAACATCCCGCGGGAGCCGGTGCGCACCACGGTCGCATGGTCCGCCAGCGCCGCCGCCACCTCATCGGCACCGACCGCCAGCGCGGCCGCGTCACACGGGACAACAACCCGGGTCATGCCCCCAGTCCTGTCCCCAGTCATGCCAGCTT
>DATARX010000499.1:0-2482 GCA_036263955.1 Rhodopila sp.
GGAGCTCGGCATCGACAAGGTTGAAATACGTCGGCGCAACATGGTGCTGCCGGACGCGATGCCGCATGCGACTCCGGTGGGGAAAAGTTACGACAGCGGCGACTTCCGGATCGTGCTGGATTCGGCAACTAAGCGGATGGATTACGCCGGTTTCGCCAGCCGCCGAACCGCCGCCGCCGCGCGGGGCAAGCGGCGCGGCCTCGGGCTGGCGTATTACCTGGAAGCCACCGGCGGCGATCCGACCGAACGCGCCGAGATCCGGTTCGCCGATGATGGGTTCGTCGATGTGTATGTGGGCACTCAGTCCACCGGCCAGGGGCACGAGACGGCCTACGTCCAGTTGACCGCGCACAACCTGGGCATCGACGGCGAAAAAATCCGCATCCGGCAAGGCGACACCGATACGATCCCGGTCGGCGGGGGCACCGGTGGCGCGCGCAGCCTGTATTCGGAGGGGCAGGCGATTCTATTGACCTCGGAGTCGGTGATCACGAAGGGCAAGCAGGCGGCGGCGGAGGAAATGGAAGCCGCGGTGGCGGATATCGCGTTCGCCGACGGGCGTTTTTCGATCGTCGGCACGGACCGGGTGATCGACATTATCGAACTGGCCGGGAGACAGCGGAAAAAGGCGGCGGCGGGACAGCAGGCGACCTTGCTCGACGCGGCGGAGATTGCGCCGATCGATGCGCATACGTTCCCGAATGGCTGTCACATGGCGGAGGTCGAGATCGATCCGGAAACCGGCGTGGTGGAGCTGGTGCGCTACAGCGTGTGCGACGATTTCGGCAAGACGGTGAACCCGCTGATCGTGCGCGGCCAGGTGGCCGGCGGCGTGGCGCAGGGGTTTGGGCAGGCGGTGCTGGAGCGGACGGTGTATGATCCGTCCTCGGGCCAGTTGTTGTCGGGCAGCCTGATGGATTACGCGCTGCCGCGGGCCAATGAGTTCCCCGATATCGAGGTGGAACTGCTGGAAATCCCGTGCGCGTCCAATCCGCTGGGGGTGAAGGGCGCTGGTGAGGCCGGGGCGGTGGGCAGCCCGCCGGCGGTGATCAACGCGATTATCGATGCGTTGAGCGGCGACGGGGTGACGCATATCGACATGCCGGCGACGCCGGAGCGGGTGTGGCGGGCGATGGCGCTGGCAAAGGCGGCTTAGGATCCGATCGCGGCGGGGGGTGGGTCGCGGCGGGGCCACGCTCCGCCGCGTGAAGCGGATGCTGCCAACACCCAACTGCCAACTGCCCGGTGCGCGATATCAGGCGGCGGGACCCGGCTGCGTCGCGTTACCAAACCGCGGGTTCAGGCGTTCGAGGATGGCGGTGAGGTTGGCGTAGCCGTCCGCCAATGCCAGACAGGCGTCGCGTTCCGGCCCAGGGGATAGAGTTGCTGCCTGGTCGCGCCATTGCTGCTCTCTTTCCTGGTAGGTGTTCACGTCCAAATACGACATCACATCCTCTGCATCGGTCGGGACGAATGTACAGACTATTTACATTAGCACCGAGGGACCGATCAACTCAACCGGTTCACGTGGGGCTGGCGTGAACGACTGCACGTCTCGGTCCGTTGTCTACAGATGGGTGGAGATCGGAAAATGGAAATGCCTGCGACACCAGCCGAATTACGCGAAAAGGCCCTGCACTATCGGGAAATGGTGGCGATTGTCGTGGATCAGCGGATCATCGATGCGCTGGAATCGCTGGCCGATGAATACGATGCGATGGCGGATCGCTTGGAGCAGGCGGGGCGTGATCGGGTTGGCCTGTAGGGTCGGCCTGGTAGGGTTGGCGGGGTAGCTGAGGCCGCCGCGGCGCACGGCGCCAGCCGAACATCATTGCCGTCACCCTTCGACCGGGATCAAGAGCGCCGGTTCGGATCGCGTGTTCCGCATCTGAAGTTCGCCATAGTCGGTGCATCTCAGCTTCGAGACACGCGTTCTTTGTTTCCAGTGGCCTGCTTGTCCCCTGCGTCCGCAATCCGCCGAACTTCGGAGGCAGGACACTAGGATTGGGTCGATGGACCGGTGAACACGGCCGGCAGAACAGGCACCGGCGGATTGGCGCCGGCGATGTCCGGCGTGAGGGTCAGGGTGAGCGGACTGTTATACGTGTTGTCCGCGCCGGAGGCGCTGTCGATCGCCCAGCCGATACCGCCGCCGATCAGGATGTTTCCGAATGTGGCCGCGGCGGCACCGGAGTGGTCGAAACAGGTGGCGGTTTGGTATCCCTGCCTGACGCAAACCACCCCGGTGTCGTGCCTAGTCTTGCTGATCAGGGCGCTGCCGGGGGCGTTCTCGATCGTGGCGATGCGGGTTCGTTCGCGATAAAGGCCACATTCGGCCGGGCGGATTGGTATTAACCGCGAGTTGCTGGCTTGTACCCTGGATGCTCGAGGAGCAGCCGGAGAGGCAAATGCGCGCCGTCAGAACGATGCGATTTCGTTACGTTCCCTTTGCTTCCAGCGAATAGGCCGTTACGAGTATGAT
>DATARX010000383.1:0-6627 GCA_036263955.1 Rhodopila sp.
ATGGCGACGAAGGAGGCCGACAGCGGCACGCTGTTTCATTCGTTCCTGATCGCCTATGGCGGCGCCGGCATCGTGCTGCCCAGCGGTAAGCTGAACATCGACGACCCCGCGGTGATGCGGGCCGCGACGACCGCGCTGGAACGCCTCACCACGCCCTACAAGAAAGGCTACGTGCCGCCGGGCGCCATCAACTGGGGCGACGTGGACAACAACAACGCCTTCTTCGCAAGGCAGGTCGTCATGACGCCGAACGCGACGATCTCGATCGCGGTGGCGCAAATGGAAAAACCGGACCAGTATTACAAACAGATCATCACCCAGGGAACGCCTGACGGCAACGACGGCAAGCCGCTGCCCAGCCTGCTTGGTGTATCGCCCTGCCTGATCCCCAAGGGGGCCAAGAATATCGACGGCGCCAAGGCGCTGCTGCGGGCCTTCATCCAACCCGACAATCTGAACAAATACCTGAAGGAGACGCGCGGACGGTTCATGCCGGTGATGATGTCAAACGTCAGGAACGATCCATACTGGCAGGACCCGGCGGATCCTCATCGCCCGGCCGCGGTGCAGACCGGCCTGGTCAAGCCGACGATGCCGTGGTGGATGTGCTACAATCCGGCCTATGCAGCGGTGCTATCGGAACAGATCTGGAGCCAGGCCGAAGCCAACATCACCCAGAAGAACATGACGCCCGACCAGGCGACCGAGGAAGCGGTTCGCCGCATCAAGCCGATCTTCGAGCGCTTCCAGATCGCCTGATCGCGGCCAAACCTGATCACGCGATGCCCGATCGCGGCTAAACCTGATCACGCGATGCCCGATAGCGTCGCGGCGGCCCCTACCCCGCCGTCAGCAACCGAATAGCGGCGGCTGCATCCGGGGACGCCCAATCGGCCGCGCCCTCCAGCCGGGCGACGACGTTCCCAGACTTGTTGATGATCACCGTGGTGGGGATCCCGCGCGCATCGAACGCCCGAGCCATCGCACCCTTCGGATCCAGCAGCACCGGCAGCGCAGTGATGCCATGCGCCTGGAACCAGGCCGCGACCGTGTCCGCCCCGCCACGATCGGACGACAGCGGCAGTACCGCGATGTCCTGTGGCGCCAGCGTCTTTGACAGCGCCTCCAGCGCCGGCATTTCCGCCACGCACGGCGCGCACCACGTCGCCCACATGTTCACCACCATGCCATGGCCCTTGAAGTCCGACAGGTGGTGGGAGGCACCGTCGCGCGTGACGAACACGCCATTCGGCGGCGCCACCGGCGGGTCCAGCTTCTGCAACCCCTCTTCCAGCGGTGGCAGCGTTTCGGCGTTTGGTTTGCGTGGCCAGACCGTCGCGGCTAGGGTGCCGGCCGCCGCCGCCAAAGCCAGTCTGCGGTGCATCATCATCAAGCTGGAACCTTTCCTGTGACCGACACGCCGATCCGCCTGCCGCCCGAGCCTCTTCCGTCAGGGCCTCTTCCCTCAGACTGGGCAAACGAGCCCGCCAACATGCAATGGGGCGGACGCTTCGCCGGCGGCCCTTCGGTGATCATGCGGGACATCAACGCCTCCATCGGGTTCGACCGCAAGCTGTGGCGGCAGGATATTCGCGGATCCCGCGCCCATGCGGCGATGCTGGCGAAGATCGGGTTGCTGTCGGCCGAAGATGAGCATGCCATCGCCACTGGTCTAGACGCGATCGCCGGGGAAATCGAGACCGGCCGCTTCGCCTTCGATGTCGCCCTGGAAGACATCCACATGAATATCGAGGCGCGCCTGACCGACCGCATCGGCGAGGCCGGCAAGCGCCTGCACACCGCGCGCAGCCGCAACGACCAGGTGGCGACCGATTTCCGCCTGTGGGTGCGCGACGCGATCGATGGCCTGTCGGCCCAGGTCGCCGACACCATGCTGGCGCTGGCGCAACGCGCCGCCGCGCACGCCGCCGATCCGATGCCCGGTTTCACCCACCTGCAGACCGCGCAGCCGGTCACCTTCGGGCACCACATGCTGGCCTATGTGGAGATGCTGGACCGCGACCGCGGCCGGCTGGCCGATTGCCGCCGGCGACTGAACGCGTGCCCGCTGGGATCCGCTGCCCTCGCCGGCACCTCCTTTCCGATCGACCGCGCCATGACCGCGTCGGCGCTCGATTTTGACCGCCCGACCGCCAACAGCCTGGATGCCGTCTCGGACCGCGATTTCGCGCTGGAATTCCTTTCCGCCGCCGCGATCTCCGCCATGCATCTGTCGCGGCTGGCCGAAGAAATCGTGATCTGGTGCAGCGCCCCGTATCGCTTCATCCGGCTGAGTGACGCGTTCACCACCGGCTCCTCCATCATGCCGCAGAAGCGCAATCCGGACGCCGCGGAACTGGTGCGGGCCAAGACCGGCCGCATGACCGGCGCCCTGGTCGCCCTGCTGACGGTGATGAAAGGCCTGCCCTTGGCCTACGCGAAAGACATGCAGGAGGATAAGGAACCCGTGTTCGATGCTGCCGAGGCCTGGGCCCTGTCCCTGGCCGCCACCGCCGGAATGATCCGCGACATGACGCCCGACACCGACCGGATGCGCGCCTTCGCCGGCTCCGGCTTCGCCACCGCGACCGACCTGGCGGACTGGCTGGTTCGGGTCCTGCGCCTGCCGTTCCGCAGCGCCCACCACGTCACCGGCCGCCTGGTGGCGATGGCGGAAGCCCGCGGCTTTGATCTCGCCGATCTCTCTCTCGCCGATATGCAATCGATCGAGCCGAACATCACCGAAGACGTCTTCTCCGTCCTGACGGTGGAGGCCTCCGTCGCCTCGCGCACCAGCTATGGCGGCACGGCGCCCGCGAACGTCGCGGAGCAAGCGACGCACTGGCTGGCGGTGCTGGCATGAGGGCGGTTCTGGCCTTGGCCATCGCCCTGGGACTGTTGGTCGCCTGTGGCAAGAAAGGCCCGCCCGATCCGCCAGGGCCAAAGGAACGGATCACCTATCCAAGGACCTATCCCACGCACTGAACTGGCCGCCACGGGCCGGCCCACCACCGTCGTCCGATCCCACGACCGCGCGCCTCATCCCGCGCTCACCGTCATAGCCGGGCGCCCGCTTCGGGCGTCCCGGCTATCCGCGCACCATCGTCCGATTTCCCGCCAGCCCGATCACCCCCCGAACGCCTGATCCCACGGCTCCGGCAGCATCAGATACCCATCCCCCGCCTTCACCAAATGCGCAAACCCCGGGAAATGCACATGCATCCCGGCGATCAACTGCCGATCCGTCGCCACCTGATCGAATGTCCGCTTCCGCGTCGCCGCGGCGGCAGCAGGGTCGGTATCAAACACCATCGTCACCTCCGGCCGAGGCACCTGGATCTCCGGCACATGGATAATATCGCCCCAGATCAGCAACGACTGCCCGCCCGAGGCGATCATGTACCCGGAATGACCCGGCGTATGACCATGCAGCGGCACCGACGTCACCCCCGGAAATACCTCCACCGCCCGGTCGAACGTCCTCATCTGATTATGATACGGCGCGATCTGTTCCCGCGTGCACTGAAAATACATTTTCCTGGCGCGCTCGTCCGCTCGGCTCATCGCGCCATCGTCCTGCCAGTGCTTCGGTTCGTTCTGATGCACCACCAGTTCGGCATTGGGAAAAAACTTCTCCCCCGTCTTTGGATTAGTCAACCCAGCGGAATGATCCGGATGCATGTGCGTCAGGATTACCGCCTCGATATCCGCCGGATCCACCCCCGCTGCCTTCAGGTTCTGCTGCAGCTTCCCCGCCGTCGGCTGCAGATAATCCCCTGATCCCGTCTCGATCAGCGCCAGCCGCCCAGCCGAATACACCAGGTAGCAATTCACCGACGTCCGCCGTCCCGGACGGAATTTGTCCGTCAGCATCCGCGTCGCATCGCCAGGGGAGATGTTCTGCATCACCTCCACCGTGCCATCCAGATATCCGTCGGACAGCGCCGTCACCACGATATCGCCGATCCGCCGATGATAAACCCCCGGGATTTGCCCGCTCGGTACTGCAACCATGATCGATTTCCTCCATTATTGGGCGATATAGCCGCCATCGATAACCAATTCCGCCCCCGTCACGAACGACGCCTCGTCGGACGCCAGGAACAACACGCCATAAGCGACTTCGATCGGCTCCCCCAACCGCCGCAACGGCGTCGCCTCGATCTTTGAGGCCCGTCCGGCCGCGTTCGTCGCATTTAGCATCGGCGGCATGTAACCAGGATGCACCGAGTTCACCCGCACTCCAAACGGCCCATACTTCGCCGCCGCAGCCTTGGTATAAAGCCGTACCGCGCCCTTGGATGCCGCATACCCCGGATGGCTGTCCGCACTGCCGACAAACCCCATAATCGACGAAATGTTGACGATCGAACCCCGCCCGTTCGGGATCATCGCCGCCGCCGCCAACTTGGTGCCGAGGAACACACTGGCCGCATTCACCGAAAGCAGCCTATGCCACCCCTCCAGCCCATCCGGGTCGCCAACCGCGCTGCCGCTGATCCCGGCATTATTGACCAGGATATCCAGCCGCCCATACGCTGCGATCGTTTCGCCAATCAACCGCTGCCAGTCCGCTTCCGACGTGACATCCGTATGGATAAACCGAGCGCGCCCCTGCACCGCACTGATTTCAGTCGCAACGGCCTCGCCTTCCTTGCGCAGTAAATCCGCGATGACAACCGCGGCCCCTTCCTTGGCAAAAAGCTTAGCCTCCGCCTCGCCCATGCCATGCGCACCACCGGTGATGATAGCGACTTTGTCTTTCAGGCGCATTATAGCCTCCCGACATAAGCGTCATGGCCGGGCGCAGTCCCGGCCATCCGCGCACAGACGTCAAACCAACGACTAAGCGCACAACGCCAGCATCCCCCGAACATCCGGCAGCGCATCGAATCGCCCGATCTCCGCGATCAACCGTCCCGTCGTGTCCGCTCCCAGCACCGGATCAACCAACGCGGCGAACTTCGCCTCCAACCGCCGCCCCTGGTCCGCCACATCACCCGCCGGCACCCCGGAATCGTGCGACGCCGTAAACCGCGACCCATCCTGCAAAGACACCGCCACTTCGGAAAACGTATTCGGAATGCCCAACCGGAAATCGAACGCAACCTTGTCGCGCAGCCCAACCAGCACCGGATCTGCCGCCACCGCCTCGGAATACGTCGACAGTCGGCTGGTATCCACGCCCGCCAACCCCATCGCAGTCGTCAACCGCAGCGAGAACTTCGCCTCCAGCCCCGTCGCCGGCTTCGGGATATTGCAGATCCGATCGCAGGATTCCTCCAGCCGCACAACGATCCGCTCCACCTGCTCCGGCGCAAACGAATGCTCCTCCCGCAGCTTCTTAGCCGATTCGATAGCAGCATGAGTCATGTAACAGGACGCATGGTACTTGAACAAATTGTTCGCGATCCACCACCCGTCCGGCGGCGTATCAAACGCCCGCGCCGGATGGAAATCCGCACTGTGAGTCCGCGCAAATCCCTGCGCGCACTCGATCACGTCCGATCGGCTGGTAAACCCACGCGACGCCAGCTTCGCCGCCATCAATCCATGATACGCCGCCTTGCCTGCGTGCAGCGGCTTGCACATCGTACCGAACATCGACTTCAGTCCAGCCGCCTGCGTCCCGGCGATTCCCAGTGCCACAGCGAACCGATCCGCATCCAGCCCCAGCAGATGCGCGCACGCCGCCGCAGCCCCGAAACTGCCCACCGTCGCCGTCGCATGGAAACCCAGCCCGTCGTAATGCCCCGGCGCGATTACCCGCCCCACCCGGCATTGCAGTTCGTATCCCGCAACGAACGCGGTCAGCACATCGGCGCCGCTCGCCTCCCGTTCCTCGGCCAGCGCCAGCAACGCCGGCAGGATCGCCACCGAGGGATGCCCCGGCATCGCCAGGTTGACATCGTCAAAATCCAGCGCGTGCGACGCCGCCCCATTCACGATCGCCGCCGACGCCACCGGCAACCGCCCGGAATGCCCCATCACACGGGCCACTTCCGCTCCACCCTGCTCCCGCATCTCTGCCAGCAAGATGCCGACCAGTTCGTCGGACGCCCCGGCCACCGCGCAGCCCACATAATCCAGCACGCACTGGCGCGCCCAGTCCCGTATCGAGCCCGGAATATCCACCAGCCGCAGCGCGCGTGCCTGCTCCGCCAGCGCCCGAGTCAGCGCCATGCCCGCCTGGATATCGTTCATTGTTTCCTCCCTCCCCCGTCACCGGGAGCTCTACCGCCCCTTGTAAACCGGCTTCCGCTTTTCATTGAACGCCAGGATGCCCTCCCGTCGGTCCTCCGTCGGCACCATCCGGTTATACGCCTCGATCTCGAACATCATCCCGGTCTGCAGGTCCGTGTTCAGCCCCATGTTCACCGACTGCTTGATCTGCCGCGTCGAGATCGGCGCATTCCCGGCGATCACCGAAGCGGTTTCCAGCGCCTCCGCCACCAGCGTCTCCGCCTTGCAGATCCGGTTGACCATCCCCCATTCGAACGCCTGCTGCACCGTAAACGGCCGCCCCGTGAGGAGAATTTCCTTCGCCCGCCGCGCCCCCACCGCCCGCGGCAGGTTCTGCGTCCCACCCGCCCCCGGCATGATCCCCAGCGTCACCTCGGTCAGCGC
>DATARX010000515.1:0-10706 GCA_036263955.1 Rhodopila sp.
GGCATCTACGACCTGATCGAGGCGCTGGACAACGTCGAAAGCGCCGCCGCCGCCGGCGACAGCTTCCCTACCACACGCGTGCTGACCGCCGACGGCGTGATCAGCCTGATCGGCTGCCTGCTGGGCAACCCGTTCATCAACGCGGTCTATATCGGCCATCCCGGCTGGAAGGCGATGGGGGGGCGGATCGGCTACTCCGCCGTGACCGGCATCATCGTCCTGGTGCTCACGTGGTTCGGCATCATCGCCGTGATCAGCGCGCTGATCCCGGTCGTCGCGATCCTGCCTATCCTGCTGTATATCGGCATGCTGATCGGATCGCAGGCGTTCCAGGAATCGCCGCATCGGCATGCGCCGGCGATCGTGCTGGCGCTGCTGCCGCAGATTGCCGAGTGGGGCAAAACCCAGATCGACAACGCCCTGGGCGCCGCCGGCACCACCGTCGCCGCCGTCGGCTCCGCCAAGCTGGCGCAGGTCGGCGTGCTGTATGACGGGCTGGCCACACTCGGCGGCGGCGCTACTTTGGCCGGTATCATGCTGGGTGCGGTAACCGTGTTCATCATCGATCGCGCGTTCGAGAAAGCGGCGTGCTTCGCGCTGGCCGGCGGGATCCTGACGTTCTTCGGCTTCATTCACGGGGCCGACGGCATCGGTATCGGCCAGTCGCCGGCCGTCGCGATCTCGTATCTCGCCGTCGCCGGAATCCTGCTCTACTGCGCGAAATACGCCGCGTTCCATCCGGTGGCGATGGATATGCATGAGGCGGCGGCCGAGGCGGACTGATGGAGAAAGCCCTGGGGTGCGGCCTCACACCTCCGCCAAGGGCGGTCCGCCCTTGGAGCCCGCTAATGGATGAGCATGTGTGCGGAACTGCCGGCCAGGTCACGCAGTTCGGCCAGCAGATGACCGACCTCGTCCGTGGCGAAGAACAACATGGCCATGAACACGCCCTGGTGGGCGTGGCGCCAGCCACTGAGCAGCCGCTCGATGCGGCTGAGCGGCAGCGCCATGAACGCTTTCATCCCAAGGAAGCCGAACAACGCCCCGAACACCACGTCGCTTGGGTAATGGATGCCCAGATAGACACGCGGCAGGTCGATCACAACAATTGTCCAGACGAACGCAATCAGACCGAGCGTTCGATTGACGCTCCAGAGGCCGGTACCCAGCGCGAAAAAGAACATCGCGTGGTCGCTGGGAAAGCTGTTCCAACTGTTCAGGCTGCCGACATCGAAGTCCGGCAACGGAAAATTCAAGCCGAGGTGCGACAATACAGGCCGTTGATGGAACTGCAGCGCAACCTGCAGGACCCGAGATAAAGCGCCCATCAGGATGGTCCCGATCAAGACGCGAACCAGTAACTTCTGGCGTTCCTCTTGAGCGTGACTCGTGTCACCGGCCGGCCGCTCGGCCCAGCCGTACCAGAACAGGCATATCAACGTCATGCCCTTGAACATATCCAGCCGTGAAAGCGCGTTGATAGAGTGGTCGAGCAAGTGGCTCTCGCCGGCAAAGCCGGTCAAAAATCGCAGGATCGACAGGTCAACACTATCCAGGATGCGAATTGCGTACATGGGCGAACCACTGTGAATCGGTGCGGCCGGCGACAGGCGATCGACGATCCCTGTCACATAACTGACACTGAACAACAATGGAAAACACAGTTCGGCGAGCCAACTATTCCGCCGATCTGTGTCCCCCGGGGATCGCGTCAATACCCTCCCAGAAATCGCGTAACGATCGCATCGAACCCGGCAGGGTCGGTGACGTTGCAGGCGTGACCACCCTGATCGAGCAAGACCAGCTCCGCGTTCGGCAACGCATCCGCGAGCGCGAGCGAGCAGCTGCAGGGCACCAGCACATCATCGCGCGTCGCGATGACCAGGGTCGGCGCGGTGATCGTATGGACTTCAGCGGTCGCGTCGAACGCCTCGATCGCGCCAATCCGCCGCAGCACCGTGTCCCGCGGCGGAAAATGCGCGATCCCGCTGGCATCCTGGTCCGCCAGCCAATCCTGCCGGTCGGCCAGCCATGCGGCCGGGTACAGGAACAGCGGCTGCGCCTTCACATACGCCTGCGGCCCTGTGTCCAGCAGCAGGCTTTTGCGCGCGGAGAAACAGCGCAGCGTGTGCGGATGGGTTTTCGCCCAGGCATTCACCACAACGAGGCGATCCAGCAGCGCCGGCCGATCCAGCGCCAGTTGCAGCCCGATCAGCCCACCGAGCGCATGGCCGACGAAGTGGCATGTCTCGATGGCGAGCTCGTCCAGCAGCGCCGCGACCTCCGCCGCCATGTCGCCGATTGTATAACCCTCCGGCACCGTGCCGCCGCTACGGCCGGTGCCGAACTGATCATAGGCAACAACCCGGAAATGCTCTGCGAGGGCAGGGATCTGCGTCGCCCAGTAATGCGCGGCGCCGCCAAGACCCGACGACAGCAGAACCGTCGGAGCGCCGTCGGTCCTGCCATGAATTTCGTAATGCACGAAACGATTACTTCTTGCCTACATGCGCGATGGTGGCGATTTCCACCAGCGCGTCGGGCCTCACCAGGCCGCATTGGATGCAAAAACGAGCGGGCTTGTCGCCGGGGAAATACTCGGCGTACACCGTGTTCAGCGCCGCGTAGTCGGCCCAGTCGCGAATGAAGATGGAGTTGAACGTGACGTCCTCCATCGTGCCGCCCGCGGTCTCGATCACCGACTTGATGGTTTCCAGTACATGCCGTGTCTGGGCGGCGGCGTCGCCGACATGCACGACGTTATTGTCCTTGTCGAACGGCAACGTGCCGGAGACATAAACGACCCCGTCCGCCATCGTTCCGGGTGAGAACGGGGCGATCGGCGTGCTGGTGCCGGGCGGCAGAACGATGCTCTTGGGCATGACGGAACCTTACGCGTTGGAGGTTGGCGCGGCTTGCCCGATGGCGCCGCAGAAATCGGCAACGGTCGAGACCCAGCCGAAGAACTTCTCGATGTTGTACAGCGATGCCTGCTGGATGAAGTCCGGCCCGAGATGATGGGTCGCGTCCTCCAGGACGACAGCGAAATACTCCAGATGGAACGCATCCCGCAACGACGATTCGACACAGACATTGGTCGCGACCCCGGTAAACACGAGGTTGCGGATGCCGCGCGCCCGCAGCACGCTGTCGATATTGGTGTTGAAGAAACCGCTGTAGCGCGTCTTCGGGATGACGATGTCGCCGGGCTGAGGCTTTAGCGCATCGACGATGGCGTAGTCCCAGGTTCCCTTCGCCAGCAGCGTGCCGGCCAGTTCCGGCCGCGCGCGCATGGTCTTCAGCGCATTGGATTTGTGCCAGTTGGGAGAACCCGGCGTTCCGGCTTCCACGTAGTCCTTGTCCCAGCCGTTCTGGAAGAAGATCACCGTCACCCCGGCGGCCCTGGCGGCATCCAGCACGGCCTTGGTCTTGACGATCGCGCCCGCCGCGCCGGAGACATCGAAGCCGGCGATATCGACATAGCCGCCCTCCGTCGCATACGCGTTCTGCATATCAACCACCACCACCGCCGTCTCGCTCGGTTTCATCCGTAACGGTTCCGGTCGGGCTGGCAGCGTAACGCTATCGGTGCGGGCGTCCGGGACGCTGTAGCCGGTGGGAACAGGTGCATTCATCAGGTGATCTCCACGGTATCAATAATGTGCTGGCGGGATTTCATCAGCGGCTGGATGCGCGCGCCGAAATCCTCAATGCCTTTGACGAAGTCGTCGAACGTCAGCAGCACGCCGTCGCAGCCTTCCACGGTCGCGACTTCATCCAGCAGGCGGGCGACGGTTTCATACGATCCGACCAGCGTGCCCATATTGATGTTCACGGCGGACACCGGATCCGCCATGTGCCGCACGTTGGTATCGCCGCCGGAGGCCTTGTCGGCCGCCGCCTGGTCCACCAGCCAGGAAATCGCCTCGGTGTCGGCGCCGGCCTTGTAGTGCTCCCATTTTGCCCGGGCGGCGGCATCGGTTTCATCGGCGATGATCATGAACAAGGCATAGGCCCGCACGTCGCGTCCGGTCCTGGCGTTGGCCGCGGTCAGCTTGGCGACCGTCGGCGCGAAGGCGGTCGGCGTGTTGACGCCCTTGCCGAAGCAGAAGTTGTAGTCGGCATACTGGGCGGAGAACGCCATGCCGGCGTCGCTCTGTCCGGCACAGATGATCTTCATCGGCACCTGCGGGCGCGGGCTGAGCCGGCAGTCCTCCATCTTGAAGAACGCGCCCTGGAAGTCGGAACGCCCGGTCTCCCACAACTCCCGCATCACCTGGATATATTCGGACACGTATTCGTAACGGCGCCCGAAATATTCGTCGCCCGGCCACACGCCCATCTGCGAGTACTCGGGTTTCTGCCACCCGGTGATCAGGTTCAGGCCGAAGCGGCCATCGGAGATGGAATCGATGGTGGAGGCCATGCGGGCGGCGATTGCCGGGGGGATGACCAGAGTGGCACAGGTGGCGAACAGCTTGATCCGGCTGGTCACCGCCGCCAGCCCGGCCATCAGCGTGAACGACTCCAGGTTATGGTCCCAGAACTCGGTTTTCCCGCCGAAGCCGCGCAGCTTGATCATCGAGAGGACGAAATCCAGCCCGTACTTCTCCGCCGTGAGCGTGATCTGTTTGTTCAGGGCGAAGGTCGGGTGGTACTGGGGCGCGTTTTCCGAGATCAGCCAGCCATTGTTGCCGATGGGGATGAAAACGCCGATTTGCATGCGATGCCTCTCTGGTAGGGTCGATACCTCCGGGTAAGCAAGAATGGCGCCAGCTGGGGAGATCAGGGGGCCGGGGCCGCCAATCGGGTATCATCCGATCAGGTCGTGAACCTGCGCCGTAAGTTCGGTGATCAGATCGGTGATCTGCTGCTGGACAAATGCGAACTCGGGCAGTCGCTCGATCCGTGCCTCATTCATGTACAGGGCCCGAGCGATCTCGATCTGCAGCACGTGGACATCTTCCGCGGGGCGCCCGTAATGTCGGGTGATGAAGCCGCCGGCATACGGGTCGTTGCGGCGGACCAGGTAACCCTTGTTGCCGAGCAGCACCTCGGCCGCGCGGGTGACGCGCGATGCGCAGGCCGATCCGTGCAGATCGCCCAGGACGAAATCGACCGGCCGCATATGCGTGCGCCGGCCGTTTGACGGCATGGAATGGCAATCGATCAGCAGGCAATAGCCGAAGCGGCAGCGGATATCCTTGATCAGACGGGCCAGCGTGTCGTGAAACGGCCGCCAGTAGGTCCGGATGCGACGCTCCGCTTCGGCGAACGGCAATTTCACCGCATAGATCGCTTCACCCGAAGCGACCACTTTCGCGATCGTTCCCAGCCCGGCGTTGACCCGGGAACTGGTCGTGTTCACCCAATCCGGCAACCGGTCGGTGAACATGGATTGATCCAGTTCCCACGCTTCACGATTGGCGTCACAGAAAGCGCGAGGAAAATTTGCCGCGAGGAGAGGTGCGCCGTGCGCCGGCGCCGCCCCGAACAGCTCATCGACGAAGCAATCCTCGCTGCGCCGCAAGCTGGTCGGCGGCAGGCGAACGCCCGCCATCAGGTCGTTCGAATAGGCGCGTCCGGAATGCGCGGAGGTAAAGATCACCGGTGCGAACGGGCGCTCCGGTATATGCAAACGGAAGGGTGTGATTTCCTCGGCTTCGGGCAGGGTTGCGGGGACATCCATTGACGCATCAAAGACGGTGTGGACCAAAATGTCACTATCCTGAATACCGCCATCCTGCACGTGATCGAGGCGACCGAAACCCTCTTGCAACGGCGAGCGGTTTCCGACGAAAAGTGGTCATGGCTTCGCACTACTACACCGTTACCTGGGATCAACTCCATCGCGATGCCCGCGCATTGGCGTGGCGGTTGATGGGATCGGGTCCGTTCAACGGCATCGTTGCCATCAGTCGCGGCGGCCTGATTCCCGCGGCGATCATTGCGCGGGAACTCGATCTGCGCCTGGTCGAGAGCGTCTGTGTCGTCACCTACCAGGACGAACAGCGCGGCAATCCCATCGTCACCAAGCCGCCGGTCGCCGCCGGGGATGGCAGCGGCTTCCTGATCGTGGATGACCTGGTCGATTCCGGCACCACGGCCCGCGTCGTGCGTGGCCTGCTGCCGAAAGCCCATTTTGCCTGCGTCTATGCCAAGCCGGCCGGGCGCCCGGCGGTGGACAGCTTCGTCACCGAGGTATCCCAGGATACCTGGATCCTGTTCCCTTGGGATACCGAACCTCAATTCATCGAGCCCCTGGCCCGCCGCGGCGCGCTGTAACGGAGGCGCGGCGGGCAAGCACGCGCGAGTTTGCTACGCCCTGCCGTAGGTATCTTCCAGGCGCACGATGTCGTCCTCGCCCAAATAGGCGCCTGATTGCACCTCGATCAGGTTCAGCGGGATGCGGCCCGGGTTTTCCAGCCGATGCACGCAGCCCAGGGGTAGGTAGACGCTCTCGTTTTCGCGGACGATCAGGATGTCCTGGTCGCGGGTCACCCTGGCGGTGCCGTTCACGACCACCCAGTGTTCCGCGCGGTGGAAGTGGCTTTGTAGTGACAATTGCCGCCCGGGGGCGACGACGATGCGCTTGACCTGGAAGCGGTCGCCCTGGATCAGGCTTTCGTAGTAGCCCCATGGGCGGTAACTGCGGTTGTGCGCCACCGCCTCCGGCCGGCCCACGGTCTTCAGCCGTTCGACGATCTTCTTGACGTCCTGCGCGTGGCCGCGATGCATCGCCAGCACGGCGTCCTCGGTCACCACCACGACGGCATCCTTCAACCCGACCACGGCGGCCAACATGCCGTCGCTACGGACGTAACAATTCTCCGCCCCTTCCAGCACGACATCGCCCAGGGCCACGTTGCCGGCCTCATCCTTTTCGCCGAGTTCCCACAGTGCGCTCCAGCTTCCCACGTCGGACCACCCGAGGTCCGCCGGCACCACCGCCGCTCGGCTGGTCCGTTCGGCCACGGCGTAGTCGATGCTGATCGACGGGCAGAGGCTGAAGGCTTCGGCGCCGAGGCGGATGAAATCCAGGTCCGCCGTCCGGTCGGCGACCGCCTGGCGCACCGGCGGCAAGACGTCGGGAGCATGCTGCTCCAGCTCCTCCAGCATCGTGCGCGCGGTGAAGATGAACATGCCGGAGTTCCATAGATGCCGGCCGCCGGCGAGGAACCGCGCCGCGGTCTGCGCGTCCGGCTTTTCCAGGAACGCGGCCACGGCGTGGACGCCTTCAGCGCCAGGCAAATGGTCGCCGATCTCGATGTAGCCGTAGCCGGTTTCCGCCGAGGTCGGCTTCATGCCGAATGTCACGACGTGGCCGGCGCGGGCCGCTTGGGCAGCGGCCTGAACCGCGATCTGCAGGGCCGCTTCGTCGGCGATCGCCGAGTCGGCCGCCATGATCCACAGCACGGCGTCGGGATCTTCTTCCGCCACCAGCAGGGCGGCCGCCGCGATTGCCGGGGCACTGTTGCGGCCAATGGGCTCCAGCACGATGCGTGCATTGGCAACACCCGCGGCCCGCAATTGTTCAGCGATCAGAAAGCGGTGTTCGTTGTTGCAGACAATGATCGGCGGCGCGAAGGCCGGCGCGACGGCGCGGAGTGCGGTTTCCTGCATCATCGTCCGCTCCGATACCAGCGGCCAGAGTTGCTTGGGGAAACTCTCCCGCGACACCGGCCACAGCCGCGTGCCGGAGCCGCCGGACAGGATAACGGGGACAATACGATTCTCGGTCATGGCCTCAATCCAGATATTCCACCTGTTCTGGCCTATTCGCGGCATCATTGCCAAGCCGCAAGCGCGCCGGATCGAGCGGCCGACGCTCAAAAGATGCGGCACTCGGGAGGACGCCTGCCGCCGCGGCATCGTGGATGAAAGTTAACGGGTCGTTTGCCGGATGCTCGCGATTCTGGCATATCGGCGGTCACGGCGCTGCCCGCGTACCCGAGTCGGCTGCTGGTTTCGCCTGAACGAATAATAAAGGAGGGGGAAGACTCGCATGAGTGCGGCGCAACTGCTGATCATCGCCTGCGGCCTCGCGGCGCTGGTCTATGGTCTGATCACTGCCCGGGAGGTGCTTGCTGCGGATGCCGGAACGGCCCGCATGCAGGAAATCTCGGCGGCTGTCCAGGAAGGCGCGCGCGCCTACCTGAACCGGCAATACACTACGATCGGCATTGTCGGCGTTGTGATCCTGATCCTGCTGGGACTGATCCTGGGCATTCATACCGCGATCGGGTTCGCCATTGGGGCGATCCTGTCGGCGGCCGCCGGCTACATCGGCATGAATGTCTCGGTTCGCGCCAATGTGCGCACGGCGCAAGCGTCCCGACGCGGGTTGTCCGCCGGGCTGGACGTCGCGTTCAAGGCAGGAGCGATCACCGGCATGCTGGTGGTCGGCCTTGGCCTGCTGGGAGTCGCCGGCTACTACTTCGTGCTGCGCGGCGGCGTGTCCGGGCCGATCAGCGACGATCAGCTTCGCAAGGTGCTGGAAGCGATGGTTGCGCTGGGCTTTGGCGGGTCGCTGATCTCCATCTTCGCGCGTCTTGGCGGCGGCATCTTTACCAAGGGCGCCGACGTCGGCGCGGACCTGGTGGGCAAGGTCGAGGCCGGAATCCCCGAGGATGACCCCAGGAACCCCGCGGTTATCGCGGACAATGTGGGCGACAATGTCGGCGACTGCGCCGGCATGGCCGCCGACCTGTTCGAGACCTACGCCGTGACCATTGTCGCAACGATGCTGCTGGCGGGTATCTTCTTTACCGGCGCGGTGCGCGACGCGCTGCTGATGCTGCCGCTGGGTATTTGCGCGATCTGCATCCTGACCTCCATCGCCGGCACCTACTTCGTGAAGCTTGGCACGGATAACGGGATCATGAAGGCGCTGTATCGTGGGCTGATCGTTACCGGCGGACTTTCAGTGGTCGGCATCGCGATCATTATCCTGATCACCGCCGGGTTTACGACGCCGTTGGAAATGATTGGCGGCGGAACGGTGAACGGGTGGGACCTGTTCGTCTGCGCGCTGGCCGGCCTGGTCGTCACCGGCCTGATCGTGGTGATCACCGAGTATTACACCGCCACCGAGTACCGTCCGGTGCGGTCGATCGCGCAAAGCTCCACCACCGGCCACGGCACCAACGTGATCCAGGGGCTGGCGATTTCGATGGAGGCGACGGCGCTTCCGGTCGTCGTCATCAGCGTCGGCATCATCTTCACCTACATGGTCGCGGGCCTGTTCGGCATCGCGGTGGCGGCGACGACGATGCTGTCGCTGGCCGGCATGATCGTGGCATTGGACGCCTATGGTCCGGTGACCGACAACGCCGGGGGCATTGCCGAGATGGCGGATCTGCCGAAGGAAGTGCGGGTTACCACCGATGCGCTGGACGCGGTCGGCAATACAACGAAGGCGGTGACGAAGGGGTATGCCATCGGGTCGGCCGGGTTGGCGTCACTGGTGCTGTTCGCGGCCTATACGCAGGACCTGACGCATTATTTCCCGGCGCTGCACGTCGACTTTGCGTTGCAAAATCCCTTCGTGGTGATCGGGTTGTTCATCGGTGGCATGCTGCCGTACCTGTTTGGCGCGATGGGGATGACGGCGGTGGGACGCGCCGCGGGATCGGTGGTGGTGGAAGTCCGCCGGCAATTCCGGGAAATTCCGGGAATCATGGAGGGGACCGGCAAGCCGGAATACGGCAAGGCGGTGGATCTGCTGACCAAGGCTGCGATCAAGGAAATGATCCTGCCGTCGCTGCTGCCGATCGGGGCGCCGATCCTGCTATGGGTCGTGATCGACGTGATCGCGGGCCGAGCGGCGGCATTCGCCTCGCTGGGCGCGATGCTGCTGGGCACGATCGTGACAGGGCTGTTCGTCGCGATTTCGATGACCTCGGGCGGCGGCGCCTGGGACAACGCGAAGAAGTATATCGAGGAAGGTAACCACGGCGGCAAAGGCTCCGACGCGCACAAGGCGGCGGTGACCGGCGACACCGTTGGGGACCCGTACAAGGATACCGCCGGGCCGGCGGTGAACCCGATGATCAAGATCACCAATATCGTGGCGTTGCTGATGCTGGCGATTCTGGCGGGTTGGCTGGGGTAGTAGGTTGACGGGGCGGCCCCGAGGCGCTCTCAGTGGGCGTTCTCGGGGCCGTTTTCGTTTGCCGGCTTCCCGGGCGGCGCACTACCCTTGCCCGTGTCCCGGGGCAGGACAATATCCCGCCGCGCAAGGCATTCTTGAAGGGCAACGCGATCATGGCTTCCACCGAGCCGATGGTGACCGTCCCAACGTCAGAGGAGGTTGCCTTGTATGACCACGAGGCGCCCTGACGTCCCGCCGCCACGGCCGGGTGAGGTCATCCGCTACGCCTAAGCGCGCCAACCCGCGATTGACCTCGATCGACACTACAACGGGATCGCCACCAGCGTATCGAAATGCGACGAATCGCAGATCACAACGCGTTCCCTGAACCGAAGTACGCCGGCATCTTCCTCCAACCGGTCCCGGTACCGCCCGGCGGCAAACAAATCCATCCTCCCGTCCCGCATTGTCCGTATCACCAGAAACGGTGTCTCCGCCCGATCCGGTCCGATCACCCGGGGCGTCCCGACAATGTGCCGATACGTCTGCCGCTCATAGATATTGGCTCGCCGCAACGCCAGCACCCGGTCCGCGAGCATCGCCTGGCTATCGG
>DATARX010000069.1:0-4218 GCA_036263955.1 Rhodopila sp.
CGCCGGGCTTTCGCCCGTGCCGGCAGCGATCCCGGCCACCGATGCGCCGCGCATCGTGCTGCACGCGAGCGCCGACTCATGGCTGATGGTGAAGGATCACAGCGGCGCGGTGCTGTTGAACCGGGTGCTGAAGGCGGGCGAGTCCTGGCCGGTGCCGGCGCGGACGGATCTGGTGATGACCACCGGCAATGCCGGCGGAACCGACATCCTGCTGGATGGCGCGGCGACACCCGGCCTGGGCAGCAACGGCGCGGTCCGGCGCGACCTGCCGCTCGACCCGGATCAGATCAAGGATGGCAAGCTGGCCGGTGCGGCGGTGCCCGCGCTTGCATCGGCCCGTGCGCACCAATAGCGGATCGGGCCAGTCGAGGATCGGGCCAGTCGAGGATCGGGCCGGTTGAGGATCGGGGTAGTAGCGGATCGCCTCTGAACACCCCATAATGGGCTTGGTCACGCGAAGCGGAGACCTTCGCGCCGTTCCGCGCGCCCCGCGATCAAGGAGATTCGCATGAGCAGCTATCGTCCGTACCAGGAAATCATTCGGCGCAAGTCGCGCCGGGTCTATGTCGGCAAGGTCCCGGTCGGCGATGGGGCACCGATCACGGTGCAGACCATGACCAACACGCTGACGCACGATGTGCCGGCCACGGTCGCGCAGATCAAGCGCGCCGAAGCGGCGGGTGTCGACATCGTCCGGGTATCCTGCCCGGACCAGGAAAGTTCGCTGGCGCTGAAGGACATCGTCAAGCAGGTGGACGTGCCGATCGTCGCCGACATCCATTTCCATTATCGCCGGGCGCTGGAAGCGGCCGAGAGCGGGGCCGCCTGCCTGCGGATCAATCCCGGCAATATCGGCAGCGATGAGCGCGTCAAGGAAGTGATCAAGGCGGCGCGCGACCACGGGTGCTCGATGCGGATCGGGGTGAATGCCGGCTCGTTGGAAAAGCACCTGCTGGAAAAATATGGCGAGCCGAACCCGGAAGCGCTGGTCGAGAGCGCGCTGTACCACGCCAACATCCTGCAGCAGCACGATTTCCACGACTTCAAGATCAGCGTGAAGGCGTCGGACGTGTTCCTGGCGGTGGCGGCGTATCAGCAACTGGCCGAGGTTTGCGACCACCCGTTGCATATCGGCATCACCGAGGCCGGTGGGCGGCGTATGGGGACGGTGAAGTCGTCGATCGGACTGGGCTCGCTGCTGTGGGCCGGGATCGGCGACACGATGCGGGTGTCCTTGTCGGATGAGCCGGAGGAAGAGGTCCGGGTCGCGTGGGACATGCTGAAGACGCTGGGGATCCGGCATCGCGGGGTGAAGGTGATCTCCTGCCCGTCCTGCGCGCGCCAGGGCTACAACGTGATCGAGACAGTGCGCACGCTGGAAGACCGGCTCGGCCATATCGAGACGCCGCTGACCCTGTCGATCATCGGCTGCGTGGTGAACGGGCCGGGTGAGGCGCTGATGACGGATCTGGGCGTGACCGGTGGCGGCAACGGGCGGCACATGATCTATAGCGCCGGGAAGCAGGATCACACGATCGACGGGGCGTCGATGGTCGACCACATCGTGGAACTGGTCGAGGCCAAGGCGGCGGCGTTGAAGGCGGAGGCGGATCGGGCGAAGATCGCGGCGGAATAGGTTCGGCCGGTGCCCCTCGACATCTCGCCGCTGGCAAATGCCGTCGCGAGACTGCGCGAGGGGCTCGAACGCCATCAGCGCGAGCCGGCGGATGAGCAATTGCGCGACGGGCTGATCCAGCGGTTCGAGTACACCTATGAACTCTGCCATCGGCTGCTCAGGCGCTTTGTCAGGCAGACGGCTGCTTCCCCGGAGGAGGTGGATCGCATGGCGTTTCAGGATCTGATCCGCACCGCCAACCAGCAGGGGTTGCTGGTGGGGGATTGGCCGGCGTGGCACCGCTATCGGGATTGCCGGGCGCGGACCAGCCACACCTACCGGGCGGAGACAGCGCAGCAGGTTGCGGCGATTATCCCGGCATTCCTGGTCGAGGCGGAGTATTTGCGGGACCAGTTGCAGTCGCGGCCGGCGTGATGCCGGTGATCGATCTGTCGCGGGAGGATCTCGCGATCTTGCTGCGCGTGCTTCGTGACCACCTGCCACCTGATACAGACGTGTGGGCCTTCGGTTCACGCACGAGGGGCGAGGCAAGACGGTATTCGGACCTCGATCTGGCCGTTCGGGGCGGGACGGCGCTGAACGCGGATATGCTTGCGCGCCTAAGGGATGCGTTGTCGGAATCCGATCTGACGATCAAGGTCGATGTTGTCGACCTGCGGGCGGTGGACCGGGCTTTCCAACGGATCATCGAAGACCAGATGGTATCGTTGTCCCTTCAAGGCCGATGATCCGAGAGGCATCCGACAGGGTCCGCGACGGAAGTCCTTGCGTCCCGCGGCCAGCCGAGTAGCTTGCCGCCCCGCTTCGCCTATATAAAAGCGGCCTTGCGCACGCCCCTGGCCCAAGTACCAAGGACCCTACGTTGACCGTTCTGCAGCCTGCCCGCGGCACCCACGACCTGATTGGCGAGGAACAGCGCCGCTTCTTCCGCGTCGCCGAGGTCGCCCGTCTCGTCGCCGCCACTTATGGCTTCGACGAATGGATTACCCCGATCTTCGAAGATACCCGCGTGTTCGCCCGCACCTTGGGCGAAACCTCCGACGTGGTGATGAAGGAGATGTATACGTTCGAGGACCGGGGCGGCGACTCCGTCACGCTGCGACCGGAGGGCACGGCGGGGGTATGCCGAGCGCTGGTGACCAATGGGCTGACGCAGTCGCTGCCGCAGAAGGTGTTCTACGCCGGGCCGATGTTCCGCTACGAGCGGCCGCAGAAAGGCCGCTATCGCCAGTTCCACCAGATCGGCACGGAGCTGATCGGCCCCGCCGAACCGCTGGCCGACGCCGAGGTAATCGCCTGCGGCTGGAGCATCCTGACGGCGCTGGATGTCGCCGCGGATACGGTGCTGGAACTGAACACACTGGGTGACAAGGAAAGCCGCGACGCTTACCGCTCCGCCCTGGTTGGTTACTTCACCGAACACCAGGCGGCTCTGTCGCAGGACAGTCTTGCTCGTCTTGATCGCAATCCGATGCGGATCCTCGACAGTAAGGATGAGGCCGATCGTCGGATCGTTGCGGACGCACCGACCATCGCGCCGTATCTGACCGACGCCGCCCGGGGGTTCTACGACAAGCTGCGGGAGCATCTTGTCCGGTTCAGGGTGCCGTTTGTGGAAAACCCACGCATCGTCCGCGGCCTGGATTACTACGGCCATACCGCGTTCGAGTTCGTCACCTCCAAGCTGGGCGCCCAGGGGACGGTGATGGCCGGTGGGCGCTATGACGGGCTGGTGGCAGAGATGGGCGGGCCGATGACCCCCGCCGTTGGCTGGGCCGCGGGGATCGAGCGGCTGGCCATGCTGATGGATAGCGCGCCGGCGGCCCCAGCCCCGATTGCCGTCATTCCGATCGGCGATGCGGCCGAGGCCACGGCCATCGAAATCCTGCAATCGCTGCGCGCCAACGGCATCCGCGCCGAGATGGCGTATCGGGGCAATGTGAAGCGGCGGATGGAGCGGGCCAACCGCACCGGCGCCAGGGCGGCGGTGATCCTGGGTGACGACGATATCGCCCATGGCGTCGCGCAGGTGAAGGATCTTGTCACCGGCACCCAGGAGGCCGTTCCGTTTGCCCATATTCCGTCGCGGCTGAAATGAACCTGGCACTCAAACTCGATCGGATCGCGGCCCGCGCCGAGGAATTGCGGGCGATGCTGTCCGAGGGCATTTCCGGCGAGGCCTATGTGAAGGCCTCGAAGGAACTGTCCGACATCGAGCCGGTGGTGGCGCGCATCGGCGACCTGCGCGCCGCCGAACGCGCGCAATCCGACGCGGAATCGCTGCTGGCCGATCCGGAGATGAAGGATCTGGCGGAGGCCGAACTGTTCGAACTGAAAGAGCAGATTCCTGCGCTGGAGCATGAGATCCGGCTGGCCCTGCTGCCAAAGGACGAGGCCGACGCCCGCTCCGCCATTCTGGAAATCCGCCCCGCCGCGGGTGGCGATGAGGCGGGGTTGTTCGCGGCGGAACTGTTCGGGATGTACCAGAAATACGCCGACAGCAAAGGCTGGCGGTTCGAGATCCTGGAATACGGCGACACCGGATTGGGCGCGATCAAGGAGGCGACGGCGGAAATCACCGG
>DATARX010000113.1:0-18506 GCA_036263955.1 Rhodopila sp.
GGCACGCATGCGACCAGCATACGCGTCTCTTTCCGCGTGCCGCCGCCGGCCAACCGGCACGCATGCGACCGGCATACGAGTCTCTTTCCGCGTGCCGCCGCCGGCCAACCCGGCACGCATGCGACCGGCATACGCGTCTCTTTCCGCGTGCCGCGCTCGTGACCTGATTTGCCGCCGAACTGGCAGGTAAGAATGATTTACGATCGTCGTGGCCTGCTGGGCCTCGCTACGGCCTGCCTCGCCAGGCCAGTCCTGGCCGCGCCGAGGCCGGTCGGCAGGAAGCCCCCGCCGCCGCCGAACATCACGGTCGAGACGCATCGCGGCAAGATACGCGGCGACCAGGATAACGGCATCAAGGTGTTCAAGGGCATTCCGTATGCCGCCACCACCACCGGCCTGAACCGTTTTCGCCAGCCGAGGCCCGCCCCAAGCTGGACCGGCCTGCGCGACGCCGTCGCCTACGGCCCGATGTGCCCGCAACTCCCCGGCGCGCACGCGCCCTACACGGCCTCCTGGACCGACGACAAGGACGCCAGCGAGGACTGCCTGACGCTGAACGTGTGGACTCCGGCCTTGCGCGATCAGCGGCGGCGGCCGGTCATGGTCTGGTTGCATGGCGGCGGCTTCTCCGCCGGCTCCGGCTCCCGCAATGTGTTCGAGGGCACCCGCCTCTGCCAGCGCGGCGACGTCGTCGTGGTCACCGTCAACCACCGGCTGAATGTGTTCGGCTTCCTCTATCTCGCGCACATCGGCGGCGCGGAATATGCCGAATCCGGCAACGCCGGCATGCTGGACCTGGTGGCGGCGTTGCGCTGGGTGCACGACAACATCGCCGCATTCGGCGGCGACCCCGCCAACGTCACGATCTTCGGCCAGTCCGGCGGCGGCGCGAAGGTCAGCGTGCTGATGGCGATGCCGGAGGCGCGCGGCCTGTTCCACAAGGCCATCGTCCAGAGCGGATCAGCGCTCGACGCCTTGACCCCCGACGAAGCCACAAGGCACACGTTGACCTTCCTGGCCGCGGTTGACGTCAAGCCCACCGACCTGTCGCGCCTGGCGAAACTCCCCACCGACGCGCTGGTGGCGGGGCTGGCCAAGGTCATGGCGGCCCCCGGCCCGAAGCCGAACTACAGCCCGGTGGTGGACAACATCATCCTGCCGCAGGGACCGTGGCAGCCGAACGCCCCCGCTGTCTCGGCCGGCGTGCCGATGATCGTCGGCACCACCCGCACCGAAACCACCGCGCTGCTGGGTGCCGAACACCCTGATCTGTTCCGGCTGGAGGACGCCGCGCTGCCGCGCAGCCTCGCCGGCTGGATCCCCGACAAGGATATCCCGCGCGTCATCGCCGGCTTCCGGCAGTTGATGCCTGCCGCCTCCCCGTCCGACCTGTTTTTTGCCATCACCACGGATCGCCGCGTGCGCCAGCAGGCCTGGACACAGGCGGAGCGCAAGGTGGCGCAGGCCGCGGCGCCGGTCTGGCTTTACGAACTCGACTGGGCCACGCCGGTGGATGGCGGGAAATGGGGCTCGCCGCATTCGCTCGACCTGGCCTTCGTGTTCGACAACGTTGCGAAATCGGCGGCAATGGTGGGCACTGGCGGCGCCCCGCCAATGGTCGGAACCGGCGGCGCCCCGCAACGTCTCGCCGACCAGATGAGTTCAGCCTGGCTGGCCTTCGCCCGCGCCGGCAATCCGAACAACGCCGCCATCCCGGCGTGGCCGGCCTTCTCCATGACGGATCGCGCCACCATGGTGTTCGACGTGCAATCGCGGGTCGAGCCCGACTTTCGCGGCGCCGAACGGATGCTCCTGGCGCCGTTGCCGCCGCATCCGGTCAGGCGCTGAGACACCACGGACCGGGAACGCGATCGCCAAGGTCGGTTCCGGCCGTCGGTGACCCCTGCCCTATCGCAGGTTGATGCGCCCCGCCCGTTCCTCCAGCACATCCAGCAACGCCTCCAGCGCCAGCCGCGGCAAACGCAGCGACAGGCGCGGCCGCTTCGGTGCGATCCGCCGCGGCCGGGCGCGATCGCCGCCGAGCTGGCGCACCAGTTCATCGACCGTCGACAGCCCGTCGATCAGCCCGATCGCCAGCGCCTGCTCGCCCAGCATGTAGCCGCCGTCGAACACCCCGTCGTCGGGCACCCCGTCGTCGGGCACTTTCAACCGCTGCCCGCGCCGCGTTCGCACCCACGCCTTGAACCGGGCATGCAGCTTGTCCATCAGTTCCTTGGCGAACGCCACATCCTCCGGCTTTTCCGGGCTGAACGGATCCAGCCGGGCCTTGTTGGTGCCGGCGGTGTAGATCCTCCGCTCGATCCCCAGGCGCCCGAGCAGGTCGGGGAAGCCGAAGCCGCCGCCGACCACGCCGATGGAGCCGACGATGCTCATTGGGTTGGCATGGATTTCATCCGCCGCGCAGGCGATCCAGTAGCCGCCGGACGCGCCCACCTCGCGGATCACCGCATGCACGCGCACCCCGGCTTTATCCGCGTGGTCGCGGATCATGCTGGCGATCAGGTCCGATTGGACCGGCGATCCGCCCGGGCTTTCGATGTCCAGAATGACCGGACGACGGCCGGTCGACGCGAACCCTTTCGCGATCAGCGGGCGAACCGAGTCGGCATTCAGCATCCCCGCCCGCGCGGCGATCGTCCCGTGCAGCACGATCACGTTCAAGTGAGGCCGGCGCCACGGCAGCAGGCTCGTCCCGCTCATGCGATCTGCCCCCGCCGCGCTGGTCCCTGCCCCGCTGGTTCCTGCCCCGCTGGTCCCTGCCCCGCTGGTCCCTGCCCCGCTGGTCCCTGCCCCGCTGGTCCCTGCCCCGCTGGTCCCTGCCCCGCTGGGTCCTGCCCCGCTGGTCCTTGCCCCGCCGGTCCTTGCCCCGCTGCGAGCCCGCGCAACGTCGCCAGGCCGTGCAGCGCGGTGCCGTCGGCGCCGAAATTGGCCGGATCGAGCCACGCCAGCAGCGCGTTCCGGCACAGCGGCCACTCGTCGCCGACAATGCTGTACCAATCGGTGTCGCGCTGCCGGCCCTTGGTGATCATGTGCATGCGGTGACGCCCTTCATGGCTGAACCCCAGACGTTCCGCCGCGCGCTTCGACGGCGCGTTGAGCGCATTGCACTTCCACACCAACCGCCGGTAGCCCAGGTCATCCGCGGCCAGCTTCAGCAGCAGGAAGATCGCCTCGGTTGCCGCGCGCGTGCGCTGCATCCGCGGGCTGAACCAGATGTTTCCCAGTTCGATTGCGGCATTCCCGGGCTGGATATCCATCAGCGCCAGCCAGCCGGACACGACGCCGGTGGTCACCGGCCGCACCGCCCAGAACATCGGATCGTGCAGCGCCGCGCACGCCATCACCGTACGGCCTAACGCCTCCGCCGACTCGAACGGTCCGTAGCCGAGGTAGGCCCAGCTTGCATCGGCACCCTGCGCCGCCTGCCATAGCTCCGCCGCGTGGCGCCGGTGCAGCGGCTCCAGCGTCGCATACTGGCCGCGGATCGGCACGCGCGCGGGCAACGGGCGGGGGGTCTGATCGACCTCCGGCCCAACGGCCGGGGGCTCAATGGCAGGCATTGGCGGCATCCTTCGTTTCATGAGATAGGGTGGCCGCAGTGGCGGCTGCCGACAAGCCGCTACCGTCGGCGGGCGCCGACACGCCACTACCGTCGGCGGGCGCCGACACGCCACTCCCGTCGGCGGCTGCCGACACGCCACTACCGTCAGGATCGGTGGTCCGGATGTCACCTTCGACCTGGGGATCTTCCATGTTTCGTAGAGTTCTGCTCGCCGCCGCCGTCAGCGCGGCCTTCGTTTCGGCTGCCTCGGCCGCCACCGTCCACTACACCGCCCGCCTGTCCGGCCGGTCCGAATCCCCCAAGACCACCAGCACCGGCAAGGGCAAGTTCGACGCCACGCTCGACACCCAGACCAAGGTGCTGACCTACACCCTGACCTTCAACGGCCTGAGCGGCCCCGCGACCGTCGCCCACATCCATGGCCCGGCCCCGCGCGGGAAAAACGCCGGTGTCATCGCGCAGCTCGGCGACAAGAACCCGAGCAGCCCCGATTCCGGGACCGTCACGCTGACCGACGACCAGGTGAAGGCATTGCAGTCCGCCAAGCTGTACGTGAACGTGCATACGGCGGCCGACCCCGGCGGCGAAATCCGCGGCCAGATAACCGGTTCGCACGTTCGCCGGAAGCAGTCTCCCGCGACCGCCGCCCATGGGACTTCGGCCACCGCCCCGGCGACGAGCGCGCCCGCAACCGCCGCGCCCGCAACCGCCGCGCCCGCAACCGCCGCACCCGCAGCCGCCGCACCGGCAACAACGGCACCGGCAACAACCGCGGCACCGAAGTAACCAGCTGACCGCACCGCCCCGGTTTCCATGCCGGGGCGGTTCGACCCCTTTCCCAAACCCGCGCGTTTCCGTTAGATACCGAGAATGACGTCCATCAAAGGACGCACTCAGGAGGAAACGCATGATCCGTCGCCGGCATCTGCTTCAGGCGTCCACCGCGGTGCTCATCGCACCCGCTCTGGCCGCCCCCGCCATCATCGAGCGCGCCAACGCCCAGTCCGCCTTTGACTGGAAACAGTGCAAGGGCCAGGAAATCGAGGTGAACTTCCAGTTGTCGCCGCGCGGCGACCTGGCCAAGCGCTCGATCCCTAAATTCGAGGAAATGACCGGCATCAAGGTCGGCTTCGAGCAGATCCCTGAACAGCAGCAGCGCCCCAAGGTGGCGATGGAGATGGCGACCGGCCATCCCAGCTTCGACGTGGTCAATGTCGGCATGCACGTGCAGAAGCGCCTGGTGGAGCGGGCGAACTGGATGGAGGACCTGCGCCCCTTCATCGCCGACAAAAGCCTGACCAGCCCCGATTTCGACATGGCCGACTTCAGCGCGCCGTCGATGGCGGTGGCCACCGGGCCGACCGGCAAGATCAACATCCTGCCGAACAACCAGGACCTGTTCATCCTGTTCTACAACAAGGAATTACTCGCCGCGAAAGGGTTCGCCGGGGCGCCGAAGACCTACGACGAGATGATGACCATGGCGCATGCGCTGACCGAACCGGCGAAGCAGGTCTACGGCTTCGTCGGGCGCGGCCTGAAGAACGCCAATGTCGTGCTGTTCGACAACATCCTGCTGGGCTGGGACCAGGAAACCGTTTCGGCGGACGGCAAGAAACTGCTGACCGACACGCCGGCCGCGATCGAGGCGGCGACCTGGTACCAGAAGATCATGAAGGAATGCGGCCCGCCGGGAAATATCGGTTTCAACTGGAACGAATGCCAGACCACCTTCATGCAGGGCCGCGGCGCCATGTGGTGGGACGGGATCGGCTTTTCCGCCCCGCTGCTGGACAAGACCAAGTCGAAAGTCGTCGACAAGGTCGGGTTCGCGCCGGTTCCCGCCGGACCCAAATCGCACAACAGCGCGACCTTCATCGAGGGCATCGGCATTCCCGCGGCGGCCGCGGCGAAGAACAAGAAGGCCGCCTGGCTGTTCATGCAGTGGTTCTGCGGCAAGGACATGCAAGCCGAAGTCCTCCGCACCGGATCCGGCACCCCCGCTCGGTTGTCTGTCTACGGACGCAACGATATCGTTGCTAACAGCACGTTCCCGAAGGAGTGGTTCGAGACAACGGAAACCAGTTTGAAAATCGCTCGTTCGGGCCTGCCGGTCATCGTTCCGGTCACCGAGTTCCGCGACACCATCGGGGTCGGCCTGACCAACATCGTCGGCGGGGCCGATCCGGCAACGGAACTGAAAAAGGCCACCGCGGCGTTCCAGCCGGTGCTGGACAAATCGAACGAGGCGTAACGTAAAAACACCGACAAATGTCATCGCCCCCGGCTTGACCCGCGGGCGATGACATTCGATAGAATGTACCGTGCCGCATTCGGACCATCACCCGCCGGAGCGAAATAAATGAGGGAGATACGTTCGGATGGGTAACCGCCGGAACTGGGTAGCGTTGCTGCTGTTTTGCGTCGTCGTCATCAACTACATGGATCGCGTGGCCTTGTCCGTCGCGGCCAAACCGATCGCCGCGGCGTTCCATTTGTCGCCCGTTGCAATGGGCTATCTGTTCTCCTCCTTCCTGTGGACCTACGTTATCTGCCTGGTCCCCATCGGCCTGGTGGTGGATCGGATCGGGACCAAGACCGTCATGGGCGGCGGCCTGCTGCTATGGACCGCGGCGACCGCCCTTACCGGCCTGAGCTGGAATTACCTCTCCATCCTGACCGCGCGCCTGCTGATGGGCGCCGGTGAGGCCACCAGCTATCCCGGTGCGGCCCGGGTGATCCGCGACTGGACCCCGGAAGGGGAGCGCGGCGCCGTCACCACCCTGTTCAACAGCGGTTCGGTCGCCGGTCCGGCGATCGGCGCGATGCTGGTCGGCTGGCTGGTCAGCATGTTCGACTGGCGCGCCGCGTTCGTGGTGCTGGGTTGCCTCGGCCTGCTCTGGCTGGTTGCCTGGCAGATCTGGTTCGGCCAGCCGGAGCGTGTGTCCTGGCTGTCCGTGCGGGAGCGTGACAAAATCCTGCGCGAGCGTCACGGTCGTGAGCTGGAAACCGTCCACGAGGGCGCGACCCAGTCGTCCCTGGCGCACATCATGTCGTGCCCGGCGATGTACGGATTGATGCTGAGCCAGGCGTGCATCGTGTATAATACCTACCTGTTTCTGACCTGGCTGCCGACTTACCTGCAAACGACATTGCACCTGACGTCGCTGAACACCGGACTGTTCACCGCCATCCCCTACGGCCTGACCATCGTGTTTGGCATGCTGATCGCCTGGCTGAGCGATCGGCTGTTGCGGCCGACGGCCCTGCGTAGTGGCGGCCGTCGTTATTTCGTCGTGGCGATGATGATCATGGGGCTGCCGATCCTGGCCGCGCCGATGGTCCAGAACACCACCCTGCTGCTCGCTGTCATGACCGTTGTCCTGACGGCGTGCAATACCGCGAGCGCCTTCAACCTGACGATGGTGAACGACCTGTCGGAGAATCCGCGCGACGCCGCCCGGGTCATGAGCCTGGTGGTGTTCGGCGGCAACATCTGCGGGCTGCTGGCCCCCATCGTCACCGGCTACGTCGTCAGCGCAACCGGTGGGTTCGCGTGGGCATTCCGCATCGCCGCCGGGCTTCTGTTCGTGGGGGCGGTGCTGTCGATCACGATGTCACGCGGCCGCATCACCGCGCAACACCCGGCCAGCCCGGTCGCCGCCACCGCTTGATGGGACGGTCAACGCCGGTGCGCCCGCGGCCATGAGCGAAGCGCGCCGGCGAAACACAGGCCCTTACCCACCGGTCCCGCGCGCACCCATACCTCACGCACCCATACTTCACGCATCCGTCCCGAACGTCAGGATCAGAACGGCAGCAGAATATCCATCATCTGCTCGCCCCAGCGAGCCCGTTGCAGTTCCGTAAGCTGGCCCTTGCCCCCATACGCGATGCGCGCTTCGGCCATCCGGTCATGGGCGACCGTGTTGTCCGACGCGATGTCCTGCGGACGGATCACCCCCGTAACCTTCAGTTCGCGCAATTCGCTGTTGACCATGAATTCCTGCGAGGCCGCGACCACCAGGTTGCCGTTGGGCAGGACCTGCGTCACCACCCCGGCAAGCCGCAGCGTCACGGCCTCATTCCGCTGGATCTGGCCGGTGCCGACATTGTTGTTCGTGCTGCTCGCCGAGACCAGCTGGGACGGATTGACCGCTTTCGGCAGGATCGTCTCCAGCCCGAAGAAGTTCGGCAGGCCGGCGGATTCCGAACTAGTCCGGTTCGCGGTCGTGACGTTCTTCAGGTTCGCGGTATCGTTCATGTTCACGAGAACCGTAACGATATCACCGACCTGCGCCGCACGCTGGTCCTTGAAGAAGGCGCGGGAACCCGATCGCCACAGCGCATTCGCCTGATTCGGCGAACTCTGGCCCGCCGGCATCGGCATACTGACCGGCCGCCATTTCGGATCCTTCGTCGGGTCCGCCGTCGGCGTCATGTGCGGATCCCGCCCGACCTCGGACAATCGGTCGAGCGTGCCGCACCCAGCCAACGATACGGCGACAGCCAGCGCCAGGGCGACCGGCAGCGACCCGGCGACCGGCAGCGACCGGGCGATCGGCAGCGACCGGGCGACAGCCAACGATACGGCGACCGCCAGCGACCCGGCGACCGGCGGCAGGATAGGCGTTCGGATCGTCATTGATCCAGCCGCCGGTCGTACCGAGCCGGGGCGGTGGGCAGGGCCGGGGGCGAATCAGGCGTAATCCGCACCCGCCCCGGCCCGACCACCTCGGCGAACAGGAACGCGTGGGAGGTCAGGTTCTGGACCCGGACCTTGGCGCCCTCCGCCCCGGCGTCCAAGGCGACCGCCTGGCCGGAAACCGACAGGCCGGAGGAATAAAGCTCGATCCGTACCATCGCGCCGCGCTGCACCAGCGGCGGCCGCGCCAGGTCGGCAAGCCGCAACGGCTGCCCGGCTACCACCGGCCGGCGAAGCTGCATCCCGACAATCTGGTCGAGCGAGCGGGCAACGTCATTTTGCAGAACGGCCGCCCGGACCCGGGCGATGCGGACGTCGCTCGATCGCAACACCGTCTCCGGCAGCAACCGGGTCGCCGCGACCGGAGCGTCCACAACCTCCTCAGCCCGCCCGCTGATCCTGGTGTCAATCGGGTTCATCCCCTCCCCGGTGATCGTGAGGGCCGCGGTGAACCGCCCGCTGCTGCTGTCGTAGTCGAGCTGCGAGACGGTCGCCACCGGCGTCGCCTCCACCGGAATGATCGGCGGATTGAAACCAGGCAGGTCGATATCGATGTCGGCCGGCGTGCCACCCGTGGTGAGGGCAATACGCACCGCCTCCACCGCGTCCGCCTTGGACAACGGGTGGCCGGGCCATTCCAGCACCGCGCGATCGGCGGCCGAGACGGAACGCCAGGGAACCGTGTATTGCCGGGCGATGGCATTCAGTTGCGCCGCTTCGACGATGATGCGGCCGCCCGGCTGGGGGCCGGGACCCAGCACCCGATCGGCATTGTCACCGGCATCGTCGAACAGGTCGCGCAGATAGACTTTCGGCCCGTGCAGTGTCGTCATGCTCCGCAGCGATGCCGCCTGCGCCTGCCAACACGCCAACATGCAAAGCAGGAAAACCGGGATCCGCATGGCGCTACCGCAGATTGGTCAGCGTGGACAGCATCTCGTTGCTGGACGTGATGACCTTGCTGTTCATCTCATAGGCGCGCTGGGCGGTGATCAGGTTGGTGATCTCGGTGACCACGTTGACGTTGGAGGTTTCGATAAACCCCTGCTCGACCGAACCGAAGCCCACGGTTCCCGGATTGCCGGTCACCGGCGCGCCGGATGCCGCGGTCTGCAGCAGCAGGTTGCCGCCCTGCGCATCCAGGCCCGCTTCGTTGGGAAACGTGGCGAGTTGGAGCTGCCCGATCAACTGCGGCGCCGTTTGTCCTTGCAGCGTCACCTGCACCTGCCCCGAGGTATTGATCGTCACCCCGGTCGCGGCGGAGGGGATCTGCAAACCCGGCTGCACCGTGTAGCCATCCGCGGTGACGAGGGTGCCGTCGGGACCCAGCGAAAACGTCCCGTCACGGGTGTAAGCGGTGTCGCCGCTTGGCAGCGTCACCTGGAAGTATCCGTTGCCCTGGATCGCCATATCCAGGGTGTTGGAGGTCTGCTGCAGGTTGCCCTGCTCATTGATACGGTAGATCGCCGCGGTTTTCACGCCCAGCCCGACCTGCGCGCCCGACGGCACGACGGTGCCGCTGTCGGAACTGTTGGAGCCGACCCGGCGCAGGTTCTGGTAGATCAGGTCCTGGAATTCGGCCCGCCGGCGCTTGAAGCCGGTGGTCGACATATTGGCGATATTGTTGGAAACGACCTCGACGTTGGTCTGCTGGGCCTGCATCCCGGTCCCGGCGATATCAAGCGAACGCATCAGTTGAACTCCTGTGGCATTTTGTCACGGGTCGGGCGCCGATAAGGCTTATCCGCCCGCCCCTGGCGGCAGCAGTTTGTCGATCGTGCTTTGCTGCCGGTCGCCTTCCGCCTGCACGAATTGAGTAACGAACTGGAACTGGCGTTCGTTATCCAGCATCCGTGTCACTTCCAGCACCGGCTGGACGTTGGATTCCTCCATCGTGCCCTGCACGATGCCGGGTGCCGCGACCGCCGAGGTGGGCGCATCCGAAACAAAATTGGTGGCCCCTTCCGCCCGCAGCTTCATCGGATCGGCCGGCTGCACCACGCCGATCTTCCCGATCGGGCCGCTTTCGGTGTTGACTGACCCGTCGGCGGTGATGCTGACCTGCGTATCGGTCGGCGGGATCCGGATTGGCTTGCCATTGGTATCCAGCACCGCATTGCCGCTACTGTCGGCCAAAGTCCCGTCCGGCATCGGGCCGAGGCGCCCGTCGCGCGTCAGTCGCGGGCCGTTCTTTGTGTTGACGGTGAAATATCCGTCGCCGGTCAGCGCAAGGTCGAACGGGTTGCCGGTGTGCGTGATCGCACCCGGCTGCGACTCCCGATAGGTCGCGCGGTCCTGGGTATAGCTGATGCTCTTCACCCCGGGCGCCGAGGCCGCACCGGTCTGGTTGTCGATCCAGTCGCTGAACTGCACCCGCTCCGTCCGGAAGCCGGGCGTGTTGGCATTGGCGATGTTGTTGGCCGTGATGTCCATCGCCCGCTGCTGGGCAACCAGACGCGACGTGGCGAGGGCGGTCGTGATGTCCATAGGGCGCGTCCCGAGAAGTCCGGCCATCATCCACGCAAGGGCCATGCCACCGGCCGAACCCGCCGCCGTCCGTCCCAACCCGCTGAATCCGCTCGGTTATCGCGTGTCAACGTCCCGGCAACATTTGCCCCCCGGCAATGATTGCCGGAAGCCGCCCACGCTTTCAGGACCCCATACGCAGCGGACACCTGACGTCGCGGCGAACGCAAATCCGTCAACCTTTCGTTAACCCTTGTCTGTCACCCTGCCCCGCATGAGTTCACCGCCCCCGCCCAAAACGGACGAAACCACCGAAAAGCCCGCAAAGAAAGGCGGCAAGGGCAAACTGATTCTCATCGCCGTCCCCGTCGTAGTGCTGCTCGCGGGCGCCGGCCTCTGGTTTTCCGGCATCCTGCCGCACCTGCTAGGCATGAATAAGCAGGAGGAAAAACTGGCCGAACTGGCCAAGCCGGTGCCCCCCAGCTATCTTGACGTTCCAGAAATGATCGCCAACCTGAACGGCAGCGCACACAAGCCCAGTTACGTCAAACTGGCCGCCCGGATCGAAATACCGAAGCCGGAGGACGTCGAAAAAGTCAAAGCCGCGCTGCCGCGGCTGCAGGACATGATGCAGACCTACCTGCGCGAAATGCGGCCCGAGGAACTGCGCGGGTCAGCCGGAACGTACCGGCTGCGCGAGGAACTCCTGGTGCGCGCCAACGCCGCCGTGGCGCCGGCCAAGGTCAGCGACGTGCTGTTCACCCAGATGCTGGTCCAATGAGCGGCACAACCGACCAATCCGAAGAAGATCTCGCCGCCGCCTGGGGCGCCGAAACCGATGCCGAAACCCAGGTCGACAGTGCCCAGGCCGCCCGCGAACTCAACCAGTCCGAAATCGACAACCTGCTGGGCTTCGACAACGGCCCGGCGGACGGCGAAGCCCGCACGGGCATGCAGAAAATCATCAGCTCCGGCCTCGTATCCTACGAGCGCCTGCCGATGCTGGAGATCGTGTTCGACCGCCTCGTCCGCATCATGTCCACCAGCCTGCGCAACTTCACCTCCGACAATGTCGAGGTCGGGATCGACAACATCCTGTCGCTACGGTTCGGCGACTACCTGAATTCGATCCCGTTGCCCGCCATGCTGGCGGTGTTCAAGGCCGAGGAATGGGACAACCAGGGCCTGATGGTCATCGACTCGGCGATGATCTACTCGATCGTCGACGTGCTGCTGGGCGGCCGCCGGGGCACCGCCGCGATGCGCATCGAAGGCCGGCCCTACACCACCATCGAACGCACCCTGGTCGAACGGCTGATCCAGGTCGTGCTGGCCGACCTGTCCACCAGCTTCGATCCGCTCTGTCCGGTTACGTTCCGGTTCGAACGGCTGGAGGTCAATCCTCGCTTCGCCACCATCAGCCGCCTGTCCAATGCCGCGATTCTCGCCCGGCTGCGCATCGACATGGAGGATCGCGGCGGCCGCGTCGAACTGCTGCTGCCATACGCCACGCTGGAACCGGTGCGCGAACTGCTGCTGCAACAGTTCATGGGCGAAAAGTTCGGCCGGGATTCGATCTGGGAAACCCATCTGGCCGAACAGCTCTGGCATACCGACGTGGAATTGTCGGTCGTGCTCGACGAACAGACCATGCGTTTGTCCGACGTCATCAACCTCAAGCCGGGCCAGCAACTGCTCCTGAACACCGCGCCGGGCGGCGCCGTGTCGGTCCGCTGCGGTCCGGTGGCGTTGTTCGAAGGCCGCATGGGCCAGAAGAACAACAACGTCGCGGTCAAGATCGAACGCGAACTCGCGCGCCCCTCGCAGATCGATCGTTTTTAGGTCTGCTCAACCATTTATTAACGTTTGATCGGCACGATGGCGGGCATGGAAGCGACACTCGAACTCGTTCTGATCGTGCTGCTCGGGGCAACGCTGTTCCAGGCGGTCCGGCTGGAGCGTGCGTTGGGCGTGCTGAAGCGTGATCGCGCCTCGCTTGAATCCCTGGTCGTCGGCTTCAATGCCAGCACGCATCAGGCGGAAAGCGGCATCCAGCGGCTGCGCTCCGCGGTGGACGGCGCCGGGCGGCAGATCGACGCGCAACTATCGAAATCCGTTGCGCTGAAAGACGACCTGGTGTTCCTGACGGAACGCGGCGACCGCCTCGCCGACCGCCTGGAAACACTGGTGCGTGTCGCCCGGCCGCTGGCCCAGGATGGCCAAGCCCAGGATGGTCAAGTCCGGGAAGGCCAAGCCCGGGATGGCCAAGCCCGGGAAGGCCAAGCCCGGGATCGTCCCGGCGATAAGCCGGCGCCACCCCCGTCCAAAGGCGTCAGCCAGGTCGAGCGCGACCTGTTGCAGGCGCTGCGGTTGGCACGTTGATGCTGAAAATTCCAGCGCCGCGGCTGCTGCCGGCGACGATCGCCACGCTCGCGGCGCTGCTGCTGGTCAAGTGCGGCGTCCTGCTGGGAACGGTCGTGACGCACGGCGAAAAACCCGACGGCGTGATGGTCGGCGTCGCCAACGCCGCCAGCACGGAGCGCCCGCCGGAACACGGGGCGACCCGGGCCGATCACGGCAAGCCGAACACCAATTCGCCGCCACTGGTTGATCCGAAGGCGGCCGATCCCAGGGCGGCCGATCGGAGGGCAGCCGATCCCAGGCCGGCCGCGTCGGCGCCCCCGCCCGAAGGTCCGCCGCCCGTCAGCGAGAGCGAGCGAGCCCTGCTGCAGGACTTGCGGCAACGGCGGAAGGAGCTTGACGCCCGAACCGACGCGATCACCGCCCGCGAATCGGTGCTGACGGCCACCGAACAAAAACTTGCGACCCGGATCGCGGAACTGCAGGCACTGCAGAAGAAGCTGGAAGGCCTGGATGCGGCCCAGAAACAAAAACAGGACGCCGGCTGGCAGGGCCTGGTGAAGGTGTACGAGGCGATGAAGCCCAAGGAAGCCGCGACGATCTTCAACGATCTGCAAATGCCCGTGCTGCTGCAGGTGTTCGACCGGATGAAGGACGCCAAGGCCGCCTCGGTCCTGGCGGCCATGAACCCCGACAAAGCGCGCGAGGTAACCACGGCATTGGCCCAGATGCGCACGGGCGCCCCCGCGGCCCAGCTCGGCCCGGACATATCCCGCGGCAATTCAACCGGCGGCTGACGTTTTCGTTTCAAAAGGAGAGTTAAAGATGGCGATCGACAAGTCCATGAATGTTCTGATCGTGGACGATTACAAAACCATGCTGCGGATCATCCGCAACCTGCTCAAGCAGATCGAATTCAATAACGTCGAGGAAGCCTCGGACGGCACCGAAGCCCTGACGAAACTGCGCGGCGGCAATTTCGGCCTGGTGATCAGCGACTGGAACATGGCGCCGATGACCGGGCTGCAGTTGCTGCAGGAAGTTCGCGCCGACAACCGGCTGAAGGCGATGCCCTTCATCATGATCACCGCCGAGAGCAAGACGGAAAACGTCATCGCCGCCAAGGCCGCGGGCGTATCGAACTATATCGTCAAACCGTTCAATGCCGAAACGCTGCGGGACAAGATCGAGAAAGTCCTGGCCCATGCTTGAAAATTCCCCCGCCCATCCGCACGCCGGCATCGGCGCGCTGAAACAGAAGCTGGCGGCGATCCGAGCGGAGCAACCCGAATTCACGCCGGGAATGATAACGGAGGTAGTACGTGCCGTGTTGACAACCATCAGCGACGACCTGACGGCCAAGGAAACCTCGCTGCTGCGCGAGGTTGAGGAACTCGGGCGTACCATCTCCATCGCCAAGTCGGAAATCGCCGCGCTGCGGGTGGACGATATCACCGACCACGACATCCCGTTCGCGACCGATGAACTGGACGCCATCGTCGATCACACCGCCCACGCCACCCACGCCATCCTGGAAAGCTGCGAAATGCTGGATGAGGTGTCGGCCGTGGTGACCGGCGATCCGGCGGCCAAGCTCCAGGATGCGGTCACCAAGATCTATGAGGCCTGCAGCTTTCAGGACATCACCGGCCAGCGGATTACCAAGGTCGTCACCACGCTGAAGGCGATCGAGGCCAAAGTGGCCCATATCATCACCACCTTTGGGCCATCCACCGAAGTCGTGCAGCGCGCGGCCACCCATGTCGCCAGCGAATCGGATCTGCTGAACGGTCCGCAACTTCCGGCCCATGCCATGGATCAATCGGATATCGACAAGTTGCTGGCCAGCTTCGAATGATTGCCGTCAGGACATCGCGCGGGTTTGCGATTTCCGCCGTCCTGATCGCCGCCATCCCGGTCGCCGCCATCGTGGTCGGCGCTTTCGCGATCCTGCTGGCCGGCGGCGCCCGCGCGTCCGCGGCAGGGGTGGGCGTCCGGTCCGGCAACCATCCCGGATTCGGCCGCGTCGTCATCGATACGACAGGCACGACCGCCTATACCCTGGATCAGGATGGCGATCATGTGGTCGTGCACCTGCCGGAGGGCTTTTCGCTTGGCGCAGCCCCGGCGCCGCCGCGAAACGTCATCGCGATCCGCAGCGACGGGTCGACCCTCGATCTGGTGCTGCGGCACGGCGTCCAGTTGCATCCGTGGCGCAAGGACGGGCGCGTCATCATCGACCTCATCGATGATCCCGCGGCCGCGGCGCCGCGAACCGAGCATCCGGCAAAGCCGGTGGCCGCGCCGCGGCCGCATGTGCCGCTTTCAATGACCCCGCGTTCAATGACCCCGCGTTCAATAGCCCCGCGTTCAATGGCATCCTCGCCGGAACTCGGCGGCCGATCGACCGCTCCCGCTCCCGCCGTCGAACGGGCCTCGGTCGAAGCGTCAAATCCGCCAGCCGCGGCGGCGCAACCCGCCATCGCACCACCCATCGCACCAGCCGCGGCGGCGCAACCACCTATCGCACCAGCCATCGCGCCACTGGCGATCACCACCATCCAACCCACCCCGCCCGGCCGCGACGTGATGCCGGAAAGCGGGGGGCCCCTGGCATTGCGTGCCCGGCGGATCAAGCTGCCCAAGGAAATGGACGGCACCGCCTTCATCGTGCCGTTCGACAGCGCCGCCGGCGCGGCTGCGTTCAGCAGCGGCGACAGCACATATATCGTCTTCGATGAACGCCGGCCGGTGGACATGGCCGCCCTGGCCGCTGACCCGGTCTTCGGATCGGCGTCGGTGCGGATGCTGCCCACCGGCACCCTGATCCAGATCCCGCATCCGGCGGCGCTATCGATCGCGCTGACCCAGTTGCCGCAAGGCTGGCGTATCACCGCCCTGGCGAATCGGCCGAAGCGCGACCCGATCGTCGTGTCCGCCGCGGACGGCCGTCTCAACCTGGCGGCGGAGCAGTCCGGCGACGTCGTCAACATGGCCGATCCGGACACCGGCGCGACATTGCTGGTGGGCACCCAGCACCGTCCCGGCCAGGCGGTCACATCGGTTCGCCGCGGCACGGAATTCATCCTGCGGCGAACCGACCAGGGGGTCGTTGTCGAGCCGCTGTCGGATGCGATCGCGCTGAAGCAGGCACCGGCCGGGTTCACCCTGTCCGGCAAAGCGCCCGGCCTCATGCTGTCGCCACCAACCAGCGCCACAGCCGCGCTGATGGACGCGGCGAACCTGACCCGGCGCTTCAATTTCGCCACCATACCCGCCGAGGCGCTGCTGCGGCTCTCGGTCCGGCAGCTCGGGGACGCCGCCGCGACACCGCCGCTGGCCCGTGGTCCGAAGCACCACGCCGCCGCCGAAACGCTGATGGCGCTGGGTCTTTCCGCCGAGGCCGAAAGCCTGTTGCACATGGCGACGGACCAGGATCCGAAAGAGGCGGCCTCGGCCGACACCGCGGCGCTGACCGCGATCGCCGCGCTGCTGGCTGGCCGGCCGGCGGAATCCGGCGCGCTGGCGGACCCCAGACTGAGCGGCACCGATGAGATTGCGTTGTGGCGGGCTGTCCGGCAGGCGGTGCTGGATGAGGGTTCGCCCAACGCCGCCGCCGTATTCGCAACGACCGCACCACTAGTGTTCCAATATCCCCCGCCGATCCGCGACCATATCCTGCCGCTGGTCGCCGAAACGATGATCCAGGGCGGTGAGGTCGAGTCGGCCACCCGCTTGCTGAACCAGCACAAAACCGATCCCGGGCTGGCTTATGCCCGCGCCCTGCTGAGCCAGGCCGAGGGCGATACCAGGCAGGCCTTGACGATGCTCGACGCGTTGGCCAGCGGTCGTGACCAGTACGACCGCGCCCGTGCGGCGGTCCGAGCGGCGGAACTGCGGTTGGCGACCGGGGCGCTGGACAAGGCTCAGGCCGCGGATGCGCTGGACAAGCTGCTCTACGCCTGGCGCGGCGACGCGCGGGAACTGGCGTTGCGTGAACGGGTGGCGGACTTACGCGGCCAAACCGGCAACGGGCCGGTCGCGCTGTCGATGCTGCGCCAGGCGGAAGCCGATTTTCCCGAACAGGCGCCATCGATCCATCAACGATTGAAGGATGCCTTCGCCGGAATGATCCGCGACCAGGATACGCCGCCGATGCCGCCGATCACGTTCGTCGCCATGGTGGAGGAGAACACCGACCTGGTGCCCGACGCCGGCGACGGCGAGGCCATGGAACAATCCCTGGCGGACCGGCTTCTGGCCCTCGACCTGCCCGTCCGGGCCAAGCCGGTGCTGGAAAAGCTGCTGGACAAGGCGAAATCCGGAACGGCAAGGGCGCGGTTCGGCACCAGCCTGGCGACACTCGATGCGCGGGAAGGTGACGATGCCGGCGCCCTTGCGGCGCTGGATGCGTCCCAGGCCGCCGATCTGCCGGTGGACCTGACCGAACGGCGGCTGATTTTGCGCGCCGGGTCGATCGCGCATCGTGGCGACCCGACCGCGGCCGCCGCGCTGTTGGCGCCGGTGAAGACCGCGCAGGCCACAGAGGCGCGCGCGCAAATGCTGGAGACCGCATCGGACTGGGCCGGCGCGGCGCAAGCCTGGTCGGACTGCGCCGGCCTGACGCTGCCGGCCGGTGGCCCGCTCGATGAAGCGCAGGTGCGGACCGTGCTGCGTCTTGCGACCGCGACCGCCCGTGCCGGCGATGAGGCCAGGCTGGCCGACTTGCGCGAAAAATATGGGCCGCGCATCGGTGCCGGCCCGCTGGCCGATATGTTCCGCCTGCTGACCGCCGAACCAATTCGCGGCACGGCCGATATCGGGCGCTCGCAACGGGAAACCAACATGGCCGTGTCGCTGCCGGCCGGGCTGAAGGCGCTTCAGCCAACGTCGGTGACGCGCTGATTGTTCCACGCAGGAGTATTTGTTCCACCCGGGGCTGTTTGTTTCACACGGGGCTATTTGGTCCACGCAGGGGCTATTTGTCCCACAGGGGGGCTATGCGTTTTTAATACGGCTCAGGGCAAAAAGATGCTTGCGCCCTCCCCCCCAAATGATCATGTTCCGCCGCCTTGGCCCCAGGGGACCGTGGGCGCGTTTTCGCGCGTACGGTCCAACAGGCCGTCTACTGGTAGGAAGGGGTACGCGATGAACGCACTCAGCCCACTGGGGATGGTCTCGGAACTTCCGAGCAGCAACCAGATGCAGTCCGACGCTGAGCGGACAGTTGTGCAAAATCCCGGCGTGGAAAATCCGGGCACGGAAGTCCAGAAGGACTATTTCGTCGAGAAGGATGGTGTGAAGTTTGCCGGCATGCATTTGCTGGTCGACCTTTGGGGCGCCTCCAATCTCTGCGATCCGGACCATATCGACCGCGCTTTGCGCGCCGCA
>DATARX010000139.1:0-14531 GCA_036263955.1 Rhodopila sp.
TCGGGCCGCTACCGGCGACGGCCTGGCTGCCGATCGCGTTCTTCGCGTTTCCCTCCAGCCACAGCGCCAGCACGTTTCTGATCGCGCTCGCCACCGGCTTTCCGGTGACGGTGCTGACCTGGTCCGGCGTCGCCGGCGTCAACAAGGCGTTCTACGACGTTGCCCGCACCATGGGCGCCAGCCAGCGCTTCCTGGTGCTGAAAGTCGCCATCCCGGCCGCCTTGCCCTCGGTCTTCGTCGGCCTGTTCATGGGGCTGGGCGCGTCGTTCTCGGTGCTGGTGGTGGCCGAGATGATGGGCGTGAAGTCCGGCCTCGGCTGGTACATGCAATGGGCCCAGGGCTGGGCCGCCTATGCCAACATGTATGCCGCGCTGCTGGTCATGGCGCTAATGTGCACCGGCCTGGTCACCCTGCTGTTCCGTGTGCGCGACCGCCTGCTCGTCTGGCAGAAGGGGCTGGTGCAATGGTAGCCAACGTCGCGGAAAACCTGGCGTCCGGCGCTGGCATCGACGTTCGCGACGTCAGCCACCGCTTCGACCTGGATGGCAAGACGCTGCCGGTGATCAAGCGGATTTCCCTCCGCATCGAGCCAGGTGAATTCGTCTCCCTGCTGGGTCCGTCGGGCTGCGGGAAATCCACCCTGCTGCGCCTGGTCGCGGGGCTGGAGACGCCCACGATCGGCACGATCCAAGCCGATGGTGCCGAAATCACCCGGCCGGACCCGTCCCGCGTGGTGATGTTCCAGGATCCGACGCTGTATCCGTGGCGGACGGTCAAGGCCAACGTCTCACTGGGGCTGGAGGCGCGCGGCCTGCTCCGCCGCCAGGGTCATCGCGTGGAGGAGGCTTTGCGGCTGGTCGGCCTGACCCAGTTCGCGACCGCCTATCCGCATCAGTTGTCGGGCGGCATGGCCCAGCGCGTGTCGCTGGCTCGGGCGCTGGTCAACGACCCCAAGCTGCTGCTGCTGGATGAGCCGCTGGGCAAGCTGGACTCGATGACCCGCATCACCATGCAACAGGAACTGGTCTCGCTGTGGCAGCGCACCGGATTCACCGCATTGCTGGTGACGCACGATGTGGAGGAAGCGCTGTTCATGTCGGACCGCGTGATCGTGCTGAGCGACCGCCCCGCCACGATCAAGGCGGATATCCCGGTGGATCTGCCGTTCCCGCGGCACCGCGGCGATCCACGCCTTGCCGACCTGCGCCGCCGGATCCTGGGCCTGCTCGGCCTGGATGCTGACTGGTAACAAGGAAACATCTCGATGACACTCAACAGGCGCCAAATCCTTGCCGCCGGACTGCTGCTTCCGTTGCCCGCGATCCAGCGGGCGCGCGCGGCTGACGCCAAGACGTTGCGGGTCGGCTTCCAGAAAGGCGAGCCGCTGCTGATGACCGCCAAGACCAACAAGGACCTCGAAACCCTGCTGGGGCCGAAGGGCATCGGCGTGGAATGGATCGAGTTCCAGTTCGGTCCGCCGATGCTGGAGGCGATGCGCGTCGGCAGCATCGATGTCGGCGCGGTCGGCGATACGCCGCCGGTGTTCGCGCAGGCCGCGCGTGCCGATCTGCTGTATATCGCCGCCAACCTGGGTTCCCCGCAGTCGATCCTGCTGCCGCCTGGGTCGAAAATCCAGACCCTCGCCGACCTGAAGGGTAAGAAGCTGGCGTTTGGCCGCGGCTCGTCCGGGCATGATTTCGCCCTGATGGCACTGGAAAAAGCCGGCTTGCGCTACGACGAGATCGAGCCGGTCTATCTTGGCCCCGCTGATGCCGGCGCGGCGTTCGAGCGTGGCGCGGTCGATGCCTGGAGCATCTGGGAGCCCTATGCCTCGCTGTTCGCCACCCGCCCGGGCGTACGCACGCTGGTCTCCAACAAGGATATTGGCGAGCAGTATTCCTTCATTATCGGCAGCGGCCCGTTCGTTCGGGCAAATCCGGCACTGACAGCGATGGTCGTCCAGGCCTTCACCGAAGCCGCCACGCAGGCGAGCGCGCACCGGGCGGACGTTGCCGTGGTGCTGGCCGGTGCGACCGGGATTCCCCAGGCGGTCTGGGCCCGAGCGCTGGTGACCGACCCGTTCAAAGTCCAGCCGATGAGCGACGACATAATCCGCAGCCAGCAAAAGGTCGCCGACCGGTTTCGCGCGCAGAACCTGGTGCCCGTGGATATCAAGGTCGCCGACATCGTTTGGCGCCCGGGAGTCTGATGGCGGTTCGTTTGCCGGTCGCGTCATTGCGCGACGCTCTTCGTTGTATCGTCGTGGCCTTGCAGCAGCACCAAAGGCGCAAGGCCAATGTGAGGACTTTCCAGATATGACCCAAAACCCGCTCCACCTGTTCTGGTTCCTGCCCACCAGCGGCGACGGGGCCTATCTCGGCACCGAGAAGAGCCATCGTCCCGCCGATATCGGCTACCTCCGCGACATCGCCCGCGCTGCCGACCGCCTCGGTTTTGGCGGAGCGCTGCTGCCGACCGGGAATAATTGCCTGGACGGGTGGATGGTCGGCTCCGCGCTGGCGCCGCAAACCGAGCGGCTGAAGTTCCTGCTGGCGCTGCGGCCGGGATATATGACGCCGAACCTGGCGGCCCGGCAGTCGGCTGCGCTGGACCGCATCAGCAACGGCCGCCTGCTGCTGAATATCGTCACCGGCGGGCAACCGAAGGAATTGGCCGGCGACGGGATCTTGCTGCCGCACGACCAACGCTACGAGCAGACCAATGAGTTCCTGCACATCTGGCGCGGTCTGCTCGCCGACGGGCAGATCGATTTCGCCGGCAAGCACCTGACCGCGAAGGAAGCCAAACTCGGGTTCTTTGACAGCGTGCAAAAGCCGTATCCGCCGCTGTGGTTCGGTGGGTCTTCCCCGGCCGGGATCGAGGCCGCGGCGGAGCATGTCGATACGTACCTGACCTGGGGCGAGCCGCCGGCACTGGTGAAACAGAAGTTGGACACCGTGCGCGCCCGCGCTGCCGCGCGTGGCCGAACCCTGTCCTACGGCCTTCGCGTGCACCTGATCGTGCGCGAAACCGATGAGGAGGCATGGGACGCGGCCAACAGGCTGATCAGCCATTTGTCCGACGAGACGATCGCACTGGCACAGAAGCGGCTGCGGGAGGACACCGACTCGGTCGGCCAGCTTCGGCAACTGGACCTCCATGGCGGGCAGAGGGATAAGCTCGAGGTTAGTCCCAATCTATGGGCGGGCGTTGGCCTGGTGCGGCATGGCGTCGGCACTGCGCTGGTCGGCAGCCCGGAAACGGTTGCGGCGCGACTGCGCGAATACCAGGCGCTGGGGGTGCAGACGATCATCGCCTCCGGTTACCCGCATCTGGAGGAAGCGTACCGGGTCGCCGAATTGCTGTTCCCGGTGCTGGGTATCGGCCAGGCGGCGTTCGAACCCGGCCGGGACTTCCGCGCCGCGCCCAGCCGGATTGCCGCGGAATGAAGCGAATTCTCCCCTGGATCGTCCCGCTGGCGATCCTGCTGGCATGGCAGGTCGCATCACAGGCCGGGCTGCTGGCCGACCAGGTCTTGCCGGCGCCGACGGCGGTCGCGGAGGCATTCTGGCGGGTCGCGCGCAGCGGCGAACTTCTGCGTGACATCAGTGTCAGCGCCGGACGGGCCTTCGCCGGCTTCGCCATCGGTGGCGGTTTGGGCTTCGTCCTGGGCATGTTGAACGGCCTCTCCAGCCTAAGTGAAAAACTGACCGACAGCACGCTTCAGATGGTGCGCAACATCCCGCACCTCGCGCTGATCCCGCTGGTGATCCTGTGGTTCGGGATCGGCGAGGAAGCGAAGCTGTTCCTGGTCGCCCTGGGCGTGTTCTTCCCGATCTACGTCAACACCCAGCACGGCGTGCGCTCGGTGGACCGGCAGTTATTGGAGATGGCGCGCGCGTACGGCATGTCCGAACGGGCGATCTTCTGGCGGGTGGTGTTTCCCGGCGCGCTGCCTTCGATCTTCGTCGGGCTGCGTTACGGGCTGGGCATCATGTGGCTGACGCTGATCGTGGCCGAGACGATCTCCGCCTCCTCCGGCATCGGCTTCATGGCGATGAATGCGCGCGAGTTCATGATGGTCGACGTCGTCGTCGTATCCATCCTGATCTATGCGGCGTTGGGAAAGCTCGCTGACAGCGTCGCCCGGCTGCTGGAGCGTGCCTGCCTGTCCTGGAACCCTGTTTACGCGGAAGCCTGAGCCATGAACATCAGCGTCCAGGACCATTCACCCGACACCGAACTCCGCCTCAGCACCGCCGGGGCATCGGCGAGTCTGCGCGGCGTGACCAAAAGCTTCGGCCAGCACAAGGTCCTGCACAGCATCGACCTGGAGATCCCGGCCGGCCAGTTCGTTGCCATTGTCGGACGTAGCGGCTGCGGCAAGAGCACCTTGCTGCGCCTGCTGGCGGGGCTGGATCAGCCGACGGGTGGACAGATCGAGGTCGGCGGCCTGACCCAGGGCTGGAAGGATCACGTGCGGCTGATGTTCCAGGAGCCGCGGTTGCTGCCCTGGCAACGGATCGCGGCGAACGTGGAGGTCGGGCTGTCGCACGCACGGGCCGGCGCCGACCGCCGCCGCCAGGCGATCGAGGCCATCGCGCAGGTTGGCCTGTCCGGCCGGGAAACCGCCTGGCCGGCGATCTTGTCCGGTGGGCAGAAGCAACGGGTCGCCCTCGCCCGTGCCTTGGTGAGCCACCCCCAGATCCTGGCGTTCGACGAGCCGCTGGGGGCGCTGGATGCGCTGACCCGGATCGAAATGCAGACGCTGATCGAGCAGGTCTGGCAGGATAAGGGCTTCACCGCGATCGTGGTGACGCATGACGTGACCGAGGCGGTGGCCCTGGCCGATCGTATTCTTCTGCTGGACGCGGGTCGGGTTGCGATGGACGTGACGGTAGACCTGCCGCGGCCACGCCGGCGTGGCGATCCGCACGCGGCGGCGATCGAGGGGCGGATTCTGGATCGGCTGCTGGGGGTGTAGGGCGGGCCGGCTTGCCGGGGGCGGGTCCATTAACCGTTTCTTTACCCGCGACCTTTAGATCAGCCGGCGGGACAACCCGCCGGAACGCCTGCGATGCACCTTCAATCTTGGTTGACGAAATCGGTCGACTGGCCGGCCGGTCGGTGCATGCTTCACACCGTCAGCCGGTCCGTTTCGGCCGTATTCGGGCGGCTGTGGCCTTATCTTTCTCACCCGGCCAGCATCACCCGATGGCTGACGGCGCTCAGCTTCGCCGTGGCCTGCGGGATGTTGGCGCTTGGCACGTCGATCCTGTTCGATCTGCGAACCGATGCCTGGCACCGATCCGAGCAGGCGTCCAATAATCTTATTCTTGCGCTCAGCCGGGACATTGCCCGCAGCATCAACCTGTATGATCTTTCGCTCCAGGGTGCGATGGCGGCCCTGACCGAACCCGCACTCGCCCAGGCGGATCCAGAGGTTCGCCACATGGCGCTGTTTGACCGGGCGGCCACGGCGGAATATCTGGGCACGATGATGGTGGTGAACGCGCGCGGCGATATCGTCGCGCAGTCCACATCGCTGGTGCCGACACCGATCAACATCGGTTTTCGGGAGCATTTTCTTGTCCAGCAGCGGCGGCCCGATGTGGGGCTGTTTATCAGCCGGTCTTTTGAGGGCCGGTTGGTAAACGATCCGACCATCGCGCTGACACGGCGTATCACCAATCCGGATGGCAGTTTCGGCGGCATCGTCGAAGGCACCATACGAACCGCCTATTTCCGGGACCTGTTCGCCAATCTGGACATCGGCCCCAACGGCTCCGTCACGCTGTTCAGGAACGACGGCCGGGTGATCATGCGCCGCCCGTTCCGACCGGAGGACATCGACAAGGATCTGGGCAACGCGGAGACCTTCCGCACGTACCTGACGGCACCGCATGGACATTTCGTCGGCACCGCGGCGCTCGATCATGTGAAACGTCTGTACACGTTCCATCAAATCGGTGACCTGCCGCTGATTCTGAGCGTCGCGATCGCGGTCGATGACATCTATACGGAGTGGTGGCGAAAGGCGACCGGCATTGGTGTCATCCTGCTGGCGCTGTGCGTGGCATCGGTTGTTCTGTGCCTGCTGTTCCGGCGGGAGATCCTGCGTCGAATGGTGGCCGAGGATTCGCTGAAGGAGGCGGCGCGGCGCCTGTCGTTCATTGCGGCCACCGATCCGCTGACGGGCATTCCGAACCGCCGGTCGTTTGAGGATGCCCTGTCGAGCGAATGGCGACGGGCGACGCGTGCCCAGACATCGCTGGCGGTCATGATGCTGGACGTCGACTATTTCAAATCCTTCAACGATCGATACGGCCACCCAACCGGCGATGAGATCCTGCGGTCGATCGCGATGTGCATCGCGCGCGCCATGTGCCGCGCGGGCGACATGGGCGCACGCTATGGCGGGGAGGAATTCATCGAGGTGCTGGCGGATACCGAACGCGCCGGTGCGTTCGAGATTGCGGAGTCCATTCGCGCCGCGGTGATCGGTCTGGCCATCCCGCATGCGGGCAGCCCGATTGGCTATGTCACGATCAGCATCGGAGTCGCTGTCGCGCGGCCGCTGATCGGGGATCGGATGGCGTCCGTCGTGAAGGCCGCGGACGATGCGCTTTATGAGGCCAAGCGATGTGGGCGCAATCGAGTCGTCCTCGACGCCGAATCCGAAGCGACCCTGGCGGATCTTGAAACCATGGATTTGACCGGCGTCCATCAGCCCGGATAGCCGAAAATCCGCTTTCTGGCAGGGAACCGCGGCTTTGGCGGCCGGTTTCGCGATGTCGCATCGCGGTCGAGGTTGCGCGAAAACCATAATTCAGGGGCGCCCTTGCCCCCACCCCCCCGAACCGTGGTAAGCACGGCGCGGGAGATCGGCGGTGGACGGGCGCCTCGCCAACCCGGTCAGGTCCGGAAGGAAGCAGCCGCAACGGGTCACCGCTCGGGTCGTTTGTCGGTCTCCCACTTTTCCCCCAATGCCGCCGGCCCTCGCGCAACGTATGGGCGGCCACATAGGTGACCGCCCCGCATGTCCGGCCTGTTCCAGGACGACCCAGTCGAACCGGACTCCAACGAGTCCGACGATACGCCGCCGCCGCCCGAGGGGCCGGGGCTGTTCGGTGACGCTCTGCCGGTGGCGCTGCCGGGGACACTACCGGAACCGGTTCACGCCACCCCATACCGCGTGCTGGCGCGCAAATACCGTCCCACCACGTTCGACGATCTGATCGGGCAGGAGGCGATGGTCCGCACGCTGCGAAATGCGTTTGCGGTCGGACGGGTCGCCCATGCCTTCATGCTGACCGGCGTGCGCGGCGTCGGCAAAACCACCACGGCCCGCATCATTGCCCGGGCGCTGAACTGCATCGGGCCGGATGGCACCGGCGGGCCAACCGCGGACCCGTGCGGGGTTTGCTCCAACTGCGTCGGCATCCTGGCCGACCGCCATCCCGACGTGATCGAGATGGACGCCGCCAGCCGCACCGGCGTCGACGACATGCGCGAGGTCATCGAGGCGACGCGCTTCCGGCCGATGCAGGCGCGCACCAAGGTCTTCGTCATCGACGAGGTCCACATGCTTAGCCGCAACGCGTTCAACGCGTTGCTGAAGACGCTGGAAGAGCCGCCCCCGCACGTCAAATTCGTCTTCGCCACGACGGAGATTCGGAAAGTCCCGATCACCGTCCTGTCGCGCTGCCAGCGATTCGATCTGCGCCGCGTGCGGATCGCCGAACTGGTGGGATTGTTCGGCCGCATCGCCGAAAAGGAAAACGTCACCATCGAGCCGGCCGCGCTGGAGCAGATCGCTCGGTCGGCCGATGGTTCGGTGCGCGATGGGCTGTCGATGCTGGACCAGGCGATCGCCCAGGCCGAGGGGACCATTACCAACGCCCAGGTCGTGGACATGCTGGGGCTGGCGGACCGCGAGGCGGTGTTCGAACTGATGGACGCGGTCATGGGCGGCAAGGCCGCCGCCGCCCTGGCGATTACCGACCGAGCGTACGAACGCGGCGCGGATCTGGGCACGCTGCTGCAGGATTTGCTGGACCTGCTGCACACGGTGACACGGCTGAAATCCGTCCCCGTCCTGCGCGAAAGCCAGGACCTGCCGGAGGCCGAACGCACCCGCGGCGCGGAACTGGCCGACCGGCTGAGCGTGCCGGTGCTGGCCCGCGCCTGGCAGATGCTGCTGAAGGGCGTGGGTGAGGTGGAAATCGCCCCCGACCGTCGCGCCGCGGCGGAGATGGTGCTGATCCGGCTTTGTCACGTTTCCGAAATGCCGACTCCGGGTGACCTGATCCGGCGCCTGACGTCCGGCGCGCCCGCCGGCGGACCGGCGCCGTCTGCTCCGGGCGGTGGTACCCCGGGCGGTGGTGCCCCGGGTGGTGGTGCCCCGGGGGGTGGTGGGGGCGGAGTCCGGGCGGTCGCCAACGGGGCGCCGATGATTTCGGCGGAGCCTGCGCATCAGGCGGGTCCCCGGCTCGGGACGTTCCGCGACGTCGTCGCCCTGGTGGGGGAGCAGAAACAGGCGATGCTGCATGCGCATCTGCTGCACTCCGTCCACCTGGTTCGCTTTGCCCCGCCGGTGATCGAACTGCGGCCGCAGGCGGAGGCGCCCAAGGATCTGTCATCCAAACTGGCGGCCCTGCTGTCGGAACTGACCGGCACCCGCTGGACCATCGCCGTGTCGCGTGAGGCGGGCGAACCGACGATCGCCGAACAGGGAAATGCGGCGGACACCGCGCGCAAGAGCGCCGCCGCCGATCACCCGTTGGTGCAGGCCATCCTGGCGGCATTTCCGGGGGCGCGGATCGACACGGTGCATGATAAGACGGTTGACGCTTACGGATTGCCGGCCGCGATCCCAGATATGCCTGAGTTCGCGCCGCCCGACGCGGCCTATTTTGACGACGACCCGATGGAGATCGACCTATGAAGAACCTGGCCGGCATGATGAAGCAGGCGCAGCAGATGCAGTCCAAGATGCAGGAGATGCAGACCAAGCTGGAATCGCTGGAGATCACCGGTGAGGCCGGCGCGGGCCTGGTGAAGGTCGTGCTGAACGGCAAGAGCGATATGCGGAAGATCTCGATCGATCCGAAGATCGTCGATCCGGCGGATACCGAGATGCTGGAAGACCTGATCCTGGCCGCCACACGCGATGCGCGCGCGAAGGTTGAAGCAGCTATGGCCGACGAAATGCAGAAGGTCACCGGCGGCATGCAGCTTCCTCCGGGCATGAAGCTGCCATTTTGACCCGCCGTTTCGGGTCCGCGTCCACCCGGTTATGACAAACGGCCAGATCCCCCATGGGCGGCCCTGAAATCGACCATCTGATCAGCCTGCTCGCCAAGCTGCCGGGGATGGGCCCGCGCAGCGCTCGGCGGGCCGCGCTGAAAATGCTGCAGCAGCCTGAATCCCGTATGCTTCCGTTGGCCGACGCCCTCACCCGGGCCGCCGGCGCGGTGCGCCCATGCGCCGATTGCGGCAACCTGGACAGTCAGGATCCCTGCACGATCTGCGCGGACGAAGACCGCGACCGCTCCATCATCTGCGTCGTCGAGGGGGTCGGCGACCTGTGGGCGCTGGAGCGCGCACGGGTGCATGAGGGGTTGTACCACGTGCTGGGCGGCACGTTGTCCCCCATGTCCGGCATCGGCCCGGAGGATCTGAACGTGCAGGGCCTGCTGGACCGTATCGCCGAGGGCAACGTGACGGAGGTGATCCTGGCCCTGGGCGCTACCGTTGATGGCGCCGCCACCGCGCACTGGCTGACCGATCAGCTCCGCCCGACGGGGGTCGCGATTACGCGCGTGGGGCAGGGGGTTCCGATGGGCGGCGCGCTTGACGTGCTGGACGACGGCACCCTTGCCGCCGCCCTGCGTACGCGGCGATCGAGCTAGCGTGTGACAGCTTCAGGTCGAAGCTGCCACACGCTAATTCTTTTTGACAGGGCGATTCACGTCTGAGGTTGAGCCAGCCGCAGACGATCGCGCTTTACCCCAACGCGGCGGCCACGCGCGCAACTCGCGCTTGCCGTTCCGCTTGCTGCCCTGCCATGCCGGCGCGCATCGCGGCGACCAGTTCCGGACGGGCGGTATCGGGGCTGCCGGCGTTGAAGGGTGGGGCAGGGGCGTATTCGATCCGCAACTGAATGCTCTCCGCCACATCCTGACCGGCCAGTTCCGCGACCATCGTCAGGGCGAAATCGATCCCCGCTGTCACCCCGCCGCCGGTGAAGAATTTGCCGTCGCGCACCACGCGTCCCTTGGTCGGGATTGCGCCCAGCGGCACCAGCAGGTCGGTCCAGGCCCAATGCGTTGTTGCCTTCCGGCCGCGCAACAGTCCCGCCGCGCCCAGAACCAGCGATCCGGTGCAGATCGATCCGACAAATGTCGCTTCGGCGGCGCGAGCGCGGAGGAAAGACAAGACCCCCGCATCGTCCATCAGATCCAGCACACCGAAGCCGCCCGGCACGCAGATCACGTCCAGCTTCGGGCAATCGTCAAGCGTCGTGTCGGGCACCAGGCGAAGGCCGCCCTGGGTCTGGATCGGGTCGAGCGTTTTCCACAGCACCCGGACGTCCGCACCGGGCAGGTTGGCAAACACCTGCAACGGGCCGGTCAGGTCCAGTTGCGTCATCGCGGGAAAGGCCAGCAGGCCGATGCGGTATTGGGTCATGGGCTGTCTCCCTGTTGTGGACAGGCGTTGTTTCGCATGGCAGGGTGTGGCGGAAATGACAAATCACCCACAATTTCCGCCAACCCCGCGCATGGTTGAGGTTCTCGCGTTTCCCGGCGTGCAGCTTCTCGACGTGACGGGTCCGTTCCAGGTCCTGGCGAGCGCCAACCGCCTTGCGGAGGACGCCGGCGAGCCGCGGCCTTACGCGCTGAAGGTTGTTGCGGCTGTTCCGGGGCAGATCCTGTCGTCCTCCGGCCTGGGGCTGTATGCGGAGTCGCTGCCGCCGCCGGATGCGCCGCTCGACACCCTGATCGTGGCGGGCGGGCCGGGGGTCGATGCCGCGTGCCGGGATCGAGCTTTGGTCGCCTGGGTGAGGCGTCGTGCCGAAGCCACGCGGCGAGCCGCATCGGTCTGCACCGGGGCCTTTCTGCTGGGAACGGCCGGATTGCTGGACGGCAGGCGGGCGACGACGCATTGGTCCCGTTGCGCCGAACTAGCCGCTTCCTTTCCGGCGATACGGGTGGAGCACGATCCGATCTACGTCAACGATGGCAAGTTCTGGACGTCGGCCGGTGTGACAGCGGGAATAGACATGGCGCTGGCCCTGGTGGAGGCGGACCTGGGGCGATCCGTTGCGACATCGGTGGCGCGGCAGCTGGTGGTGTTTGCCAAACGGCCGGGCGGGCAGGCGCAGTTCAGCACCGGTTTGGCGCTGGCGGGGCTGGATGATTCGTTCGATCGTTTGCACGATTGGATGAAACGAAATATGCGAGGGAACCTCGCGGTGCCGGCGCTGGCCGAACAGGCCGGAATGAGCGAACGTAGTTTCCTGCGGCACTATCGCCAAGTGACCGGAATGACCCCCGCCCGAGCGGTCGAACGGGTACGGGTGGAGGCTGCGCGCCAGGCGCTTGGCGAAACCAGCCTGCCGCTGAAACGCATCGCCCGTGACTGCGGATTTGGATCGGAGGAGACGATGCGGCGCAGTTTCCTGCGCATCCTCGCGGTACCGCCGCACGCCTACCGGGAACGGTTTCCGGTCTGATATTGGCCGGCGCGCCCGCCCGCCGGTATCGGGTCTCTTTTCGCGCGCCGCCGCCGGCAAAGCCGGCGCGCATGCCGAACATGCGCCGACTGGTCTGATCGCGGTTACGGACCTTTCCGCTTCATCCCGCCACGGCCGCGCCGCTTTGACGGGTCGTAGCCACCACCACCCGGTCCCATCGGCTCCGGCGTGCGGTCGCCGCGCTTCGGTCGCATCAGGGCGCTGGCCATCGGTGGCGGCGGCAGGCCAAGCTCCATCGCTTCCAGCCGCTTGATTTCGTCGCGCAACCGGGCGGCTTGTTCGAATTCGAGGTTGGATGCGGCGACGCGCATGCGCTTTTCCAGGTCGGCGATCGACGCCTTCAGGTCCTTGCCGACAAACTCTGTCGTTTCGGCGTCCTTGATCGGCGCGACGGTGACGTAGTCCTGCTCGAACACGCTCTCCAGCACCTGACCGATCTGTCGACGGATCGATACCGGTGTGATGCCGTTCGCCTCGTTCCAGGCGCGCTGCTTGTTGCGGCGCCGCTCGGTTTCCTCGATCGCAGACCGCAACGAGCGCGTCATCACATCCGCATACAGCACCACCTTGCCATCGACATTCCGCGCCGCTCGGCCGATCGTCTGGATCAGCGAGGTCTGCGAGCGGAGAAATCCTTCCTTATCCGCATCCAAAATCGCGACCAGCGCGCATTCCGGAATATCGAGGCCCTCGCGCAACAGATTGATCCCGACCAGCACGTCGAAAACACCCAGCCGAAGGTCGCGGATGATCTCGATCCGCTCCAGCGTGTCGATGTCGGAGTGCAGGTAACGCACCTTCACCCCGTTCTCGGTCAGGTAGTCGGTCAGGTCCTCGGCCATGCGCTTGGTCAGGGTGGTAACCAGCACGCGGCCGCCGCGCGCCGCGACGTCCTTGCATTCGTGCAGCAGATCGTCGACCTGGTGTTCAACCGGACGCACTTCTGTCACCGGATCGATCAATCCGGTAGGCCGAATCACCTGTTCGGCGAACACGCCGGCGGTGCGCTCCATCTCCCACGGGCCGGGCGTCGCCGAAACGAACACCGACATCGGGCGGAAGCGATCCCATTCCTCGAACTTCAGCGGTCGGTTGTCGATGCAGGAGGGCAGGCGGAAGCCGAACTCCGACAGCACGGTCTTGCGGTTGAAGTCGCCTTTGAACATGCCGCCGATCTGAGGCACCGTCACGTGACTCTCGTCGACGATCAGCAGGGAATTCTCCGGCAGGTATTCGAACAGCGTCGGCGGCGGATCCCCGGGCTCCCGTCCCGTCAGATAGCGAGAGTAGTTCTCGATCCCCTTGCAGGATCCCGTCGTCTCCATCATTTCGATATCGAACACGGTGCGCTGTTCCAGGCGTTGCGCCTCCAGCAGCTTGCCCTTGGCGTTCAGCTCCGCCAGACATTCCTTCAGCTCGACCTTGATGTCGCGGATCGCCTGCGTCAGCGTCGGTCGCGGCGTCACGTAGTGGCTGTTGGCGTAGACCGTGATTTCCTTCAGATCGGCCGTCTTCTCCCCGGTCAGCGGATCGAATTCGTGTACCGATTCGATCTCATCACCGAACAGCGTGACCCGCCATGCGCGGTCTTCCTGATGGCTGGGGAAGATATCGACAATTTCCCCGCGCAGCCGGAAGGATCCGCGCTGAAAAGCGGTATCGTTGCGGCGGTATTGCAGGTCGACCAGCGCTTTTGCCAGCACGTCGCGGTCGATCTTGCCGCCGACCTCCAGCTTCGCCACCATTTTCGCGTAGGTTTCGACCGATCCGATACCGTAGATGCAGGAGACCGACGCGACCACGACGACATCGTTGCGCTCTAGCAGGGATTGCGTTGCGGCATGCCGCATCCGGTCGATCTGTTCGTTGATCTGGGCGTCTTTTTCGATATATGTGTCGGTGCGCGGAACGTACGCCTCCGGCTGGTAGTAGTCGTAATAGCTGACGAAATACTCCACCGCATTGTCCGGGAAGAAGCTTTTCATCTCCCCATACAGCTGGGCGGCGAGGGTCTTGTTCGGTGCCAGGACCAAAGTCGGCTTCTGTACAGCCTCGATCACCTTGGCCATGGTGAAGGTTTTGCCGGATCCGGTGACGCCGAGCAGAACCTGATCCCGCTCGGCGCTTTCGACACCGCGGACCAGTTCGGCGATCGCGGTCGGCTGGTCGCCGGCGGGCGCATACTCGGAAACGACCTTCAGCCGCTGCGTCATCGGCTTGGCCGGCTGCTTTTGCGGCATGAACAGGGCGGGCGTCGGGCGGACAAGGGTCTGCGACATCGGGGGCTCCTCAGTCACTGAACATGGAGTGCCGCGGTCGCCGCGTCGAGGGGCTGCGTTGCATGACTATTCGGGCCCCGGCCTGTATGGCCGGGCAAGCGATCGCGCGCGAGGGGGTGGACTCGTTCGTTCGCCCGGCGTAGGTCCATCTAGCAGATGGCCGGGTCACCCCGCGCGCGTGACTGGTTGCCACGCTATATCGGCAACGTAACAGAGTCCTCACCCCATCGTGCAGCCGATTTCCGCCTGCGCGCCGAATATCTTGTCCAGGTCCGCCGGGTTTTCCGGCAGCGTCGCCTTGACATCGAAGTAGTCCCATTTGTCGGTTATCTTGTCCTTCACCGACACCGCCAGGTTCTGCATCAGCATCTGGTGGTCGAATTTGCGGTAGCTATAGGATGTCTTCCCGGCCTGGACCTTCCACGCTTCCAAGGCCTCGATGATCGCCATCGGCTGGGTGGACTTCGCCGCATCTATAGAGTCGAATAAAGAAC
>DATARX010000187.1:0-7106 GCA_036263955.1 Rhodopila sp.
CGATCTATCCGCCGGCGGCACAGGTGGTGTTCGCGGCGGTTGGGGTGCTGTGGTCCAGCGTGGCCGGCGTCAAGGCGGCGATGGTGGGGTTCGAGGTGCTGGCGGTGTTGTGCCTGCTGCGGCTGCTGGCGGCGGCCGGGCTGCCGGCGGAGCGGGTGCTGATCTATGCGTGGAATCCGCTGCCGGTATGGGCGTTCGCCGGCAACGGGCATATCGACGCGGCGGCGATCGGGCTGCTGTCCTGCGCGCTGCTGCTGCTGGTTCGACGGCGCTCCGGCTGGGCTGGCGTGGCGCTGGGGCTGGCGATCGCGACCAAGTTCCTGCCGGCGGTGGTGGCGCCGGTGTTCTGGCGGCGGCGCGGCGGCTGGTGGACGGTGCTGGGCGCCGTCCTGGCGATCGGCGTTTTGTACGTGCTGTACAGCAGCGTGGGGATGCGGATGTTCGGGTTCCTCGGCGGCTATGGCTCCGAGGAAGGCTATGACAGCGGGGCCGGATTCTGGCTGTTGGCCGGGCTGGGCCGGGTGATGGCGTTGCCGGGCTGGGCCGCGCCGGCCTACAAGCTGGTTGCGGTTGTGGTGCTGGGCGGCTTCGGCGCGTGGTTCGCGTTCGCGCGGCGGCCGGAAGATCCGGTGGCAATCTGCGCCGCGGCCGGAACCATGATGGCGTTGGTCACGTTCGCCATCAGTCCGCATTATCCGTGGTATTTCGCGTGGCTGGCGCTACCGAGCGTGCTGGCCCCCTGCCCCGCGGTGTTGTGGCTGGGAACGGCGCCGATCCTGATGTACCTCGATACGTTCGGGGATCGGTTCGTCTGGCCTTGTGTTGTGTATGTGCCGGCGATCGGACTTTTACTGGCTGGATTGCTGCGTCCTTCCGCCGAACCAATCAAGGGGATTCCATAATGTCCACAACCTTGTCGACGAAAGCGTTGCAGGATCCGCGCCGCTATTTCGAAGCCGTGGCGGCGGAGCGGGCGGATGTCGCGTCGGCGCCGCCGGTGTGCCTTTACCTGGAGGTCACCAATCGCTGCAACCTGCTGTGCGAGACCTGCCCGCGGACGTTCGATGACCTGGAGCCGCCCGCCGACATGAGTTGGGAGTTGTTCACGCGCATCGTGGACCAGGTGCCGAACGTGGCGCGGGTGGTGCTGCATGGCGTGGGCGAGCCGATGCTGGTCAAGGCACTGCCGAGGATGATTCGCTATCTGAAGGATCGCGGCACCTATGTGCTGTTCAACACCAACGGGACGTTGCTGAACCAGAAGAAGTTCCAGGAGATCATCGATACCGGACTGGATGAGTTGCGGGTCTCGCTGGATGCGGCGGATCGCGCGAGCTACGCCGCCATTCGGGGCAAGGATTTCTTCCCGCGGATCGTGCGGGATGTGGGGAAATTCACCGCCTACCAGAAGCAGATGGGGGTGGAGACGCCGCGGGTTTCGCTGTGGCTGACCGGGTTGAAGGAAACCGTGGAGCAGTTGCCGGAATTCGTGCGGCTGGCGGCGCGGATGGGCGTGCGGGAGGTACACCTGCAGCGGCTGGTGTTCGACGAAGCCGGGTTCGGCAAGGCTCGGGCGGAGTTTTCGTTATTCGAGTCGACGCGGGACCCGGAGCAGGCGGCGATCGAGGCGGCCACCGCGATCGGGGCGGCACTGGGGGTGACGCTGGATGCGTCGGGGGCGACCGAGCCGGGGCTGAGCCTGAAGCGGGCGGCGGGCGAGAAGCCGTGGGCGACGTGCCGGCGGCCGTGGTCGCTGATGTATTTCACCGCGCATGGTCGGGCGCTGCCGTGCTGCATCGCGCCGTTCTCGGCCCGGGGGTATGAGAATTACACGCTGGGTGATGCGACGCAGCAGACACTTCGGGAAATCTGGAATAGTCCGGCTTACCGTGGCTTTCGGTCCTCGCTGCTGGGGGATGTGCCGCCGGCGCCGTGCGCGAACTGCGGGCTGCGGTGGAGCTTGTAGGGCCTGTGCCTGGCGGGATTGGGCGGCGTCCGGTGTGCGCTACCGGGATATTCACCACAGTCCTTGGGGCGGCTTGCGGCTTGCTAAGTGATGGGCTGGGCTAAGTGATGGGCTGGGCGAAGTGATGGGTTGGGCGAAGAGATGGGTTGGATGTTTCGATGGGGTGACAACACGGTTGTTTTACTTGGGCCGAATCGACTTGGTGGCGGTTTATGAGTGCCGGCGTCAGTGTTGTTATTCCGACGTTCAATGAGGCCTCGGCGATTGCGGGGGTGATTGCGGAGATCCCTGGCGACATCGCGCGGGAGGTGATTGTTGCCGATGGCGGGAGTACGGACGGCACACAGGAAGAGGCCCGTCGCGCGGGGGCGCGGGTGGTGGATGCGGGACGCGGGTATGGGCGAGCGTGCCAGGCGGGGGCCGAGGCGGCTGTGTGCGAGGTTGTCGTGTTCCTGGATGGCGATGGGGCGGACCGGGGGGACCTGCTGGGGCTGATCGCCGGACCGGTGCTGGCGGGGACACATGATTTCGTTCTGGCATCCCGCACGCGGGGGCGGCGCGATCCGGGGTCGATGCTGTGGCACCAGGTGCTGGCCGGGCGTGTCGCCGGCTGGGGCATGGGAACGCTGTATGGGGTGCGCTACAGCGACATGTGTGCCTATCGGGCGATCGGGCGGACGGCGCTGCGGGGACTGGGCATGCAGGAGATGACGTACGGCTGGAATATCGAGATGCAGATGAAGGCGGCGCGGGCCGGTCTGCGGATCGTGGAGGTTGCGCTGCCTTACCGGTGCCGGGCGGGCGGGGAGTCGAAGGTCGCGGGGTCGTTGGGCGGGACGCTGCGGGCAGGCGGTAAGATCGTATCCACCTTCGTTCGGGTGGCGTCACAATCCCGCGGTGGCGGCGTATCCCGGATGTGAGGCGGTGTCAGGTGTGATGAAACTGCCGGTCTTGCGCGGTGACATCCCCGACTGATGTGACACCGCAGGCTGGGGCGACATCGCGGGCTGGGGCGTCGGCGTGGGCCGGGGTGACATCGCCGGCTGGGGAGTCGGCGTGGGCTGAGGGGACGGCGTGGCCTGTGACATCGCGGGCTGATTCGATTTCGACTTCCGGCAGCCAAAGGCTGACGATGGTGCCGACGCCCTGGATGCTTTGGATACGGAAGCCGCCGCCGTTGCCCCTGGCGAAGCCGCGCGCGCCGGCGAGGCCCAGCCCGGTTCCGCGGCCGCGTGGCTTGGTGGTGAAGAACGGTTCGCTGGCGCGCAACAACACCTCCGCCGGCATGCCGATGCCGGCATCTTCCACCGAGATGCGGGCGTACAGGCCTGGCGCCAGGCCGTTTGGATCGGTGATGGGACCGTTCTGATCGACCCGTTCGGGGGTCAGGCGGATGACGATGGGGCCGCCACGGGGCATCGCGTCGCGGGCGTTCACCGCGAGGTTCATGATGGCGCCTTCCAGGCCGCTGCGGTCGCCGCGCACCAGGGCGGGGAGGCCGTCCGGCTCGATTTCATGGCGCAGCCGGTATTGCGGACCGAGGGTGGTGGCGAGCAGCGTGGCGATGCTGGTGACGGCGTCGACGGGATGCAGCACGAGGTCGGCGCCGTCGTCGTGCGCGGAGGCGTCGTCGCGGGCGAAATCAAGCATGCGGCGGGTCAGGGATCGGCCTTGCCTCGCGGCCTCGCCGATCCGGTGGGCGGTCTGGCGGATGCGGTCGTCGGTGGTGCGGCGTTCGATCAGCAAGGCGCCCATTTCGACGGCCTGGACGACATTGCCGAAGTCGTGCGCGACGCCGGCGGCGAGTTGCCCAAGGACTTCCAGGCGCTGGCCTTCCAGCGCGATTCGTTCGGCGGCGGCGCGGCGGCCCTGTTCCGCGTGCAGGCGGCGGGCCTGGCGCATGGCCAGGAGCACGGTGCCGGTGAGCGCCACGTTCGCCAGGAGGCAGATCCCACCAAGGATCAGAAGGCGCTGCATCCAGCGTTGGAGCAGCGATGCCACCGGCATGCTGTAGCTGATGCTGAGCGGGTAGTCGTCGAGTTTTGTGTTGATAAAGATACATTCGACGCCGTCGATCGGGGATTTTGCCATGTACAGGCTGTTGCCCGGCGTTTCCCGCAGATTTTGCATCAGCGGCGTATCGCGCATGGATTGTTTCGCGGCCTGCGCCGGCAGCGGCGGCATGTGGGCGACGATATCGCCGTCGGAGCGAAGCAGCGCGATCCGGGCACCGGGCTGATCGCGCATCGCCTTTTGCCAGAACTCGGTCAAGTAGGCGACCGTGGTGGTGATCTGGATGGTGCCGTCGAAGGATCCGTCGCGGGTGGTTCGGCGGTGGCTGACGGCGAAGACGGTGTTTCCGGTTCCCTCCCCGGCATAGGCGTGTGTCACCAGGGGTTCGGGTTCGGCGTCGTGCAGTCCGATCCAGGATTCACGATGCGAGACGTCGATGCCCGGCGGGTCGGAGGGTGTGCCGGGCGGCTTCGCGGCCACCCATTCGCGGCCGGCGCCGTCGGTCAGGCCGATCCCCGAGATTTGTGGGTAGGACACGATCATTGCGCGCATTTCGGCGGCCAGCGGGTCGCGATTGGCGCGGATCTGGTCCCAGGTCATGTCCCGGGTGCGCCAGTCGACTTCGCGGATCAACAGTTGATTGGTATCGAGTACTTTCAGCACGTGTTCGCGCACGATCTCGGCGGCGCCCTGGGCTTCGCCGGTGGCCCGGTTGATCAGCCAGTCGTAGTCGAGCCAGGCGCCGCCGATGAACAACAGGACGGGGACCACCAGCGTGGCGACGATGGCGACGCGGAACCACCGGAGCGAGCCGGCGGGCGTTTCGGCCGGGCAGGAGGTGGGGCTCACGATCAGGGGCATTTCGTTCAAAATAGAACCGTATTGTGCAGGTTTGGTGCAAGCGATCCGTCTAATTCCTAGCGCCAAAATCATAATTGCCATGTTGATTTATATCAATGAAGCTCTAAAGAGTCAGAGTCACGACGATGTTATACAACCGGCAAGTATTGCCTATGCCAATCATTTACGTCGAAGCGCGACTGTGTCGACTTGCGCGGCAGACTAGCGCAACCCTCTATTATTGCGGGCAACTACCTACCTATGCGCGCAAAAACGCCCTGAACACAATAATAGGTTGAATTTGAGGCGTGATCGCGTCCGGCCTTTACTCAGACCAACCAGGTCGCATCGTTTTCGCCCCATTCGCGGCCGCTGCGCAACCGGGCCTCCATGTGCCGGAACGACTCGATAAGGAAATCGATTACGACGCGTGTGCGTTGCGCGAGATGCCGGCGCGACGGATAGACCAGATAAGCCTGGCGTCGCCGAGCGATATAATTCGGTAACAGGCGATACAGCCGTCCGGTGCGAATGTCGTTCAGCGTGAGCGGATCGCCCAGCAAACCGATGCCGTAGCCCCCGGTCACCGCCTGGCGCACGATCAGGCTGTTGTTCGAGCGGAACGCGCCGGTGACTTCGACTTCCACCTGGCCATCGGGTCCGGAGAACACCCAGTGGGTGCTGTCCGGCCCGATCTCCTGGATGATGCAGGCATGTCGCGCCAGGTCGGACGGGTGTTCCGGTGCGCCGTGGCGTTCCAGATAGGTGGGGGCGGCGACGGGCGCGGAGCCGAGGGTGGCGAGTGCGCGGTAGACCAACGAGGTGTCGGCGGACTGGCCAAAGCGCACGGCGATGTCCAGGCGTTCGGCGATCAGATCCTCGATCTGCTCGCTGACCACCAGTTCGATCGCGAGGCCGGGGTATTTTTGCAGCAGGGCACCGAAATCGGTCACCAAAAGGGTGGCGGCGCCGACCGGGATGCCGATGCGCACCAGGCCGGTGGGGGTGCCGCCGTCCTTGCCGAAGGTGTCTTCCAGGTCCTCGGCTTCCTCCAGCAGGTGGCGGGCGCGGCCGACCAGATCCTGGCCCTCATCGGTCAGGCTGAGCTTGCGGGTGGTGCGATGGAACAGGCGGACGCCGAAATGGTCCTCCAATTGCGCGACCTGGCGGGTGACGGCGGACTGGCTGCTGTTGGCTTCCCGCGCGACGGCGGAGAAGGAGCCGGTTTCGACGACGCGGATGAAAGTATGCAGGCCGTTGATCAGGTCCATCTTGTGTCCGGCGTCTCTTGCTGGTGTCGGGTGCTGGTGTCGGGCACGGGTGTCGGGCGCTGGTGTCGGGCACGGGTGTCGGGCGTCGCTTGTATTCGGCACGGATAAGGCGCTGCCCGAGGCCAGCGCGTCAATGTCTCACGGAGTTGACGATCCACGCATGCCTCCCAGGCGTGCAGACCATGATTGAATTCGGGCAGAATGCCCAGATGTGCAGCTGTGCCCGTCTGGCTCGGCCGGTCTCCAGCCAGATGGTCCATCATACAGGAGGGTGAGATGAAACAGTTGATTTTGGCCGCTTTGGCGGTGCTGAGCCTGGGTGTCGGCAGTGCGTTCGCGCAGTCCTACTCGCATGCGGCCCCGCCGAGCAGTTCGACGCAGACCGTCGACCGGTAGGATCGGCGGGTTGCTGGGGATGACGCGCTCGTTCGTTGTTTCCAGTGGCCGGCTTATCCCCGGCGTCCGCCGCATAGTGCGGCGAATTTCGGGGGCAGGACACGCGTAGTGATTTCAGGGGGGCCGATCCCGCCGTTGCGGGTGGGAGGGTTTGCCTTGACGGATCGGGTCAAAACCAGGCGGCCGGGACATGCCCGGCGGCCTGTTTTGGCGCGTCAGGCGGCGTTCCGTGCGAGTGCCTGGAACAGCGGGACGGCGGCGGCGAGGTCGGCGATACGGACCGCCTCGGCAGGTTTGTGGGCGACGTTGATGTCGCCGGGTCCCATTACCATGCAGGGCGCGATCGTTTGCAGGATCGAGGCGTCGGTGCCGAAGGGCACGACGGCGGCGGGTTGGCCGCTGATGGCTTCGCACTGGCGGACGAAGGGATGGTCCTGGGGCAGTTCGGGTGGGGTCCCCTCCTCCGCCTCGGTGACGGTCAAGCCGTGGCGGGCGGCGGCCTGGTGGACGGCGGTGCGGATCGGCGTGGGGTCGATGCGGGCGGAATAGCGGTATTTGATGCGCGCGGTGGCCAAGGGAACGGTGACGTTGATGGCGGTGCCGTGGTTGTCGATGATGAC
>DATARX010000255.1:0-5355 GCA_036263955.1 Rhodopila sp.
GCTGGCCGTTAATGATGAGAAACAGTACCGGTCGCTGATGACCGCGATCGGGCGGGCGGATGCGCTTGACGATCCGCGGTTCGGCGACTGGTTTCAACGGAAAGCGCATGAGACGGCGTTGCGGTCGATTATCGAGGACGCGCTGGGGGCGGCGGATGCGAAGGTCTGGGAGCGGCGGCTGAACGACGCCGGCGCGCCCTGCGCGAGCATCTGGACGATCGAGGAGATCATCGACCATCCGCAGATTGCCGCCAGGGGCGTGATGCAGACGGTGGACAGCCCGTACGGGACGCTGCGGCTGATGGGATCCGGGTTCCAGATGGCCCATGGGGGCGGGAAACTGGACACGCTGGCGCCGGAGGCCGGGGCCGATACGGACGCGGTCCTGGCGGAGATCGGTTACGACGCGCCGGCGATCGCGGGACTGCGGGCGGAGGGGATTGTCTGATCGGTCATGGTGGCTTGCGGATCATCGCCCCGGCGTGGCCAGGTGGCTGGAGGTCTGTGCGGAGGTCCATGGGGAGGTCCATGAGGAGGCCCGTGGGGAGGCCCGTGGGGCGGTCTTTGTGAAGGTCTGGGGCCGGACCATGAGCGAAACCTTTTCACCTATGCTCACGGGAATGTTATGAGCAATTGGTGACGGTGTTTCGGAGTGGGTAGACGATGGCTTGGCGTTCGCGGCACGCAACGGCCTCGGCAATCGCCGCCGGCAAGCCCGGTCTGTCCGTTGCTCTACCGACGTTGGGCGTGATCCTGGCATTGGGCCTGGCCTGCGTCGCGCTTCTGCTGACTGCACCGGTGGCGGGCGATTTCTGGAACCAGGATGCGCCACGGCACGCATTGAACGGCGTGTTCATCAGGGATTTTGTCGCCGCCCATCCAATCGCTGACCCGATGCGGTGGGCGATTGATTATTATCTGAAACGCCCGGCCCTGACGATCGTATTCTATCCGCCGCTGTTCTACTGCGTCGAAGCGATCGCGTTCGCCCTGTTCGGGGTCAGCCAGTTCGTGGCGCAGGCAACCGTGACAGCGTTCATCGGACTGCTGGCCGGAGCCAGCTATCTGCTGTCTCGGACCTTTCTGCCGCGTTGGTCGGCGGTTGGGGCGAGCCTGCTGGTCATTGCCGCACCCGAAGCCGCCTTGTGGGGCCGGCAGGTCATGCTGGATCTTCCCGCCTATGCGTTGATCGTGACCAGCGCCTGCTTTCTTGCGCGCTACCTGGAAAACGACCGCCCAAGGGCGATCTACCTGACGGCGCTGTTTCTGGTCGCGGCGATCTATACCAAATACAATGCCGGGTTCGTTGCTCCGGCGTTCGCGGCGGCTTTCGTCATGGCGAGAGGCAAAGCCGCATGGCGCGACGGTCATGCAATGGCGGCTGCGGGCGCCGCCGCTATCGGCCTTGTACCGGCGATCTTGGTAATGCTGACGTTCGGCGCGAAGAATATTGATTCGGTATCGGGACTGCGAGGCGCCCTGCCGTTGGACAGTCTTGCCGCCTGGCTATTCTATCTGGAGGCGTTACCCAGCCAACTAGGTTGGCTGACTTTGGTCCTCGCGGCCGGCGGATTGGTGGTGATCTCGACACGGGCTCTCAACCAGCGCGATCGTTGGGGGTATGGTTTGCTGCTGGCATGGCTCCTGTTCGGCTATCTGATCTTCAGTGCGATCAGCCTGAAGGAACCCCGCGATACGATCATGGTGCTTCTGCCGCTGGCCATTGCGGCACCGGTGCTGCTGCTGAGGGCCCTGCCGAGGCCGCTTGGGGAGGCTGCGGGACTGGTATTGGGCGCCGGTACCCTCGCCTACACGCTGCTGTTCTGCCCGGTTCCCCGGCTGGACGGCTATGAGCAGATCGCCGCCTACCTGGCAAAAAACGTCCCGCCCAATGGCGTCGTGGTCTATTCCGGCTATCGTGACGCCAATCTCGTCTTCGATCTCGCGGCGATTCCCGGACGGTCCGATATCGCGGTTATCCGAACCGATAAACTGTTGCTGTCCGTCCCGTTCGGCGAACCGCGGCGGGGTGTCAAACAGGCCAGTTACGATCAGGCGGCGATCGCCGCGTTGCTAAGAAACCTGGGGGCGTCGTATTTCGTGGTCCAGCCGGGCTTCTGGTCGGCGTTCGGGGTCATGGCCCGGTTCGGCGCGGTGATCGGCAGCCAGGACTATGAAAAGATACAGCACTTTGATGTGGCAGGCACTTTCAGCGACAAGGATAATAAAGCCGGCGTCGATGTTTTCCGGCCAACCTACAAGATGACCGAGCACGCCAGGCAACTCGATTTCGACATGCCGATTACGGGTCAGCGGTTCCAGGGGGCCGCAAATCCAAAATAGGTGCTTTTGTTCGCCGGCGAAGCTACAGTGTTGTGCCTGATCCCGCGCCAATCCTTATCCGTTCGATCCGAGGATCCTATGCTTGACGACGTCGCGACCCTGGCCAATCCGGCTGTCGGGCTCCAGTCCAGAGCAGCATTCTGCGTCATCGTGCCGGCGTATAATGAAGCCACCGGCCTGGACGAATTCCATCGCCGGTTGACGTCCGTCATGGACGGCCTCGCCCGTCCCTGGACGGTGCTTTATGTGAACGACGGCAGTACCGACGATACGCTCAGGGTTCTGCGCGGCCTGCGGGCGCGCGACCCGCGCGTGGCGCTGATCAACCTGTCGCGCAATTTCGGCAAGGAGGCGGCGATGACCGCCGGCCTCGATCATGCCGACGCGGATGCGATCATCGTGATCGATTCCGACCTGCAGGACCCGCCGGAAGTCATCCCCGAACTGGTTGCCGCGTGGCGTGACGGCTACGACATCGTTTATGCGCAACGCAGTGTCCGGCAGGGCGAAACCTGGCTGAAGAAGACAACGGCCACGCTGTTCTACCGGCTGATGGCCGATGTCGGCAAAGCGCCGATGCCACGAAACACCGGGGATTTTCGCCTCATGAGCTGGCGGGTGGTGGAGGCGCTGCGGACCCTTCGCGAAGGCCATCGTTTCATGAAGGGCCTGTTCGCGTGGGTGGGCTTTCCGAGCAAGGCGGTGCTGTATGAGCGGGCGCCGCGCCATACCGGCAGCACGACCTGGAACTATTGGAAGCTGTGGAATTTCGCCATCGAGGGCATCACCAGCTTCACGGTCATGCCGCTGAAGGTGGCGAGCTATCTTGGACTGGCGGTGTCTGTCCTTGCCGCGATGTTCATCCTGCAGCTTGTGGTCCGGACGATCCTGTTCGGCAATCCGGTGGCGGGTTATCCCAGCCTGATGGCGGTGGTGCTGTTCCTCGGCGGGGTGCAGCTTCTCACCCTGGGTGTCATTGGCGAGTATCTGGGGCGGATCTTCAACGAGACGAAGCAGCGTCCGCTGTATCTCATTGAAAGCTTTCAGCCGCCGGAGTCCGTCTGACCGCGGACGAGGCGGCAAAACGCCCCGGCGCGACCGAAGCGGTTACCGTCGCGGCCGCGCCCGGGTCGCGGCCCAGGACCATGTCGGCGACCAGGCGGCCGGCGGCCGGGGCGGTCTGGATGCCGTAGCCGCCCTGCCCCGCGCACCAGAAAAAACCCTGAATTTGCGGATCCCAGCCGAACGCGAGGCTGCCGTCCTGGGTAAACGTGCGAAGGCCGGCCCAGCTATGCTCGACCCGCCGCACCGCGATCTGCAGCGCCTGCTGCATGCGATCGATGCCGATGGCGACGTCGATTTCCTCGGGCTGGACGTCGTGCGGATGGGTCGGGGTGGCGTCAGCGGGCGACACCATCAGCCGGGTGCGGGCTTCCGGGCGGGCGTACCAGCCTTCGTTCACGTCGATCAACATGGGCCAGTCGGACACGTCGAAGGGCGACGGGTCGATAATCGCCGCGGTGCGGCGGCAGGGTTGCAGACCGAGCGGCGCGGCGCCGGCGAGGGTGGCGACGGCGTCGCCCCAGGCGCCTGCCGCATTGACCAGTACCGGCGCGCGGAAGACGTCTCCCGATGCGGTCTCGATGTCCCAGACTTCGCCCCGCTTCGCGATCCGCCCGGCTCGGCGGCGCAGGGCGAGGACGCCGCCGTTGGCGCGGAGCATGCGCAGGAAGCCCTGGTGGATCGCGGCGACGTCCATGTCGAACGCATCGTCCTCGATCGCGGCGCCGGCGAGGTAGCCGGGGCGCAGGGCGGGAACCAGGGTTCGCGCTTGCTCGACCGGCAGGCGGCGCAGACCTTCCCCAGCGGCCAACGCCGACTCCAGGTCCGGCAACTGGGCTTCGGAGGCCAGCAGCAAGACGGCGCGGCGGCGGATCAGGGACACGTCGGAGAATCCGGCGGGTGGGTTTTCGTAGAACGGTCGCGACAGGCGCGTGAGGGCGCGCACATCGGGCGGCCCGTAGTTGAGGATCCAGATCGCGGCGGAGCGGCCGGTGGTGTGGTAGCCGGCGACCTCCTCGGCTTCGATCAAGGCGACGCGTTTGTCGGCGGACAGGTAAGCCGCGGCGGTGGCGCCGGCCATTCCCGCACCGATCACGGCGATATCGAAATCCTGAGTCGTCATCCGGGTTCCTCGATCAGCCAGCACGCGAAACGCAGCCGTGGCCGTGGCCTGGCCGCGACTACAATGGTGTTGTCCGCGGTTGGGGCCTCATACCACCGGCGCTCGCACCGATCGATATAAGAGGCTTTTTCTCGCGCGCCGCCGACGGCCAACCCGGCGCGCACCCCGGTCAATTCAAGCGGCGACCGTTATCATATCATTCTTCGCCGGCGCTCGCGACGTAGCGCCGTTCGCCGGTCTTCCGATTGAAGTAGACCACGACGGCGCATCCGGAGGCCGGATCGGTGAACCGCTCCTGCGTTCGCTCCCAGCCGGCGCCCGGGATGTCCTGGCGGATCGGCTTGTAGACGTATCGCTCGAACAGCAGAGCGCAGACCAGGATAGCGGGCAGGACGGCGAACGGCAGCACATGCCAGCCGACCAGGACGCAGCCTGCCAGGACACAACCGGCCAGCGCCGTCGACGCGAGGATCAGGATGGCGGCGCGCAGCATTCAACCCTGGACCGGGTCAACCACGACCGCCGTTCCGTAGGCGACGATCTCACTCATGGTCTGGCCGATTTCCGAACTGTCGAACCGCATCATGACGACGGCGTTGGCGCCCATCAGCGATGCGTTCTGGACCAGGCGGTCGACGGCGTGACGCCGCGCCTCCTCCAGCAGGGCGGTGTATTCCTTGATCTCACCGCCGACGATGGACCGCAGGCCGGCCATGATGTTGCCGCCGATGCCTCGGCTGCGCACGACAACGCCGAAGCACTGGCCCTTGACCTCTCGCACACGATGACCCGGCAGGTTCTCGGTGGTGACGACGATCATGGCGATC
>DATARX010000372.1:0-3372 GCA_036263955.1 Rhodopila sp.
CGGCGAAGGCGTCATGTTTCCCGGCCGTATCGGCGACCAGGATCGGGCGGATCGGCCAGGATGCGGTGCGCTCGCGCACCACCGCCTCAACCGGGCCCGCCAACGGCACGACGGGGACCACGGGTTCGGGCAACAGGCGGATCGTTTGCTCCAGGATCGGCAGCAGGCGGTAGACCTCGGTGGTCCGGCTGCCGGGCATCACGGTCAGGATCTTGGCATCGGCGGCGATGGCGTGGCGTGCTCGGAATCGTTCGGCGTTGCCGGTGTCGGCGCCGCTTTCCAGGACCGGATGGCCGACGAAGCGGGCTTGCAAATTGTGGCGGGCGAAGAAGGCGGGCTCGAACGGCAGCAGGCACAGGAGTTCGTCCCACAGGCCGGGGTAGTGTTTGACGCGGTTTTCCCGCCAGGCCCAGACCTGGGGGGCGACGTAGTGGGCGCGCCTCAGGGTGGTTGGCTGCAGGGCCTTCAGGACGCGCAGGGTGAAGCCGGGGGAGTCGATCGTGACCAGCACGTCCGGGCGGCGGGCCTGGATGTCGGCAACGGTCTGCCTCAGCAGGGCCTTGAGTTCGAAGATCTTGGGCAGGACTTCCAGCAGCCCCATCAAGGCGAGGGCGCGGATCGGGAACAGGCTGGTCAGACCCTGCTCCGCCATGGCGCTGCCGCCGATGCCTGCGAAGGTCGCGTCAGGCCGTTTCGCGCGGATGGCGTGGATCAGGCGGGCGCCGATGGCGTCGCCGCTCTGCTCGCCGGCGATGAGGTAGATGAGGGGTGCTGTCACGCTGGATCTGCCGATGCGGTCAGGATGCGGGCGGCGGCCTCGGACAGGCTGTCGCCGGCGAAGGGGTTGATGATGCAGACGCCGCTTAGGATCGCGCCGTCGACCATATCCGCGGACAGGATCGCCGAACAACCGGCCTCGGCCGCGGTTGCGAGAAGCAAGCCGTCCCAATACGACGTCCGGCCTTCGACGACGTGGTCAAGCGCCGCGGTCACGGCCTGGGCCGACGCGCAGACGATGGGAAACAGGTCCAACCAGATTCGGGCGGCGGCCGCGGCACGGTCGCGGGGCATGAGGCGCTTGCGGGTAACGGCAGCGAAGAACTCCGAAACGGATTGAAGGGTCAGGCAACTCGCCAGGCCGACCGCCTGCTCGATGATCCGGATTGCGATTTCGTGGCGCGGCCCGGCGGTTGCATCGATGCTGTAGACCAGAATGCTGGTGTCGAGCGTGAACCGATCAACGTTCATGCCCGGTCAACGTTCGTGCAAGGCTTCCCGGTCGAGTGGGCCGGCGTTGAGCATCCATCCCTCGCTGGCCACTTCGCGGAAACGTACAAGCGCCTGCTTCTGCTTGTCCGTCAGCGTCCGCACCGAAGACGCCGGCACCAGGCGAGCAACCGGCTTGCCATTTCGGGTGATGACAAAATCCTCGCCCGCCTCCACCGCTCGGACGCAGCTCGAGAAGGTCTGATTGGCATCGCGAAGGGTGAGTGTCTTGGTCATGTTGGGAATGTAGCACTTTGCGTGCTTCATTCAAGAAAATGATGGTGCAAGCCGATCGTCTGGCAGTCGACCGGTGGCCCATATCCTGGGCACGACCCGCTAAAGCGGTTTGATGGCGACTGGAAACGTGCGGTATCCCGTGTCATGGATAGGCTCGGCCCGGCCACCTACGACTTGCCGTGCCAAAGTCGTGGGTCACCGGGCCAAGCCCGGCGATGACACGAAGACCAAACCGCGGTTCGTCGTACGTTTCCAGCCACTTTGAACGTACTCTACCGCACCGCCGCCATCATATAATTGACCGCCATATCGCGTCCGGTGTGCCACTGGCCGGTCAGCGGATCCACCAGCAGGCCGGTGGTCGGGCCGACGCGCAGGCCGGCGGATCGCAGCATCGCCGCGAGTTCGGCCGGGGTGATGAAGGCTTTCCAGTCGTGCGTTCCGACGGGAAGCATGCGCAGCACGTATTCGGCGCCGACTTTCGCGGTCAGCCAGGACCGGCGGGTGCGGTTCAGCGTGGACAGGACCAGCGTGCCGCCGGGCTCCAGCAACGCGGCAAGCACACGAAGAAACGCGGCGGGATCGGGGACGTGTTCGATGACCTCCAGGCAGGTGACCATGGGGAATCGGACTCCCTCGGCCAGCAGGTCCTCGGCCACGCCCGCGCGGTAGGTGAGTGGCAGCCCCTGCCCCGCGGCGTGAGACCGAGCGGCTTCGATTGCTTCGCCGGCGGCGTCGATGGCGAGGACGGTGTGGCCGTGGCGGGCAAGAGCCTCGGCGGCGAGGCCGGCGCCGCAGCCGAGGTCGAGGATGCGGGTTGGGCCGCGCAGCAGGCTTTCGATCCAGGCGACGCGCGCCGGGTTCATCCGGTGCAGCGGCTTCATCGGGCCGTTCGGGTCCCACCAGCGTGCGGCGAGACGATCGAACTTATCGACTTCCGTCGCCGAAACCGTGCCGTTCGTCATCAATGTTGCTCCGCCCGTCGTCGATCAGTATGTGTGCGCCCCTACATCAATATGGCAACCGATTCCCCCGCATGGCCCGTATCGTAATGAAATTCGGCGGCACCTCCGTCGCCGACCTCGACCGCATCCGCAATGTGGCCCAGCGCGTCAAACGTGAGGTCGAACATGGGAACCAGGTCGCGGTGGTGGTTTCCGCGATGTCGGGCGTGACCAACCAGTTGGTCAAGTGGTGTACCGAACTGTCCCCGCTGCACGATGCGCGGGAATATGATTCGGTGGTCGCGACCGGCGAGCAGGTGACCTCCGGCCTGCTGGCGATCTGCCTGCAGGAAAACGGGGTCGACGCGCGGTCCTGGCAGGGGTGGCAGGTGCCGATCAACACCGACACCGCGCATGGCAAGGCGCGTATCCAGTCGATCGAGGGATCGGAACTGATCCGCCGGATGGAAACCGGGCAGGTCGCGGTGGTCGCCGGGTTCCAGGGGATCGCGCCGGACCACCGGATCACCACACTGGGGCGCGGCGGGTCGGACACGTCGGCGGTGGCGCTGGCGGCGGCTTTGAAGGCGGACCGCTGCGACATCTATACAGATGTTGACGGCGTCTATACGACCGATCCGCGGATCGTGCCGAAAGCGCGCAAGCTGGCGAAAATCGCCTATGAGGAGATGCTGGAACTCGCGTCCGTCGGCGCCAAGGTATTGCAGACGCGCAGCGTTGAACTGGCGATGAACGAACGGGTGCGGGTGCGCGTGCTGTCCAGCTTCACGGATGCGCTGCCGGGCGAGGACACCGGGACCCTGGTGGTGGATGAGGACGAGATCGTGGAAAAAGAGATTGTAGCCGGGATTGCCTATTCCCGCGACGAGGCGAAGATCACGGTGCGCCGGGTGCCGGACCGGCC
>DATARX010000412.1:0-2357 GCA_036263955.1 Rhodopila sp.
CCGGAGAGCGCCATCATCGTCACGAAGCCCTATTCCGCGTGGTCTGCTGAGGAATGGCGGCTGAAACTGGCAACGGTGAACACCGCCAGGAAGACGCTGAGCCTCGCGGCTGCGGCCTGGATGTGGGAGCGCGAAGGCTTCCCGATGCCACCCCGCCATCTGCTGCCAGGTTGGTGGCAGCCGCCACTCATCGGATAACCGACTAACCGCAGGCTTCAATCGCCAGATGTTCGCGGCAAAGATTTTGTATCAGGTCAGCGCTTTTGGTGTGCTTGCTACATAAACCCGAAAGTCCGCTTCAATACCGATCATCGCCTTTGCCGTGATTACGCTCCCGGCGATAAGAGTATTGATGCCGCAGCAAGTCGTGGGTGGCCGGGCCAAGCCCGGCCATGACACGACGGGAACGATGCCCTACCCGCCCGAGCCTTTTCCCGAGGGGCTGCTGCCTAACGGGCGGGCCCAGCCATGGGGGTCTTCGGCGGTGCCGTACTGGATGCCGACGATGGTGTCGTACAGCTTCTGGGTCAGGGCGCCGGTCTTGCCGCCGTTGATGATGTAGCGCTCGCCCTTGTAGCCGAGTTCGCCGACGGGGGAGATGACGGCGGCGGTGCCGGTGCCCCACATCTCCAGGGTGCCGGCCTTGGCGGCGGCGATGACGTCGTCGATGCTGATCTGGCGTTCGGAGACGCGCAGGCCCCAGTCGCGCAGCAGCGTCAGGACGGAGTCGCGGGTGATGCCGGCGAGGATGGCGCCGTTCAACGGCGGGGTAATCACCTCGTCGCCGATTTTCAGCATGATGTTCATGGTGCCGACTTCGTCGAGGTATTTGTGCTCGACGCCGTCGAGCCAGAGCACCTGGGTGTAGCCGGCTTTCGCGGCTTGCTCGGCGCCGAACAGGGAGGCGGCGTAGTTGCCGGCGGTCTTGGCGGCGCCCAGGCCACCCTTGACGGCCCTGACATAGGTGTCCGAGGCGAGGATGCGGACCGGGTTCATGCCTTCCTTGTAGTAGGCGCCGACCGGGCCGACGATCACGTAATACAGGTAGCTGTGCGAGGGGTGGACGCCGAGGAAAGTCTCGGTCGCGATCACGGTGGGGCGGATATACAGCGAAGTGCCGGGCAGCGACGGGACCCAGCGCTGGTCGACCTCCACCAGGGCGCGGATGGATGCCTCGACCATGGCGGGGTCGAGTTCGGGGATGCAGAGGTAGTGGGCGGATTTGTTCAGGCGGCGGGCGTGGTCCGGCAGGCGGAACAGGCGGATCTGGCCGTCCTGGCCGCGGAACGCTTTCAGGCCGTCGAAGATGGCCTGGCCGTAGTGCAGGACGCAGGTGGCGGGGTCGAGCGTGAACGGCGCGTACGGCTCGATACGGGGGTTATGCCACCCCTTCCCTTCTTCGTAGTTCATCAGGAACATGTGGTCGGAGAAGACCTTCCCGAAAGCCAGCGTCTCGTCCGCGGGGGTCTGTCGCGGGGTGGCGGTGCGGGTGACGGCAATCTGGTTCGGTTGGGTCTCGGTCACTTGAGTCTCGTTCACTGGGGTAGAAGGGACATCTCGGGCGAAGACTACGATACCGTGACAGCGAAGGCCAATGCCGGTTGCGAGCAGCCGGCATGCTGTGGCGATGAAATTGATATTTGGGGTTTGTCCGCGGGGCGACGGCCAGGGTAAAGGTCCATCGCGGAACCGAAAAGAGTTCGCTTTCGTTTGTGGTATCGATGTCGGGGCCGGCCGTGCCGCGCACCCGGTATTTCAGGAGATTGCGCTTTGATCGGACGGTTTCGAACCCTGCCCTTGCGTGCGGGGGGACTTGTGTTCTGGGCTACGATGATCGGCCTTCATCCGGCTTCGGCGCTGACGATCGCGCCGTATTTCGATCCCTCGGTCACCGGGGCGGCGGACGCGGCACAGGTCGAGGGCGCGATCGACGCCGCGATCGGCACGATCGATTCGCTGTATACCAACAGCGGCACGGTGGGGATCGTGTTCGACCAGGCATCCGGCAGCTTCCTGGGGCAAAGCGAGACCGCCGATTATGCACTGAGCTATCCGGCCTATGTCGCGGCGCTGACGGCGGCTTCGCCGGGCGAGCCGACCAACACGGTTCTGTCCACGGCGATCGCCAATCTGTCGTCGGGCAATCAGCCGGGAGCCGGCGGGTCGATGCTGGTGACCTCCGCCGATATGCAGGTGGCGCTTGGACTGACCGGTACCACCGGTTGCTTCAACAGCAGCGGCAGCTTCGTGAGTTCCTGCGGGCAGGCCTATGACGGCGTGGTCACGCTGTCGTCCAGCCATTCGTTCAACTTCGGCAAGACCGCGGTGTCCGGCGAGTACAGCGCGATCGACACGAT
>DATARX010000421.1:0-7463 GCA_036263955.1 Rhodopila sp.
ACCGAGCGCGCCAGGGCGACGAAATCGGGACCGAAATCGGCGGCGGCTTCCTTTTCCCGGATCCGGTCCTCGATCCGCCACAACCTGGTGTTGACCGCCAGCAAAGCCGCTTCCAGTTCGGCGATACCGCGCCCCTCGGGCACCACCTGCCGCAGCAGCGCCAGTTCCCGAGTCGCATTATCCCGCGCCGCGGCAACCCGCAGGTGCTGGACCTTGATCGACAGGATCGCGATCTTGTCCAGCAGTTCGCCCCAGGAAACCGGGATCGTCGGGCTGCTCATCGCGCCAGCGCCCCAGCCATCGCGGCGAACACCGGCGCCCAGTCGCCATCGGTCGTCTGCCGGAACAACCGCATTGTCGGGTACCATGGGTTGTCCGCGCGCTCTATCATCCAGCGCCAATCCGGCACCAGGCGCAGCGCCACCCAGACCGGCCGCCCGAGCGCCCCGGCGAGATGCGGAATGGAAGTATCGGATGAAACGATAAGATCCAGCGACATCATCGCGGCCGCCGTATCGACAAACGCGTCCGGCCCGGCATCCAGCCCCTCCAGCGTCTCGACCGCGAAGCCGGCGCCGGCGATCTGCTCCTCGCCTTCGCCTTTCTGCAGGCTGATCAGGCGCACGCCGGGAATCGTGGCCAACGGCGCGAACGCCGCCAGCGGCATCGAGCGTCCCTTGTCCTCGAACCGTCCGGGGAAACCCTGCCAGTTGATCCCAATCCGCAGCCCATCGGCGCCGATCCGCGCCCGCCAGAGGGCGACCCGATCGGGTTCGGCGAACAGGTAAGGCGGTTTGACCGGCGCGACCCGGGTGCGCGCGGGCAGGCTCAGCAGCGGGATAACCGTGTCGACCCGCGGCAACGCCCCGCCGATCGGCACCATCGGCGGCAGGGCCGGATTGCCGGACAGCAGGCGCACCAGCCGCGGCGGCGCCTCGAACACCACATCCCCCGCGATTCCCGGCAGGTAGCGCGCAAACTGGATAACATCGCCCAGCCCCTGTTCGCTGTGCACCAGCAGCCGGCGGTCGCCGAGCGGCTCGCCGGACCATTGCGGTTCGGCGAACGGGCGGCCGGGAATGGCGCCGGCGCGGAATCGCTGCTCCCACCCGTCCCAGGCCTCATCAGTCCGATTCAGCAACAACATCAGCAACGACCAGTTGTAGCGCAGCACCGGGTTATCGGGCGCGAGCTGCAACGCTCGCCGCAAGGTCGCCTCCGCATCGGCAAACGCTCCCCGTTCCTTCTGGACGCTGGACAGGTTCACCAATGCCTCGGGGTCCAGCGGCGCCTGCAGCAATTCCTGTTCCGCCTCCGCCCGCCGGCCGGCCTGCCGCAACGCCATGCCCAGGTTGTTGCGGATGTCGGGCAATCCTGGCTTCAGCCGCAGCGCCGTCCGGTAGGCCTCGATCGATTCCTCGGGCCGGCCGGCGTCACTCAGGGCATGGCCCAGCACCTGGTGCGCTTCGGCGCTGTGCGGCCGCCCGCGCAGAACCAGCCGAACCGCCTGTGCCGCCTCCTCCGGCCGGCGCAGCGCCAACAGCGCGTTCGCCCGGGTCAGCTGGAATTCGGCGGCGGGCCGCAGGGCGATCGCCTGTGTCAGCAACGTATCCGCAATCGCCGGCCGCCCGGCTTGCAGCGCCAGTGCGCCCAGGGCATGCAGCGCTTCGGCGTGGCGCGGCGCCGCGGCGATCACCTGCCGGTAGATCGGTTCCGCCTCCGCCAGCCGTCCCGCCATATGCAGCTGCTGGCCCTGGCGGAAGAACGCGTCGATCTGTTGCGACCGTTTGCTCATAAGACCTGGAGTAGCGCCCGGTGGCGGAATCGCGCAATGATGAGACTGGTAGCCGGGGGCAGCGTGATGGGATTTCGGGTCAGGATTGCCGGTACCGGCGCGACGATCGCGTGCGCCTCGGATTGGGCACTCGGTCCGGCTGGCCTTGAACGGCGGTAACCTGGATCGCTTGGAGGCCCCCCAACAATGAACGCGCCTGGGTTTGTCACGGCGGAGGCCGTGGCGTCACCGATCCTGATTCTCGGGGCGCAACGGTCAGGCACGACCTGGCTCGCGAAGATCGTCGACAGCCACCCGGACGTGCTGTACCGGCATGAGCCTGACGAGACGCTCCCCGCCCCCTCCAAACTGGATGCCGATGCGTTGCCGGCCCTGCTTGGGCGCTGGATCGCCGATCGCGGACCGCGTGCCGTCAGCTTCCGGCCGTTCTTCCGCAAAAGCTTTCAACCGGCCTGGGCGAGCAGCGTCCGTCTGGCGATCGCCGCCGCGGTCAAGGCGGCCGGCCGTCTCCCCCCGCCGGTTCGATATTTCGCAGGCGTGCCGATACCGGATTTTGCCGTCCATCCGGCGCCCCGGGTCGCGATCAAGTCGAATCGCTGGGCCGAGGGTGCCGCGGTTCTGGCCCAATCGCTGCCGCTCAGCCGCACGATTTTCATCCTGCGCCATCCGTGCGGCCAGGTGGCCTCGGTGATGCGCGGCGCTCGCCAGCTTCGTTTCGACCTGCGGACCGACGGCACCGACATGCCGTTCGATGAGGCCGCCGCCGTTGCGTTCGCCGCGACGCTCGGTGTCGATGGCCCCGGCTTCCAGGCGCTTCCCGATGCGGCGAAATATGCCTGGAGCTGGCGCGCCTTCAACGAACCGGCCTATGCCGCCCTGGCCGCGCTGCCGAACGTCCACGTCGTGCTCTATGAGGCGTTGTGCATGCGGCCCGAGGCCCTGTCGCACCGGATCCTGGCCTTCGCCGGTCTCGACTGGAACCGGCAGACTGAGGATTTCGTCGCGCGCAGCACCGTTCATCGCGGCAAGGCGGGCTACTATGCGATCTACCGCGATGCCGCCGCGGCCGCCGGGAATTGGCGCAAGACGATGCTGGCGGCCGACCAGGACGCCGTCCGCTGCGTGATGGCTGCCTCGCCGCTGGCCCGGTTCTGGCCCGACCTGGTGGTGGAATAGCACCTACGACCCGGCGGCGATCAGTTGTTTCAGCGCGCCCCGCCGGATTTTTCCGGAGTCCGTGCGCGGCAGGCTGTCGCGGTAGTGGGCCACGAAATCGCGGCCATGATGATGGACCAGCGGGCGGATCAGACGATCCAGTTCCTCGTCGCGCGTCGGGTCCGACCGCTCGACCACCAGATGCAGGTCGCTGAGGCCGAGGCTGTCCTCGATCGACAGCAGCACCGCGTCGGTAACCCCCTCGATTGCCTTAATGCCGTCCTCGATCGGTTGCGGCGGCACCTTGATCCCACCGATGTTCAGCATGTCGTCGGCGCGACCGACCACAACAAGCTGACCGGGGACCGGACAAAAGCCGAGATCGCTGGTGATATGCCAGCCGCCGACGAAATGCCGAGCGGTCAGCGCCTCATTCCACAGGTAGCCAGGGACCATCCGGGAGGTCCGTATCACCACCGTTCCGATTTCACCCGGCGGCTGGTCCCGGCCGTCCTCGCCGACGATGCGGACTTCGGCGTCGGGAAGCAGCGTACCGACACCCTGCCCGTCGACCAGGGAGACATAGTTCGTCTCGTTCGACGAGTAGGTATTGCAGACGCTGGTCGCGAATGACGCGAGCAGGTCGCGCCGCAACGACGCACTAAGGGCGCCGCCATTGATCTGCACGCCGCATTTCACGCCGGGGTCGCGCGGGCCGGTAACTTCGGCGCACAGCGACTCTTCGAACCGGGCGCACAGCGTCACGGCCTCGGACGGCATCAGCACGGTGTGACTGTCGCCGATCGCCGCCAGGTCCTGGAAGAAAATCTCCAATGCCGTGAAGACGACCGTCCGACCGGACCGCAAGGCCAGGATCGAATCCGTGTAGCTCGGGCGGTAGGAGAATGGATACAGACAGAGGAAATTGGCGCTGGCATCCAGGGCATTCAGGATGATCTCGGTGGCTTGCACCCCGCGCTCGATCCCGATGCTGCTGTTGCACATGCATTTCTGCTTGCCGGTGGTGCCGGAGGTCTTGACGATGCGGCCGCCGGACTCGGGCTCCGGCTGGAATTCGAGCACGCCGAAATCGGCTTGCACGAGCGGGATGCGGACGATTTCGGCGATGCGGTCGATGGTCAAAGGCACCACCTGGGGCCGTTGGCGGACGGCGTCGTTCACCGTCTCGACGTAAAGCACATCGCAGCGCGACAGCAGTTCGTTGTCGCTGTTCAGTTCGACCGGCGCGAGGGAGGTGGTGGTGATCCCCAGGCATTCGCATGCCAGGATGACGACCAGGTGCATGAAGAAGCTGCTGCACTCGATCCCGGCGATCGTGCCGGGCGACACGCCGGCGGCACGCATATACTTCGTCGTTTTGACAATCAGCGTCGCCAGATCCGCGTAAGTATAGCGGTGGCCGACCTCGACGATGGCGATCGCGTTCGGCGTCTGCCTTGCCCAGTGAGCCACCGCTTGAGCGCCCGTTTGCGGGAGCCGGGTCCGCAGCGCAGATTGTTCCGCTGATCTGGTCATATCGTATCGAGCACCGAGCCGTTCCGCGACGGCATTAGACCGGATGCGCACAGGTGATCCAGCGGATTGCGAAGCTTATGCCATCTCGGTGATAGCCACGTGACATTTCGCCGCGAAAGCGTCACACTTCCCGGGTGAACATCCTCTCGCCACCCCGCGCCAGGCTGCAGATCGAGATCGTGCATGATCTCGTATGCCCGTGGTGTTACCTGGGGGTCCGGCGCCTGCTGCGGACCTTGCGCCGCCGCCCCGACCTTGGGTTCGAGCTGATCTGGCGGCCGTTCCTGCTGAACCCCGATATGCCGCGGATCGGGATGCCGCGGCCCGACTATGTGGTGCGCAAGTTCGGCGGCGAAGACCGGGCCCGGCGGCTTTACGCGACGATCAGCGAAGTCGGCCGGCAGGAGGGGCTGGCGTTCCGTTTCGACCGCATTCGCCGCACGCCGTCCTCGATCGATGCGCATCGCCTGGTTCGCTATGCCTCCGGTTATGGGCGGGCGGACAGTCTGGTGGAGGCGCTGTTCGCGGCGCATTTCACCGATGGGCATGATCTTGGGGATCATGCGGTGCTGATCGCGGTGGCCGCCGCGTGCGGCATGGATCCGCTGGCGGTGCGTCGGTTCCTGGCATCCGACGCCGAGGCCGAGGGGGTGCACAGCGACAATTTGCGGGCGCATCGGTTGGGGATCAACGGGGTGCCCTGTTTCGTCGTGGATGGCGCGCACGCGATCGCCGGGGCGCAGGAACCCGAGGTGATCGAGCGGATGCTGGATATCGCGACGGTGGACGCGGTTCGTTTTTGATGGGTCGCTTCCGATGGGTCGTTTCTGATGCGGCGGTTTTTGGCCGGTCTGGCACTGGCGGCGCTGACCGGGATGGGTTCGGCGCATGGTCAACCGGCCTGTCCGGGTTGCCCTAGTCCCGGTCCCGCGCATAGCATCGCGGTCGCAACCGGGGATGGAACTGTCCGCATGACTCCAGAAATCAAGGCTCAGCTTGCACCCCATGGGGTGCTGCGGGCCGGCATCAATATGTCGAACTTCCTGCTGGTCACCGGGCGGAGTGCCGCGGGCGATCCCGCGGGGGTATCGCCGAGCATGGCGGCGGCGATCGCGGATCGGCTGGGGGTGCCCGTGACGTATGTACCGTTCCCGCGGCCGGGTGAGCTGGCCGACCAGGCCGGCAAGGATGTGTGGGATATCGGACTGATCGGCGCGGAGCCCGCGCGCGCGGAAAAGATCGCATTCACAGCGGCGTATGCGGAGATCGAGGCGACCTACATGGTGCCGCCGGGCTCGCCGCTGAAGACGATCGCCGATGTGGACAAGCCGGGCGTGCGGATCGCGGTGACGGCACGCAGTGCCTACGATTTGTGGCTCGAGCGGAACATCAAGCAGGCGACGCTGGTGCGATCGAACAGCCTGGACGCGGCGTATGAGCAGTTCGCGGCGGAGAAGTTCGAGGCGCTGGCCGGGTTGCGGCCGCGGCTGCTCAGCGATGTGCAGAAGATGCCGGGGGCAGTGATTCTGGGCGGGCAGTTCACCGCGGTGCAGCAGGCCGTCGGGACGGCAAAGGCGAATGCGGCCGGGGCGGCATGGCTGCGGGCATTTGTCGAAGAGGCCAAGGCATCCGGGTTGGTGGCGAAATTCATCGAGCAGCACAAGGTGAATGGGTTGTCGGTGGCGCCGCCGGGGTGAGGCGGGGATGGTTCGGGCGAGCGTGCTTGCGCGGACTTTGCGGGACTGATGGGTCCGGCTTTGTGCCTTCGTGGACGAGTCGTCTGTGGCGCTGATGGGTCCGGCTTTGTTTTGGGCTGGAAATCATGCACGGAGATGGGCGGAGACACGGAGAGCGCGGCGATTTGGGGTTGGGCGCTCGTGCGTCGGGCGGCCTGGCCAAAGGGCGGACTGGCCAAAGGGCGGTCTGGCGATTTGGCGGATTGGCGATCAGGCGGATTGGCGCGTTTGGTCATGCTTCGGATGAGGCTCGCGCGCCTGGTCAGACGGCCCGGGTTACCGCTTGGGTGCCGGGGATTGCGCCGGGCGGCGGGACATCAGCCTGGGCGGTTATTCGGGCTTCGGCCCGTTTGAGGCTGGCGGCGATGCGCGTGTCGCGCTGGCGCTGCTCATAGGCCTGGGTCCAGGTCAGGCCATTGGCTTTGGCGACGGCCGAAACCGTCCTGGTGTCCTCAATCAGGTCGAGGACGTTTTCGCGCTTTACTTCGGTGTATGCCGATTGCGCGTCAGTCTGGGCGGGTTCGGCGCAGCCTTTGGCAATTTGGGCGGATGCGGCCTCGCGCCGGGCTTGCTGGATTTGGCCGAGGCGATGGCGTGCCTTGTCGGATTCCCGGTTGAGGGCGACGGCGCCGCTGCGCAGGCGAAGGACTCTGGCCAGCGGCATGCCGGGGTCGCTGGCCTGGCCGAGGGCTTCGAGCGCGTGATAGCCGAAGCTGACAATGTTGGCGGCGAGGCGAAGTTCGTCCTCGGTTTCCGGGTGATGTTCGGCGAGCATGTGGATCGCGGCCTGGCGCGCGGCGGTCATGTCGCCGGCGGCGCCGGAGAGGAAGAGGAGCGCCAGCCGAGAGAGAATTGTTTCCAGGATTGCGGCGGGGAGCGTGGTTGCGAGCGGCAGGATGGCGGACATGTGGGTGGTCCTTGGCTAACGTTCGACGTTTGTTCGACCGGCACAATAGGCGAACATTCCGCGCGATGCAAGAATTCTTTCTTCTCTGCGACGATCGCGGTTGAAGGCGCGCACAGCCGATGGGCTTCGGCGGGGACCGTTCGCACCCGTGCTGCGCTGCAGGGTTAACGAGATTGCATGACCTTTCGGTATTCATCGCGCTGTACGCATAACTCCGATGCTGCTCTGCAGCATTCTCACCATGTGGTTTCGGGTCCATCTACGCGTCATCGAAGCCGGGAACGCCTCGGCGGAATCATGGAGCCTACCGATGAAGAATTTGATTTTGGCCGCG